>CAYSAG010000178.1:0-10562 GCA_964428935.1 uncultured Planctomycetaceae bacterium | reverse complement strand
CACCGGCAAAGGAGTCGAGGGACGTTGGGAGGTGACCGCCGGCCCGAAGGGCACGAGGGCGGTCCGCATTGAGTGCACGAAGTTCCCGGAGGAGGCTTCCTCGGCGTGGGTCATTCTTTCGCAAGACGGAACCGTGCGGTGTCGGCGTGGTCGGAAGTTGCTCATTACGTTTTGGGTCCGCAAGCACCGCATGTCTGCGGCTAACGCTGAAGTGGCGGTCATGCGAACACAACCGTGGGCGACGGTCGTTCGGCGAGCTGTGCCTGTTACGGAGCAGTGGAGCCGGGTCGAGCTGGTGGTCACGCCCAATTTCGACTGCCAGAAGACGCGGTTCGAAATTTTTTTCGAGTCGCCTGGTGTTCTCGAAGTCGCGGACGTGCAAGTGCGTGAGACTTCGCTGAGTCCCATTGAGGTCAATCCGGTCCGGCGGCAACTCGAGCGCACGACGAAACCGGCAACGACGAAGAACTTGGTTCCGAACGGCAGCTTCGAAGTTGGCCTGAGTGGCTGGGGCACCGAGAACTTCGACTACAACGTGGTCCAAGTCGACGGGGAGCACGCCTGTCACGGGCGGCGAGCCGCTCGCATTGACCTGGCGCTCGACCGCCTGCCGGTCGGCTACAGCGACTACCCGAAGGCCCGGCGGGTGGTGCACGCCGACGTCCCGTTCGCTCTGAACGGTTGGTTGCGGTTCGAGAAGGACGCACGCTACACCTTCTCCGCGTACTTGAAAGCCGACCCGCCTTCCGTTCCGGTTGAGCTGGGCGTGTTGTTCATGACCGGCGAACGCGTCGTCAAGAAGGTGACGGTGACCGGGCAGTGGTGTCGGTACACGCTGAGCTTTTCGGCAAAGGACTTGTTCGGCTTTCCGCAGATTCAGGCTCACGGCGGCGAGCCGGGGACGGTGTGGGTCGACGCGGTGCAGGTGGAGCGTGGGGGCGAGGCCACGCCGTACGAACCTGGTCAGCCCGTTTCGGTGGCCGTTGTCGCGAAGCGTCCTGGAGGAATCTACTACAAGGGCGAACCGGTCGTCTTCGAGGTCGAATCCGCCTTTGCACGGGACGTTCCGAAGGCAACGCTCGAACTGGCCGTGGAGGACTACCGCGGCCGGACGGTGTACCGAGCCGTCCGCGTGCTCGACCGCTCGCGGCCGCTGCGTCGGCTGGAGCTACCCATTCGAGTCAACGGCTACTACCGCTTGACCGCACGGGTGCGGGGAGTCGACCGCCGGGTCGAGGTACCTTTCGTCGTCATTTACCCGTACGCGAAGACGTACGGAGGTCGGGAAGCTCGCTTTGGCACCAACCACCCGTACTACTCCGACCTGCTCCAGCGACTGGCCCAAGACGCGGGCGTGTACTGGGTTCGGGACTGGTCGCTGAAGTGGGACAACGTCGAGCCTCAAGAGGGGCAGTGGCGGTTCGACGGACCGGACTTGTTTTTCAAGCGAGCCGAGCGATTCGGACTGCACGTCTTGGCGGTTCTTCCCGACCCGTCGGCCGGTTGGGCCAGTTCCGGACCACCGTCCGCTCGTGGCAAGCGGCTCGGCGACGCCTTCGAGGACCTGTGGTACCTGCCCCGGTCCATGGACGACTACCGCCGCTACGTGCGACGCTGCATTCAGCGCTACCACGGTCGGACGAACGTGTGGGAAGTGCTGAATGAGCCGTACCGTGGAAAGACTCGCGAGTGGTCCGTGTCGGAGAAGTACGGCGAATTCCTGCGCGTTGTCAAAGAAGAGGCGGCCAGGGTCGGCGAAGGGCAGCAAGTCATGCGCTGCGGCTTGGTCTACTACGGAGACGACGAACGCGGGAACGTCGAAGCCACCCGTGCGGCGGACCTGCTCAGCGAGCACGTCTACGCGTTGTACAACAGCACTCGTCGGTTTCTTCGTCACGTGCAGGCCATTCAAGAGTTCCTCAAGAAGCACGGTCTGCGGCGCGACGTCTGGTTCACGGAGTACGGCAAGTACTCGAACGACTTTCCCAATTTCCGGCACGCGGGGTTCAACCACTACCTGTCAAATGGCGACGAGCGCACGGCAACCGCGTACAACGTCAAGTACCTGACGGTGCTGTTCAGTCACGGCGTCTCGAAAGTTTTCTTTCACCAGCGAACTTGGCCAATCGGCATGAACGTCAAACGCAACGCCGTGCATTTCGACATGCTGTTCGACTACGGTCCGCGTCCCCACAAGTTTTTCGTGGCGGCCAACGCAATGGCTTGGCTCCTTCGTCCCGGAACGGGGCCGGGCAAGCCGGTGAGCGAGACGGGGCCGCTGTTCGTCTACAGCTTCACTCGACCTAGCGACAAGCTGTTGGTCGCGTGGACAGACGGTGAGTCCATGCCGCTCAGCCCCAAGGCCCGACAACTCGTCAAGCGGTTGACGGTTTACGGAATGATGGGGAACCGACTGGAGGGGCTGGAGGCGTTCGGCGACGAACCGGTGTACTTGGTCGGCCGGCCGAGCGACGTGGACTCGCTGGCGGCGTTGCTCGCTGCAGAGCAGACGCCACGAGGTCAGGCAGGGGAGTCGGCGCACCGGCCTTGAGACACGGCGCTGCCTTGCGCGAGCCCGCGCCGTTCCGCCCGGGTGCGTGATTCGTTCCCGGTTCGTGGGGACCGCCACCTCGCGGCAGACCTCCGCCGGCCTCGCGGCCGCTCCGCGCGAACCGAACCGGTCGCTTGCAGCGCTTCCCGTGGTTGACAGCGTCCGTTTCTCGCCGAGTCTACGGGAGCAGGTCGCGGACGGTGTCGCGTTCTTTCTTCAGCTCCTCGACCGACGCGGCGATTTTCTCTTTCGCGAAGTCGTTGTGCTCGATTCCTTGGACGATTTTCCAGCTCTGCCCGTCGCTCGTCAGCGGGAAGCTGGAAATGAGGCCTTCGTCGACGCCGTAGCTGCCGTCGCTGCAGACGGCCGCGCTGAACCAGTCGTCGGCCGGAGTGGGTGTAATCAGGCTCTTGATGCTGTCGATGGCCGCGTTCGCAGCCGAAGCAGCGCTGGAAGCGCCTCGGGCTTTAATGACCTCCGCACCGCGTTTCTGCACCGTCGTCAGGAACTCGGTCTTCAGCCACTCCTCGTCCTGAATGACCTCGGTTGCCGGTTGGCCGTCGATCGTGGCGTGGTAGAAGTCTGGGAACTGCGTCGTGGAGTGGTTGCCCCAGACGGCGACCTTCTTGACCGATGAAACAGGCCGGCCCGCCTTTTTCGCCAGCTGAGCCATGGCTCGGTTCTGGTCGAGCCGAGTCATGGCAAACCACCGGTCCCGCGGCACGTCCGGTGCGTTGTTCATGGCAATCAGACAGTTCGTGTTGCAGGGGTTTCCGACGACCAGAATTCGAACGTCTTTCGCAGCGGCCGCCTGAATGGCTTTGCCCGCGTCGACGAAAATGGGGCCATTCACTCGAATCAGGTCGCTCCGCTCCATTCCCGCTTTTCGGGGCACGCTGCCCACCAGCAGAATCCAATTGGCGTCGGCGAATCCGTCTTCCAGGTGGTCGCTGTCGACCTTGACCACGTCGGCCAGAGTGGGGAAGGCGCAGTCGTCCAGCTCCATGTGCACGCCGTCCAGCTTGGGAAGGACGTCGGGCAGTTCGATCAGCTGCAAGATGACCGGCTGGTCTGGACCAAACACTTCGCCGGAGGCGAGTCGAAACACCAGCGCGTACCCGATTTGACCGGCAGCACCCGTCACGGCAACACGAATCGGCGGTTTCATGGCATCACTCCCTCTTCGATGAACGGTTCTCGGTTTGCGAGCCGCTTGGACCGACCACGGCCCACTTGTAACGACTTGTTTGAGGCGCGGCAACCGACCGCCTGCACGCGTTCGGTGCCGCCGGTCGGAGGCCGTGTGAGAGCCCTCACCGCGGCACGGCTTGCAAGCGGACGTCGTCGACGCTCAGACGCCCAGTCGCTCCGTTCAGCCCGACCCGCAGAATGGCCTCGCGCGCCGCGGACGGCACAGGCAGCCGTCGCTGGTAGTGCCGCCAGCCCCGCGGGCGCGTCCACGGCCCAATGACCTCGGCACCAATGATTTTCCGTTCGGAGTCGAAGTAGTAGACCGACAGCCCGGGCAGCTCATTCGGCGCGTTGCCCGGCCGGGCTTGGTCCAGACGAGCAGCCACGCTGACCTGCAAGAACCCGACGGCTCGGCCGTCGACGGCAAAACCCTGCAGCAGTTGAGACAACCGACCGGGCGTTTGGTTTTCGAAAACGACGCAGTAGTATCCGTCCGGGGCGTCCGGAGCGGCGATTCGACGCACCTGCCGCTGGTAGTACCAGCCGTCTGCGCGGCCGTCGCCGTTCTCGTCCCGCTCAAAGCTGCCGTTGAGCAGCTTGGGGTGCAACGGGTCCGGGCGGTCCCGACGTTCCGCCTCGGCCAAGCCGGTCATGGGGACAAACAACGCAGGGAGCAGACGCTTTGTCTGCAAGCGGCCGTCGTGTTTTTCGAGCAGGTAGAAGGTTTGCTGGTAACGCTGACCCAACGGAATGAGCATCCGGCCGCCGTCTCGCAGCTGCTCCACCAACGGACGAGGAACGTTCTCAGGCGAGCAGGTGACAATGATTTTGTCGAACGGAGCGTGCTCGGGCCAGCCCAGGTAGCCGTCGCCGATTTTGACGTGGACGTTGTCGTAGCCGAGCTGTTCCAAAAGCTTGGCCGCGCGGCGTCCCAATGGCTCAATGATTTCAATCGTGTAAACCTCACGCACCAGTCCCGAGAGCACGGCCGCCTGGTAGCCGCTGCCGGTGCCGATTTCGAGCACCCGGTCGGTCGGTTGCGGGTCGATTGTTTGAGTCATGTAGGCCACGATGAACGGCGGGGAAATCGTCTGGCCGTGTCCAATCGGCAGGGCCATGTCTTGGTAAGCCTGAGCGCGGTGCGGCGGCGGCACGAAGAGGTGTCGAGGCACGGTCCGCATGGCTTGCAGGACGCGCGGGTCGTCGATTCCTTCGGGAATCAGGAACTCGCGAACCATTCGCTCGCGGGCCCGAGCGAACGAGTCGCCGCCCGGAGGCACGTCTTGGGCCGGTAGCGACGGTTGGTCGAAGAGGCCCACAGCGAAGAAGGCCACGAGCGTCGCCAGGGCGTTTGTCACCACGTTTCTTTGCACCGGTTCCCTCCTTGCGTGTCTTGGTGTGGGGCTGGTGCTCAGGACCGGGCTCCTCGCCCCCCAGCCGCTCAACGTCGCACCGTCCGCTCGGCGGCCGCGTCTTGGACGGCCTCGGCCAGCAGTTCGTCCGGCGCCGATTCGCCCCGCATTTCCCACAAAAACCGGGACGGCAGCACCGGTCGTCGTTTGCCCCATTTCATGCGAGTGGCTGCGTAGGTGAGCGTCAAGTGGTCCATGGCCCGAGTCACGCCCACGTAGGCCAGCCGTCGTTCCTCCTCAATGGCTCCGTCGTCGGCCGCAATCGATTTTCGGTGGGGAAGCAGTCCTTCTTCAAGACCGACCAGGTAGACGCGAGGAAATTCCAGCCCTTTGGCGCTGTGCAGCGTCAGCAGTTTGATCGACCGCTGGGCCAAAAGGTCGTCTTTGTCGGTTTCTTCGTCGCGGCCGAGCAGCGCGATTTCTTCAAGGAATTCGAGCAACGACGGTCGCTCCGCCTCTTCCACGTAGGACGCGGCCGCGTTAATGAGTTGTTCGACCGACGCCCAGCGAGCCTCTTGCTGCTCGACCGACTTGTACGTCCGCTCGATTTCGCTGCGGTAGCCGACTTGCTCGACCAGCTCACGCAGCAACTCGGGCAATTTCTCCGGTTCCGACTCCATTCGGCTGCGGAACTGTTCCAACAGGGCCCTCAGCTCACGCAGGGCCGACAGTGCTTTCGAGGGAAGTTGCTTTTGCTCGCCGAGTTGCTCAACGGCCTGCCAAAAAGGCACGCCCGTCCGAACGGCGTGTTCGACCAGCTTTTGGACCGTGCTCGTGCCAATGCCTCGCGGCGGCGTGTTGACAATGCGAAGCAGCGAAACTTCGTCGTCGGCGTTGGCGACCGCTTTCAAGTAGGCCAGCAGGTCGCGGATTTCTCGGCGGTCGAAAAACGACTGGCTGCCAATCAGCGTGTACGGCACACGGGCCCGCCGCAGCTCGGTCTCGAAAACCCGAGGCTGCTCGTTCGTGCGGAACAGAATGGCAATGTCCTCGGGGCGCACCTGTTGCCGAATCAACTCGCGAATCTCGCGGACGACGCCGCGGGCTTCCTCTTCTTCGGTTTGGAACCGCAAGAGCCGAACGGGCTGCGAGGACTTCTTCCGGGCGACCAGAGTCTTGTCGTGCCGCTGACGGTTGAACCGAATCAACCGGTTGGCCAGCTTCAAGATTTGGTCCGTGCAGCGGTAGTTGACCTCCAAACGAATGACCTTGGCTTCGGGAAAGTGGGCCTGGAAGTTGAGAATGTGAGAGACGTCCGCCCCCCGCCAACTGTAAATCGATTGGTCGTCGTCGCCGACAACGCACAAGTTGCGGTGCGGACGCACCAAGGCTTCGACCAGCTGAAACTGAGCCGCGTTCGTGTCTTGGTACTCGTCAATCTGCACGTAGTCGAACCGTCGTTGGTGACGCTCGAGCACCTCCGGGTGCTCGGCGAACAGCTGGTTGGTCAAAAGGAGCAGGTCGTCGAAGTCAACGGCAGCGCTGGCTTTCAGCTTGGCCTGGTACTTGCGGTAGGCGAGCGCGGCCAGGTAGTCCAGGTCGGTTTCGGCCAGCTCGGCGGCCCGTTGCGGAGTGACGTTGGCCATTTTCCAGCGACTGATGAAGTCGAGCAGGTCGCTGGGGCGGAGCGATTTGTCGGCGACGCGAAGGTCCCGCAAGACCGTCCGCGCAACCGACTCCTGGTCGCCCCGGTCATAGATGACGAAGTGAACCGGGTAGCCGATTGCCGGCGTGTCTTGACGCAAGACGCGAACACAGAAGGAGTGGAACGTACAGACCAGCGGTTTGCGGCGGAGTCGTTTGCCGAGCAGCGCCCGGGTGCGTTCGAGCATTTCTCGGGCGGCTTTGTTGGTGAAGGTGACGGACAGGATTCGGTCCGGCGACGTGCCTCGCCGAACCAGCTCGGCCATGCGGTAGGTAATGACGCGTGTCTTTCCGGTTCCGGCGCCGGCCAGCACCAGCAACGGCCCTTCGTGCGTTTCGACGGCCTCCCGCTGGGCGGCGTTCAAGTGGGCGAGTCGGTCCATCTTCGGTTACGGTTCCCTCAGTTGTCGCCTTCCGTCTGTTCGTCCGAACGAGAGTCGGGTTGAGGTGATTTTTGCACAGAGGTGTCGGTCGCCGGTGGCGTCTGCTCGCTGCGTCTTTTCGAGCTTTGCTCGGAGGCGGGCGGAGCGGCTTTCTTCGGGCTGTCCGCCGGGGCTGCCGGAGCTTCGGGCCCGCGAGGCGTCCGTCGGGACGGTGGCCGCTTGCTTGAGCCTTTTTTGGCGGGAGGCTGGCGGGCGGGCTTGTCCGAGACCGCGGACGACGTCCCGGTCGACGACGGGGGAAGGCGGCGCCGTTCCAAAGCCGGTGACGGGCCGTCCGGACGTGTCTTCTCGGGGGCCGTCTTCTGCGACGGCGGTCCACCCTGCATCCGCAACCGCTCCTGAATGGCTCGGAACCGAGTCGTCATTTCTTCGGCCGACTGCCACCGCTGGTTCGGGTCCGCGGCCAGTCCACGCATGATGACGTCAGCCAGCTCGTCGTCGATGCCCGGCACGAGTTCGCGAATGTCGCGCGGTGGCTGGTTGATGCGTCGCAGGACCATTTCCAGCGACTGCACGGCTTCCCAGGGCAGCTTGCCCGAGCACATTTCGTAGCAAGTCACGGCGTAAGAGAAAATGTCGATTCGGTGGTCGGTCCATTGGCGCTTGATCAGCTCGGGAGCCATGTAGTTGGCCGTGCCCGTACGGTTGCCCGGCCGCCGGAACGGTTCGGTGTTCGGCACGACAAGGCCGAAGTCGATGATTTTGAGCACGTTGTCCTTGTCGACCAAAACGTTCCGCGGACAGATGTCGCGGTGAATCCATCCGCTGCGGTGCAGGTAGGCGACGGCTTCTCCCAACTGAATCATGTAGTCCAGCCGGTGCCGCTTCATTTGCTCGTTCTGCACCTCGACCAGGAACTCCAAGCTCACCCCTTCGATCAGCTCCATGACCAGGAATGGCTCGCCCTGCCGCGTCAATCCGTACTCATAGGTGCGCACAATATTGGGGTGTCGGAGCTGGACGGCGATTTCTCCTTCCGTGGGTTTGTTGAGCCCGCGGAAACGGGCCTCGAACTGTTCCGTCTTGCGTTTGTCGAGAATCTTCAGGGCGACCAGCATTCCCGTCTTGCGGTCCCGGGCCTTCCAAACCTTCGACATGCTGCCGGGGCCCAGCCGGACAATCAAATCGAAACGCTTGTGGATGTCGACTTTCGGGAGCTTCGGTTTTCGAGGGCCTTTGCCGAACAGTCGTTGCAAGAAGTTCATCGCCGCGCCCCGCAGTTCGGTCCGCCCGGCGAAAGTGACGTGGTCGCCCCGGGCAGAGATTGAGCGAAGAGAGACAAAGTCAGAACAGCCGCCGTGGCCCGCAGACAGCGGCGTCTTTCGTTTTGGACGGCGCCCGACGGCTTGCTCCGGCTTCGGCCTCCCCTTTCGGCGCCAAGTCGGGTAGACCTCGAGCCGCCGCTACCGCCAGCAGTAGTCGATGATGCGAGCGATTTCGCTGCGCAGGTGGTGTCTGTGGACGATCCGGTCGATGAACCCGTGCTTCAGCAGGAACTCGCTGGTCTGGAATCCCTCCGGCAGTGGCGTCCGGACGGTCGCCTGAACCACGCGTGGGCCCGCAAAGCCGATCAACGCTTTCGGCTCCGCCAGCACAATGTCTCCCAGCGACGCGAAGCTGGCCGCCACCCCACCCATGGTCGGATTCGTCAGGACGGAAATGTACAATCCGCCCGCTTCGTGGAATTTGGCCAAAGCGGCCGAGACCTTGCCCATTTGCATGAGCGAAAGAATACCCTCGTGCATTCGGGCTCCGCCCCCAGACCCACTGACAATGACCAACGGAAGACGCAGCTCCGTCGCGGCTTCAATGGCCCGCGTCAGTTTCTCGCCGACCACCGAGCCCATGCTCCCCATGATGAAGGCCGAGTCCGTGATTCCGATGACCAGCGGTCGGCCGCGCAAGTAGCCGCGTCCGGTAATGCAGGCTTCTCGCAAGCCCGTCTTCCGCTGCTCTGCTTTCAGCCGCTCCGGGTACGGCTTCTTGTCGACGAAGCCCAGCGGGTCGCACGACGTCATGTCGGCGAACCACTCCTCGAAACTGTCCTCGTCCAAGAGCTGCTTGATTCGGGTCTGAGCGGACACGTAGAAGTGGTGGCCGCAGTTCGGCTCGGGACACACCCCCAGGTTCCGCTCGACCGCCTTGCGGAAAACAGTTGCCTGACAGCCGTCGCACCGAATCCACAGACCCTCGGGAACTCCCCGCTTCGGGCGAGACAGGTGCGCGGCCCAGGAAGCCAAATCCGGTTTCTTGGCTGCACCCATTTCAGCGACTCTCCGTTCCGGCTTGCGACGGCGCGAAGAAAGAAACGCGAGGCCTGGCTGTACCGCCGCTCGACCTGGTTGCCCGTGCCCTCGGCCGCTCAACAAGCCGGCGTCCGTTTCTCAGCGAACTTTGTATTGGACCCGCGACTCCGACCGGTCCGTGGCCTCTCCGTTCTCGCCGACCTCGATCACTTCCACCGGCGGCGCCGAGCTCTTCGCTCGAGACATCTCTGGAAAGGCGGGCTTGGTTTTTCGGACCGCACAGCTTACAAGAGTGGCGACCGGTTCGGAAGCCACAATGGCGAAGCTTCGATGCTTCTTCAGCAGCTTGCGGACCGCCCGCTCGACCCGCTCAATAGCCTCCGCCACCGGCTCCCCGCCCGGCGGGCTGACCGTCTCGGGGCATTCCCGCCATTGCTTGAACACCCGAGGCTGCTTTTGCCGCAGCTCCTGGACCTGCAGGCCCTGCCAAAGCCCGCAGTTCAGGTTCCGCAAGTCCTCACACTTCTTGACCTTCAGCCCCAGGTTGTCGGCCAGCGCTTCGGCCGTACTGCGAGCCGGGTCGTTCGGGCTGGTGTAAATGACGTCGATGGAGGTTCGACTGAGCTGCTCGATCAACCGAGCCACGTCGGCTTCGCCGGCCTGATTCAGCGGCAAGTCCAATGCCCCTTGAATACGGTCCTGCTCGTCGAAGTCGGTCCGGCCCGGCCGGACCAGGAACACCGTCGGCATTGTTACTTGCTCCTTTGGGTTCAGACGCACTTGCCAACTGTCTACTAACGAGTTGACGTTGTGGTTGCTTCCGCCAGTTGCCTCAACTCCGACACGGCCGCTGCGTAGTCTTGCGAGTCGAACACTGCACTGCCGGCGACGAACATCTCCGCGCCGGCGGCGGCCGCCCGTCCGACGGTCGACCCACCAATGCCACCGTCGACTGCCAGCAGGACTCCGTCTGGCAAAGCCTGTGCCAGCCGCTCGATTTTTGGAACACACTCGTCCAGAAACGCTTGGCCGCCAAATCCGGGCTCGACCGTCATGACCAGCACCAGGTCACACT
>CAYSAG010000177.1:2984-10830 GCA_964428935.1 uncultured Planctomycetaceae bacterium | reverse complement strand
TGAATGTACTGATACTCGCTGATCCTGCCTCCCTATCGTCTTCCTGGCCGCCTTCTCAACCCCGCTTCGGAATCGCCGGCCGCCTGTTCCCGAACCTCTTGCGGTACAGCTTTCTTATCCACTCACCCACTGGTTCCTTCCACCGCTCGCTCCGGTTCGGGATGTTCTTGATGACCGACTTGGGCCCCATGCCCAACTCTTTCGCCATCTGCACCTCCTCAGCCGACAGCCTGGCCCGCCGCTTCGCTTCCGCCCAGTCCGCCTTCTTCTTCCCGCCACGCTTCTTCTTGCCAGATGCTTTCTTCGCCATGTGATGTTGACCTTTCCTCTCTCTGCTGCAAACAGGCCAATAGCCGCCGTCAGCCGGCACGGCAGCAAAGCCGATCGCGATGCATGTATGCTCGGCGTTGGCCAATCTGCTCGGCGGTCACGAGTATAAGTTGTGGATCAACCCACTGGAATAGTTACCATCGCCGCGTGGCCCAGCCACGCGGCGGGCAGCAGCCGGTCGCTTTACGCGAACGCCTTTCGACAAACCATGCGTGTGCCCACCGCAGGCCGTCGGTAGAGGCTCCCGGGCTCCGTGCGCGGTCCACGTGGCGGCAGGGGTTCGCTTCGACACATTACACGGGCGCGGCAGGTCCGAAATTGCGGTACTTGCCGATTGTCAGACGCTGGCAACGGTAGACTTCAACGATCCCTTGAGCGAGTAGGACACGCCGATCGGGCCGCTCGGTCTGCAGCTCGTGCATGGCTAGTAACGTGCGTACGACGTCGACGGACGCCGGTGTTTCCCAGATAGGCCAAGTGAGAAAGGTTTCGCGGCTGCCGCCCGTCTGGAAGCCGGTCGTCTCCAGTGAGGAACCGACCGGAGCGGTGGGGAACAACGGCAACGCTTCAATGGCTAGCCGGTTGGCGCCACGGACGGTGCGAATCGGATCACCGCTCGGTTCGTTCCAGCGCAGGGCGTAGCGGCGGTCGTCTTCCGGGTCCCAACGCAGGCTTGGGCGGTCGTCTTCGTAGGTCCAAGGCTGGAACAAGGCCTTGGCGAGATGGTCCGGCTCGGTAACTTCCACCAGCTCGCGCATCGTTTTCAAGAAATGCTGGTGGCCGGCGCCGCTCATGGTGCGAAACGCCGTGTCTTGAATCACCTTGTCTTCTGCCAGGGCATCGCATCCGAAGGCGGCGACGAAGTCGGCCCACGTGCGATCGCCGGTCGCCTGAGCATGCTCGACCGCATCGGCTGCATACCGGCGGAACCGATCGGGCGGCAGTTTCAGATTGTCGTCGACGCTCAGGGCCGGATGGTCTTGCATTCCGCGCAGTTGCTGATGCAAAGCGGCGATGAGGGACTCTTCGTCTAGATCGCAGTCGGCGGCCAGCACCGGGGTCCAGCCGGCCTGTCGTTTCCAGAACATGCGGACGTTTCGGTCGGGCCAGGCAGTGGCCAGCGTTCGCAGCGTGCCGACGGCTGCAAGAAAGGCTAGAGGATTGCTGCCCACCAGCCCGATCAACGTGATCTGACCTCTGCTGTTTGTGCTCTGCTGGTTCATTACGAGACTCCTGCAGCCTGCTGAAGAATACGCGAGCTTTGTTCCTGATCGTCCGAGCCGGCTTGGGCTTCATCTTCGCTGGTGCGGTGGTCGGCCAGGACGAAAAGCGCTTCCAGCCAGGCCAGCCCCCACCAGCCGTAGCGGCGGACCAGGCGCCAGAAGCGTTCGGGCACGCCGCTGTCGATCCGGTGCGGCGGCGGCCACTGCCGGCGGGCCGATCCGGATATGTCAATCGACTCTTCGCCGACGGGAAGCCACAGGGCTAGGTCGTCCTCATCGGCGTTGTCGAACACGACTGGGGCCAAGGGCCGCCCGTAGCCGTGGTGCATGGCGATGAGGTGAAGCAGAAGGTCGCGGTCGACCAGCTCCAGCGGCACGCCGCCGCCGCGATCATCGTTGCCGCCGCCGCCGGCCAGCCGCTCAATGAGCTCGGGACAGTGCTCTGCAAGCTGGACCGAGAGCATCTCGTGCCGGAAGTTGTCGGGCAGGCCGGCGGCCTCCCACGCGTCGTCGTAGCCGCGCCGGTTGTCGCGCAGCCCGGACGACTTGGCGAACACGTCCCGGGCCAAATCCGCGACCCGGCGATGGCCGCCGAACAGGAACGCCTGATATCGCCGGTCGGCCTTGCCTAAGTCGTGCAGCCGACCGGCAAGCTCCAAGGTCGCCGCCAGCCGCTCGGGCAGGTGGCAAAGGCGAGCATAGTGGGCGGCGCGGCGACCCACCGCGTGGAGGTGCCGACCAAGCGTTACTTGCTCGGTGGCCGACGCGGTGTCGTCTTCCGTACTGAAGGTCTCGGAGGCGGCCAGCGGCTGTTCCGAGGGCACTCGGATTCGGCCACGAATGACCAGGCCGCCGAATGGATGCGGCACAACTTCCGGACGCGAGCGAAGCGGCAGCCCGCGCGCCACGGCCTCTCGTAGCCAGTCCGGAGCCGCCTCGTGGGCGGCGATCTCATGCAGCCATTCCAGCAGTTGCTCGCGATCGGGCATTGCGTCCGGGTCTTCGGCGAACTGCTTGAGGGCGTCTTTGATCGCTTCGCGTGCGCCGGTTTCGGTCTCCGGCCAGCGGTCGAGCCAATCGGTTCGGAGTCGCACCACCGCCTTGCGACGCGCTTGCCAGTGGCAGCGATCGGCCACATCGACGGACTGGCCGGGCGCGACCGGCACGTGTCCCAGCAGGTCCCAGCCGCCGACGTGGTTCGGCAGCACGATCGTATCGCCCGGCCGTAAGTCACGCGGGTTGCTCAGCAAGAGGCTGTCGCGTGGTCCACGCCAAATGAGCCCGACCGGCCTCTTGCGTCCCGCCTCGGCCGGCTGGGCTTCCGCCGAGCCCGATTCCACATCGGTAAGCTCCGGCGCGACGTCTTCGGCTCGCTTCAGCCACCAGCGCAAAAACACGTACATCGGCACGGGCAGGCATTCGAGCGTAGTGGGCGGGCAGAGCGAGACGGCGTCGATCACGTCGCGTTGGAACGGCGCGGCGGCGTCGACTGACGCGGCGGCGCGGGCCCAGTCGTCCGGCTGGCCCAGGTCCGCTCGCCAGCAGACTTGCACCTCCGGTGCCCCGCGCTGCGGGCCGTGCAGAAAGATCGACACGTCCGGCGTCGGCTGCGGCTCCGGCGAGGTCTGGACCCAGCAGTCGACGTGAGCGGGCAGCATGATCGGTGCGTCCGGTGCTGGCGGAACGAGCTTCGCCCGCTGCTGCTCAGACAAGTCGGCCCAGAGAGCGTCCATTGCTTCGACACCGAAATCGACGTGGCCGTCTTTTGCCCAGGCGTTCAATTGCTGCCACGTGGCGGCCAGTGCCTCGCCGTAGATCGGGTCGGGCTGCTTCGGCCGGACTTGGTCCTGGCGGATGACGACCGCGCCGGCCGCTTCGATCGGCCGGCCGGTGCGGTTGAGCCGGCCGAAGCGCTGCCGCAGGGCGTCCAGGCTCGCACACTCGCTGACCAGGGCGTCGAAGTCGAGGTTGGCGCCGACTTCCAGGCACTGCGTCGCCGTGACGAACACGGGACGATCGAGCTGCCGGCCCCGGGCACCGCGCGCGTTGAGCCGCTCGAGCCACTCGTCTGTCAGGTCCTGCCGGTCCACCGGGCGCATCCGGCCGGTCATAAGCACGTGGTCGAATGGGCCGGCTTTGAGCTTCGCCAGCTTTCTCTGGAGGCGATTGACAGTGCGCGCGTCGAAGGTGTCACTGGTTTGGTCCGGATCGGCGAGCGCGGCGAGCAGCTCGTCGACCAGCTTGGCCGCGTAGACGCGGTTTACCAGAATGGCGATGGCCTGACGCTGGTCCGAGACGAGGTCGATGGCTTCTTCGACCAGCGTCACGGCCAGCTCGCGCAACGCGGCCGATCCCTTCGCCTTGGAAGCGACGACCAGGCGAGTGGGTTTGGAAGCTTGAAGTCGCGGCCCGAGCACTTCGTGGTCCCGGTCCTGCTGGTCGGCGGCAAAAACTTCGCCGCATTCGGACGGGGGCGTCGCCGAGAGGATCACGACCTGAAACGGGCTGGCCAGCGGCTCGGCCGCCCACGGACCGCGACGGTACCGCGCCACTGCCGCGGCTGTCTGGCGGAACGGGTTGGCACAGTGGGCTTCATCGAGCAGGATAAGCGAGTCGTTGCCGGCCAGACCGGCGTGGACCGGCCACGATTTGAACGAGCGGCCGTAAGCGCGAAACAGCAGACGCGAACCGATCTGGTCGACTGTGCTGGCGATGACGCACGGCTGGGCGGGCGTTCGAGCCCAGGCGTCGTCGCGGTACATGCCGCCGCGGAGCTGATGGCAGGTCAGCGGCGTGTCCGACCCGGCGATCTGGCGCAGGGCGTCGGCCACCGCTTTCAAAATGCCGCCGCTCGCTTCGTGCAACCGCCGGGCGAGTTCCAGGGCGTGCTGGTAGGCTTCGTCCACGATCACCCGGCGATCGACGACGAACAGGATGCGCCGCGGCGCGGTGCGCTGCGAGGTCGGCCGATCGGCTTGGCAGGCCAGCGCGAAAACGGCAATGTCGATGCATGTGGTCTTGCCGCTGCCGGTGGGCAGGGCCAAGGCGTCCGGCCAGGCGCTGGTGCTGTCTCCGTTCGCCCTGTTGTCGCTGGCGGCACAGACCCGTTCGGCCAAACGCACCTGCCACGGAAACGGATCGAAGGTTTCGCCTGTTTCCGGGTCGCGATACACCTCGCGGAAGAATTCGGCGAATTGTTCCGGTTGCACAGTCATCGTGAGTTCCCCGTTTGAGCGTCCGTGGGCTAGTGTGTCGGGCGTCCGACCATTTGTTTCTCTTTTGCGTGTTCGTGAGGAGGAGTTATTTAGTTCCTGACCGTGGCGATGGGGCGGGCAACTGCTTCAACCGCTGGCGGATCAGCTTCGCATCCGGCAGGGCCGTCTGGTAGGTGGCCACGCCGATCCGGTTCGCTGCTGCGGTGAGCGCCAAGCGTACCTGGACGCGGTCGGCCGATTTGCACAGCACCAGCCCGATCGACGGCTTCTCATGAGGCAGCCGGACCTGCTCGTCCAGCGCGGCACAGTAGAATTTACCCCGTGAGATAACACCCGTGTCTCCTCGCCAACGGGGTTGGAATGTCCTCTCGCTGGCGAACGGGACGGGAGTTGGCCAGCAATATCTCACGGGGTGAACCTTGCCGACATACTCCGGTTTGAACCGACCGATCTTCACCCGGTGAGATAGTCGCTCAGCCGATTTTTCAAGTACCTTTTTCCCCAGGCGCTCTTGAGGTATTTCTCGCGACGAGTTGCGTCCCTCTGTGACAAGCAGGCCTCGTAGTAGACCAGCTCGAGGGGACGGCGGTTCGCAGTTGACCGGACTTCGCCAGCCTGGTGTTCTTCCAGGCGTCGGCGAAGGTCGTTGGTGTAGCCGACGTAGAAATGTCCGTCTCTCAGGCTTCGGAGCACGTAGACGTAATGAAAGCGTGTCATGGCTGATATATCTCACCGGGTGAAGCTCCACGACGATGAGCGCCTGAAGCCGGCGATGGAAAAAGAGCAGGTCCAGCGAGAAGGCCTCGTCGCCCACCTGCAAAGGATACTCCTCACCGACGAAGGTCCAGTCACGGCCGAACTCGAGGAAGAAGTCGCGCAGGTTGGCCAGGATCGCTTTCCGCAGTTCCTGCTCGCTGTGTTCCTCTTCGAGTCCGAGGAATTCGAGCACGTAATGGTCTTTGAACGGCAGCAGCTCGCCCGCTTCCGGTTGGGCCGGCAGGCATTTTTCCGGCTGCTCGCGCACCGACATGTAGCGGGTGAAGAGGTCCGATTCGATCTGCCGGCGCAGCTCGCGCACCGACCAGCGCTCCCGCACGGCCATGGCCATGTAGAAGTAGCGTTCGGCAGGAGTGCCGCATGCGCCGAGGAGAACGGTATGGTGCGTCCAAGACAAGCTTGTGATGAGGCTCCTGAGCGCCGGGGATGTAATTGAACTGCCGATGTCCGGGTGTGTTATGCCGGCTAATTGTCGCGGCGCTGATGCGAGTCTTTCTGCGGCCTCCGTCATTGAAGTTTCTCGCAGCGCTGATGCGACTTTTTCCTGGCCTGCGGGCTCGTCGGCCTTCAGCCATTCGTCGATTTCCCGGCAGCTCAATACCAATTGCCGCATCCGCCATATGTTAGCCGAGGAGAGCCCCTTCATGTCCGGAAATTCTGCTCGCAGGTCGGCGGCGAGCTGTTCGACCACGGCATCGCCCCACTTGGCCCGCTCTTGCTGGCGCACGATGACCGAGCCGATATGCCAGTAGAGCAGCACCAGCTCGCGGTTGACGGTCATCAGGGCCCGGCGCCGCGACTCGGCGATGGCCTCCTTCAGATCCGCCAGCACCCGCGAGTAGCCGGTCGGCTTACGTCCAGACTTAGTTGCGGCCAGGTTGGCCGGCTGCTTTCGCGTTCGTTTGGGGCTCATGAACAAACCCTCTTTCGCCTGCTACTACAGCGGTCGGCACAGGCCGTAGCCGCGGTAGCGGCCCGCTCCGAGCAGCACGGGACCTCGGACCGGCTGGTCGAAGACGATCACCGCATGCACATGCTGGATCGGGCCGTTGTCCCGTTTGCGGGTCAGTTTCGGCATGCGGCGGGCATGAGGCGAGCCGGCAAATAGCGGCGCCGGCGTCGCAATCACGTGGGCCGGACGGGGCAGCCCGATCCGCTCGCACGCCGCGACGATCTGAGCTTCCACCTGCTGCCAGTACTCGGCACCTTTGCCTTTCGGATGTCGATCCAAGCAGATCGGCGTGACGGTGGCCCAGCGTGTGGCCGGTCCGGTCCAGGTGCGCGGCTGCAACGCCTGTCGGAACTCCGTGCCGTCGTCGAGCTGCAGTTGGCAGTCGCCGGCCGAGCCCATTTTCAGCTCGATCGTGCGCGGCCAGCCCTGCCGGTCAAACAGCAACTCGTTCAAGCAGTCGGCGATCTGCCGGCGCGATACGTCCTGCGGCACCACGATGGCCAAGCCGAGCAGATGGCCGTCCGCGTGTTCGCGGCCGACATGGGCCAGCGGAATCAGTGCCATATGCCCTTGTTCGCGCTGGCTGGCGGAACCATCGGGGCGATGGCCGCTGAGCCATTCCGGCACGGGCTGGACCGGACAGGCCGACATGATCGTGTTGCGAAGATGGTGTGTCAGAATCTGAGTGGCTTCGAGAGGGAACCGCGGACCGGCTGTCTGGCGCAGGACGATCAAGTCGGCCGAGAAATGGGAGGCAGCGGCGGCGGCAGGCTCGGCAGTCTCCCGATGCCGGTCATACCCGACGGCGACCGCGAACGGCGGACGCTGCTCACGCTGATAGTACTCGGCCAACTGGGCCAATCGCCCCTGGTACGGGACACGCAGCCGGAACGGCCCCAAGCCGTCCGCCTGCGGTTCGAGCACCAGCCAGGCAGACGTATCGTCCGACTGCAACCCGGCGGCCTCTTGCGGCAGCTCGTCGGCCACCCACGCTTGCACCAGCGACGACGAGTGGCCTACGTAGGTCACCTTGCGGCAGAGCGAGTGCAGCGCCGAGCGCACCTCGGCCGACGGCGAGGCCTCCCATTTCAGATACACTGTGTCATGCTCTGGGACGGCCGTCGGGAAATGGCGCGGCTGGCGCGACCGGTTCTCCGGCAGAAGCGCGAGTCCCTGAGCGACTTGCTTTTCCGACGGTTCCTTTTCCGGGCGAATCCGTGGCGCGGTCGTGTCGTTGACCGGCACGTAGACGGTCACCACGTCCTGGAACTGTCCCTTGCTGCAGACCATGGTCGGAGGCGGCTGCCGCTCCAGCCACTCCAACGCCGCCTGCTCCGTCGCGTCCCGCC
>CAYSAG010000177.1:0-2884 GCA_964428935.1 uncultured Planctomycetaceae bacterium | reverse complement strand
GGAGGCGGCTGCCGCTCCAGCCACTCCAACGCCGCCTGCTCCGTCGCGTCCCGCCCGGTTTCGAAGTGAGCCGAGGCCAAAGCCATGAAAACCCGGTCCGGGTGCACGGGCCATTCGGCCTGCTCACGGCTCGCCACGTGCGTTGCCACCACCCGACCCAACAAGAAACGCACGCCAATGACCAAGCTCATGTTGCTTCACCTCCCGTCACGCTGGCGGCCAGTTCTTGGCTCTTCCGGACCAGTGCGACCAACTCAGGCGACGGCTTCAAGACCACCTCCTCGTCCATCCACGGCAGTCCCGCCTGTTTGGCCTTCTCCACCGCTTCTTTGTAGAGCTCAATGGCTGCGTCTGGCGGCAGCGAGAATCGCCGGGGCTCTTGTCCGGGCTGATCAAGCAGCTCCCAGACGAACGGCGTCTTCGGGACGATTTGGCAGCGAGAACGCAGGTCGCCGTCCAAGCGGGCTAGTGCGGCGGCACAAAGTCCGAGCGCGGCCAGCGCGGTTCGAGCGGCATTTTCCACGTCCGGGTCGTACTTGCCGTCGACCGGGAACCTCAGCCGACGCAACGCGGCCAACGAGAGCACGGTCGTCTGCACGATCCGCTGCACGTACACGCCGCCGTCGGCAATGGTGGGCGTGACGTTGCCCAGGTTGGCCTCCGACGGACGACCGTCCTTCCCAAGCTTGACCGGACCTTTCTTGTCCCGTTTCGCTTTGGACTCATCGAGCGTCCAACCGCCGTCCTCGGTCAAGTACAGCGGGCCCGCTTGCAACAGAATCTCCGCCGGGTCGATGCGACTGCTCGTTTTCTTGCCGATCTGCACGCCGATGCCAACGATTTCGGACACGATGGCTCTCTGGAACTTGGCCCCCAGCCCGCCGCGCGGGCCGGTCGAATCCCACATGCCGAAGACCAGTGCCGTCGGACAGACCTCAAACAGCGGCGTGGCGTTGCGCAGGTCCACGTCGTTGAGCCGCTTGCCGATTTCCGACTCGCGGAACTTGACGCCGTCGTAAAGACTGTCGCGCAGGAGAGCGTCAGCAATTCGGTGCGGCGCTTCGAGGCTGGTGATCCGCAGGACCTTCGGCAGATCGTTGCCGGCAAAATCGACGGTGATCACCGGTAGCGGAATCTTCTTGTCCTCCCAAGCCCGCAGCAAAGCCAGTTCCATGCGGTTCGCCTGCGACTGGACCGAATCGATGAGCACCCGGTCGGCCACGCGAATGTCCGCCTCGACCGCGTCCTCCGGCTGGACTCGCCTGAACCCCACCAAAGCATACCGCCCGCCCTCGTAGGTCGGCGGAAACACGGGCGCCTCCGGCCCACCAGCCGGCTCGTGTTCCGTCACGCACCGAAAGGCCGCCGCCGTTCCTTCCACCGACGCCCGCAAGTCAGCCAGTCCGAGAGTTTGCAAGTCGGTCATGTGGGCTTCTCCTTTCACCAGTGTCCGTCTCTTTTCTCGCTGTCCGCGGGTGACGACGTCACGTCGACGTCGCCAAGCCAACCACAGCCAACACCCCGCCGTCCGACGTTGTCCGGACGGCTGTCCGTCGCGTCGTCCGCGTCGGACGCGCTGACTGGTCAGATTGACGCAGGACTACTTTCTGGCAAGTTCACCTACCGAAATCAAGCCAGCCGCACAAGTGCTCCGTGTGGGCCCCAAGCAGCTCGCCGCGCCGGACGTCGTGGGCAAGGAGCCCCAATGCGGCGGTAATGTGGTGATGTAGGGAGCACGGCTGAGAGCAACCGCCGAAGAAGCCCCTTCTCCGACTGGAGCCTTGAACGTGAGACCGACAAACGGCCACAAACCGAGGGCACGACGTTCTTCCACGAGTCACCTCGAGCCCGTTGTGAACGCCCCTCGAGAGAAACCAACGCTCGGCTCGCACGGTATCGGCCCCGCAACGGCCGTGGCCCGAGCCTGGACGTGATCTGAGCGCCGCGATGAGATGCCGCCGCGGTGGGTTTAGTTGCGAATCTGTTGAGCAACCCGCCCGGCCTCGGCAGGCCCTTCCTCCGGACCAACCGCCTCCGGCAGCAGCTGGACTTTGACCGTGGCCGGGTCACCCAACAGCAACCGCTCGGCTACCTGCTCCAGCCGCTCGCGCGACCAATCCCCCAGCCACTTCTCGGCCGCTCGACGCTCCGCTCCTGATGTGCCGGCAGCAGGTGGCTCCGGTGCCGCCTGAGCCGCCGCTTCCAGCGCAGCGTGCCGCTCGGCCAGCCCGTCCGGCACAGGCGGCTCCAACTGGTCCGACTCATAGCAACACGCCAGCCGCGCCAGGTACAGCAGACGTAAGTCGCCGCGGACGAGCATATCGCGAAGCAGTGCCAGCCGGTGGATCAGGCATAGAGGTCGTCCCAGTACTCCCTTCAGCCGATCGACAGCAGCGAAATCCCCATACTGCGACTCACTCATCCCTGCGTCCTTTTAATCCGTTCGGGCCCGCGCGTTTCCGCGCCGAGCGGACCTCGCGGCGTCGCGATTTCGGGTCGACCACCGACCGCCACGGCGACGGTCTTCTGCCCGCTGATGGCGGACTTCAAAGGCTCCGTTTCCACGCCAAGTAGGCGGCCAGGTAAAGATGGCCTTCTGGCAAAGGCTCTACCAGCTCCACGCTCCGGGCCTCGACGCGATACCGCTCCCCTTCCCGCTCAATCACCAAGTCCAAACCGAAACGGTCATCCTCCGGCCATTCCATCCCGACGACATCGACCTCCTGGCCCAGCACTGCGGCGCGGAATGGGAACGACAGCTCCTGTTCGATCGCCGTCAGCAGTCCCGTGTGTTCTTCGTCCTCGCCGTAAGCGTCGGTGCAGGCCTCTTCGAACGCTTCTCGCACCGCTGCCTCATCCAGTTGGTCGGTCCAGCGGAGTGGTT
>CAYSAG010000176.1:0-10831 GCA_964428935.1 uncultured Planctomycetaceae bacterium | reverse complement strand
TCGGCAGGCGTGTTGACGGGTGGTCCCAGGTTGACCGGGGGGCGAAAACGCCACGGCAGGGAAGGGGACGGCTTTCGCTCGGTGCCCGGCGGGTGTTGTTTTTTCTCAGTTTTGGCATGCTTTTCCGGCGGACCGGACGAGGAGGCGAGCGAACTCGACGCCGCCGGTTCTGACTCCGAAGCTTCCCTTGTCGCCGCGCCGTCGTCGGCCGACGAGCCGCTCTTGTCCGCCGGCGGGCCCGTGCCGCCACCGTCGGTCTGCTTCGTCTGCGGGTTCAGCTCAGCCTGACTCCGCGCGCTGCGCGCCTGCCCCGACGAGGGGCTCGAATCGGCGCTGGTCGACCGGCCAGCGGCACTTTGCGCGGACGTCGCAGTCACTTCCTTCTGGACCGACGCAACCGAACGTCCCGTTGGACGATCCTGCCGTCGGTTCGAAAGGCCGAGCCAGACCAGAAGCACCAGCGCGAACCCAACCAGCACCCCCGCCGCGCAGGCCCACACAACCGGCCTTTGACTCCAGCGTCGCAGCGTCCCAAACCACCCACTGTCTCTCAAGCGCCCTTTCGACCACCAAGTTCCCTCGTAGGCGGCGGGCTGCTTGCGCGTCTGAAAGCCGGCCTCGGTGTTGTGGACGCCGCTTCTCGAACGCCGCAGAAGCTTCGCCTGTTGGTCTGTCTGGCTCGCCTCTGCCCCGACCAAACTCAGCGAGGAATCAGTCGACAGGCCGTCCGCGGCTCGTGCCCACTTCGTCACTCGCGCTGCGGAGCGGCCCCTGTCGCCGCTCCGGCCCGAAGCCTCCAAGACCGCCTGCAGTTCCGAAATCACCTCTCGCATGCTTTGCGGACGGTCGAGCGGGTTCTTCGCCAGCATTCGCTCGAACAGCTCTTGAAGCCAGACCGGGACGTCCTGGTCGACCTCCAGCAGCGAAGGAATTGGGGCCTGCTGGTGAGCCAACAGAATCTGCGTCTCGCTGGACGACTCGTAAGGGCTGCGTCCAGCAATCAGCCAGTACAGTGTGCAGCCCAGGGAGTAAATGTCGGACCGGTGGTCGGCCCGCGACGTGTCCAATGCCTGCTCCGGCGACATGTACGCCCACGTTCCAATGACGGCCGCTCGAGTCAACCGCTGAGTCGTCGGTCCTTCCTCCGACAACAGCCTCGCCAGACCCAAGTCGAGAATTTTCACGACGCCGTCTCGGCTCAGAATCAAGTTGCTCGGCTTCACGTCGCGGTGCACCACTCCCTGCTGGTGCGCGTACGCCAGTCCCTCTGCCGCCTGTAACACCCAGCGCACCGCCTCCGGCCACGGCAACGGTCCTCGTTCCTCGACCAAACGTTCCAGATCGATTCCCTCCACGTACTCCGTGACCAAGTACGGAACCCCAAACGCCTCGCCGGCGTCCAATGCCAACGCAACGTTCGGGTGGACCAGTCTGCCGGCCGCTCGCATTTCCTTCTCGAAACGCGCCTTGGCCTCCTCGTCTCGGTACGCGCCGGCGGAAAGGACTTTCAGAGCGACCACCCGTCCGAGCCGGCGGTGCCTTGCCTTGTAAACCTGGCCCATTCCCCCGCGGCCCAAGGGAGCCAGCACTTCGTACTCGCCCAAGACCAAACTTCGAGCCTTGCCTTGGCACAGCAGCTTGGCTTGAAAAGCGGTCAGCTTTCCTGCAGCGACCAGCCGTTTCGCGAGTTCCTGGGCGTCTTCAACCGAAGGCTCAACGCCCACTTCTTCCAAAAGCCGTTGCACTTCGTTGCGGCTGTACAGACCGCTTCGGACCAAGTTCGACAAGAACCGTTCTGGCGACAAACCCATGGTCAGGTCCCTGGGGTTGACAACAGGAGTACTCCGCCGGCTAATGGCTGGACCAGCCGTGTTTCCGGTCGGCCGCGTGCGTCGCCCGGGCCGGGCCGTCCGTCAACGCTCGGACGTCCGAGTCTTCGGTCCCAGTGCCGCGTCGCGGTCGACCTCCTCGCGGCCGCTCGCCGGCCAGGGAGGACGAACCGAGCTGGGAGGAGCCTCCCGCGCGACCAACCGCGTGTTGTCGGCCTTACTCGGACTGGATGCTGTCGCTCGAGACAGCCACGACGTAAAGGTCCCGCAGCTGCTTGAAGACCTTGAAGTAGGCGAACTCGTCTCCGGGCAAAGCCGGTGCAAATTCGAGCCCGTTCTCGCACATGTGCTTGATCAGGTCGACGACGTTGCCGCCGCAGAACCGTTGAGGTCCCGGTACCTTGGGCGGCCGTCCGGTCTGTCTGATTCGGCCCACCTCTCCGACAAGGTTCTTCAGGAAGGCGTCCGCCGTCTTGTACTCAGCCCAGCTCGAGTAGCCGCGCTCGAAAATTCGGTCCCGCGTGTAGTACTTCTCGAATTGGTCGACCAGCTGCAGAAGGGCCGTGTCGAGCTCTTGAAGAGCGGCGAACAGGCTCTCCTCGTCGTCAGCCGGTAACTGCAAGACCCGTTCGCGTGCCGCTTGAACCCGCTCGCGCAGAGGCCGGAACACGGGCAACCGCAGCGCGGCGGGCCACCAATCCAAGTTCATGCCTTCGTGTTCGTCTGCGCGGAAGACCAAGACTTTGCCGCCGGCTTGAGCCTGTCGCAGCCGCAGCGCGTGCAGCACCTCCGGCGTGAGCCGAAGGTCTTTGTCCTTGCGCAAGGCGTCGGCCGAGCTGTTGCCGGTGAACTCGTAGGCGAGCAGCGTGACCGCCAGTCGGTGGAGCAGGAAATTCAGCGCGTCGCCGTTCGTAATGCGAGCCGGCGCGAAGTAAGGGAAATCCTTCAGCATGCCCCAAGTCTTGCTGGCCCGTCGACGCTGAACCTTCAGCTCGTCGTACCGGCGTTTGAGCAGTTCAGCTTCCATGATTGAACGACGGTCCCAGTACGCCTTGACGCGCAGCACGGAATTCTGAATCTGACGCCGTACGGTCTCGGCGCGAAGTCGCCTGGCGACCTCGAAGTCCACCGCCGCCTCGCCCACCGCGCGGGTCAGGTCTGCCTCCGCGTAGATTCGAGAGGCAATGGCGTCGACCACGTCGATGTCGTAGAAGTTTCGCCACGTCGCGTGGTGTCCGGCTGCCCACGGTCCGTTCGCCGGGTGCGTCGGCTCGTCTGGCGGCTGCGCCCAAACGCAGAAGCTGGCCACGCCGACCAGCACCACAGCTGGAACGCACACAAGTAGAGCCCCTCTTCGCGGAAGGTCCGCAAGCAGTCTTGGTCTGCGCGCGAGTCTCATTTTTTTCCTTCACCTCGCTGCGACCGGCTCCACCTGGCCGTTCCCAAGCACGTCAGCCCAGAACGGGTTAACGCGGCAAGACGTGCCGAAGCTGCGTCAGTCGCGTCCCGGGCGTTGCGTCCAAAAGATTTCCCGGCGGTGGCTTTGACGGGTCTTGGCCAGAAACCGTGAGCCGACTGACCACCGCCACGACTTGGCCCTCCCGGTTCAGCACAGCCGCACCCGACCAAAACTCGTACGCCGGTTCCGCGGCGCCGGCACGTTCGCAGTACAGACTCCGCTCGGTGGACAACACCAGACGGTGCGTCTCGGCTTCGTCCAGGCGGAGCCGGGCGAGTCTGGAAACACGGCACTTCAACCGGACGACCTGCTTTCGCGCCGCCAGGTCGGCTCGTCGCTGAGTGTTCGGAAACGGCACGCCGAGCACCACCACCTCGTCGCCGCTGTGGATTTCGGGAGCGGCCGCCGGAAGCGACAGGAAGACCGGCACCCGACTGGCCACCCTCAGCAGCGCGACGTCGAAGTAACCCATTCGCTCGTAGGCAGTGAACGCCTCCAAGTCCGACTCGACCAACTGGTCCTCGAGTCGGCTCAGTCGTTCGGTCAACTCGTGCACTTTGGGTGGCACAGGCTGTGGGGCTGAGTCCGCCGACTGGGCTGCAGCGGAGGCCGGTGTCAGCCGACGCAGCTCCGCCGCCAAGTCCACGGCTTGACCGTACAGCTGGTCGTACTTCTCTTTCGCTTCTCGGTGTGCCGTGTAGAAGCGTTCGTAGTTGGCGTCGACGTGCAGTTGCTCGCAGTCCAGGGCGAATTGCCGGTCGAGTGCTGGCGAGTAGACGGTCACGACAGGGAACCGGTCTGCCAGACGGCGGACGACCATGGCCACCGTCGCGCTGGTGGCCAGCCACTGGTCGGAAATGGCAAAGGCCGTCCCGACGCGAAAGGCGTTTGCTTCTTCAGGGTCCTTCACTAGGACCAGAAAAACCGCCTCCTCTGCCGACGTCTGGTTTCGGTTTCGGGCCCCGGCCACAGAGGTCTGTGTCGGCTGTGCGGCAGAACGCACCGAGCTTCCGGAAACTACCTGCTCCGCCTTGCCACTGCCCTTGGCCTCCGGCTTCGTTCTTCTTTGACCAGACGTCGTCAGCGTCCACAGGACGGCGCTGCCGACCACCAGGCCCAGCAGAAGTCCCAACGCCCAGGCAGAGACCGGCAGCTGCCGGAAGAAAGGCTTCGGTCGCTGTTTGCTTTCGTCGCCGCCAGCTTGGCCGCTGGCCAGCGCGTCCGAAGGCCACGGCATTGGAACCGACAGCCCCAGGGTCACTTTGTCGTTGGGCGTAACCCGCGTCGGGTTCCGGATTTGAACCCCGTTGACGTAGACGCCGTTCGTCGAGTCGAGGTCTTCGACAACGAACCCGGTCTGGGTCAGACTCAACCGACAATGGTGCGCCGACACCGTCGGCCGGTCGACCACCAGGTCGCAGTCGGGAGCCGCCCCAATCAGCCACTGTCTTTTCACCCCGGTTCCTGGCATTGCGAAAGACAAACAGGTACGTGGCTCAGCTAATGGCCGTGGATTCGCAGAGCTTTCCGTTCTCGTTTTCCACGCCGCAGGCCTGCCGTCGCGGCAGGCCGTTCGGGTCGACGGTCGGGGCACAAGCCCGACGTCCTGTCACTGCGGCCGACCGGCCCGGCCAAGAAACAGCCTTCGACCAGCCAGTAGCCGACTCTGAACGTAACGGCCTTCCGTGTGAAACCGTTTCTTGTGGCTCAATCCAGTGGAGCTTCAAATCCGGGCCGGCGTTTGGCTGCCGGCCAAGCTCGGGTTCTGAACTTTTGGCACGCAAGACCTCACGCACGCCTGGGCTGCAAACCTTTACAACAGAACGAAGCGAAACCGCTGCTCGCCCAACTGGAATTCGCAGTTTGAGTCCAATGCCGTTCGTTCCGTCCGAATCCAGACGCCGTTGGTGGAGCCGAGGTCTTCGACGTGCCAGCGTTGCTTCTGGTCCAAGAAAAACCTTGCGTGGACCGGGGACAAGAACGGGTCATCGGACACCGCCAACGAGCACTTGTTGGCGTCTGAGCCAATCAGCGCCTCGCGGCCCAAAATCACGTGCGACGGGCCTTCGCCGTCTGCCGTGATTTCCACCAGCCGAGGTGTTTGCTGACGCAGAAACTCCAGCGTCGTCGGCTCAGCGCGTCGCGTGGCCCCTTTTCCGCCGTCCCCTTCGGCGTCCGGCAGTTGGTCCTCGTTGTCCGGCGGAGACTCGGGTAGTCTGAATTCGTACCGTCGGCCTCCCAGCAGCAATTGCCGGCCCTGCACCAGCAGCGCCCGCTTGGCGCGGACAAACGTGCCGTTCGTGGAGTTCAAGTCGACCAAGAACCAGCGGTAAGCTCCCTCATGCCACCGGCGAATGATTTGGGCGTGCTCGGCAGACATTCCCGGGTCGTGCGGAATGACCGTGTCTCCTTTCACGCGTCCAATTGTGTGCGGCGACTTTCGGATTCGCCACGTTTCCCCCTCTTTCAGGCTGCCGTCGTCCAAGGCGACCAGCAAAGCCATGGGAGGACGGTGCAAGGGACGAAACGGCTGGCAGCGCGCCGCGACGGGTTTTCCCGTGACCAACTTGCCCTCCGGGCGTTGTTCTTGGCGGCCGGCTGAGCGAGCCGGGGCCTCTTCCGGCGACGCGGTTGGTTCTTCGCGGACCTCCTTGACGGTCCGCCGAAACTTACGCCAGTCCTCACCCATTCTTGTCCTCGACGTCAGATCAAGGCTGGTGCGAGCGCTCGACTCCGGGAAGACCTTGCCTCGAAAGGCCAATGCGTGCACGGGGTTTCCACGAACACAGTGAAACCGGCTTCAGTCTACACCCGGCTTTGTTCCGCCGACAAGTTCGGAACCGAAGAAAGTGGCTCGGAGGAAAGGACGGGCGGGCATTCTCCCCCACGCAGTCTGCTACTGGGACGCTTGCCTCGACGCGACCCCGCCACCGGCACCTCCGTGCAACGTCCGGTGAGGTCCTGCGGTGGCGGCACCCGAGGCCGGAGCTGTAACGCTCGCTGGAGGAACGAGGGGTAGTCGAGCCAAGACTTCGCGAGGCTCAAGAGGCTGCGTTGCGAGAGCCAAAGCGGGAGAGAGCGGGCCGGAGTACTGCCGACCGGAAACTCCAACGCTGCGCAGCCGACGGTGCTGGTCCGGTGGAGGTCCTGGTCCTGGCTCCACACGGCCGACTTCGCGCTGGTCGCTCCACCGCCGCGCAAGACCGACCGGCGCGAGGTCGCTGGCAGTGGAAACAGCCGCGCCGTGGGAGCGGCGGTTGGGCGCTCAGGCTTTTCCCGTCTGGCGCCGGAACCGCGAATCTCTTGCTCGGCGGGAAGGCCGGTAGGCGTGGAGGTGCTTCAGAGCGGAGCGTGCCGTGCGGCGCGCGTCGCGAGAGACGGCTCGCCCGTCTCGACGCGCGCCAAACAGGCCGCGGAACGGCGTCGGCCGGGAAACGGTTTGCCGTGGGCGGGCACAAGAACTCCGGCTCAGAACACGTCCAGAATGAAATGGTGCCCCCGGTAGTAGGGCCTTTTGCTGGGGTAGTAGTTGTACCAGCTTTTGTTGTAGACCGGAATTTGCATTTCCGGCGGGTAGCGGTAGTAGAGGCTGTTGAAGCTGGGTTTGGGCCGCACGAAGTTGTGAGGGTAGTACACGTACGGGTAGTAGTAGAACCGCTGCCAGTCCGACGGTTGACCTCGTCCTGCCGCCAAGGCGCTTTGTCCCGCCAAGCAGAACAGCGCCGCAACCGCACCCAGCACCGCCGCTCCAACCAGAGTCCGCATTCGCATTTTCCAGAACTCCTCAAGTTTGCGTCCGCTTCCCTGTTTGACTTCGTCCCCTGTCGGTCCGCCGGTCGGCTGGACACGTCGCCGAAACGAACCACTCCACGACGCCCACGACCGCGCGACCCGTGGCCAAGCTGGCCGCGCGGACGGACCGCGGACCGACTGGCTGTCTTTTCATCGACTTCGTCACGGACGGCGGAAAAGAAAAGTTCGATTCAGCCGGCAAACTTTGCGCGGCCTTCCAAGACGGAAAGGGCTTGCGGGAAGACGCTCCAGCAGAGCTGAAGACTCTGCAGGGACGGGCTCGCAGCGTCGGAACGAGCTGACGCCCCCCGACCTCGCTGGGCCGTCGGCAAAACCGGCTCGGCGCTGCCCCGGCCGCTCGCTGCCCTTTCCACCCCAACGGCAACGCCCCCGCGACGTCACTTGCCCGTTCGAGCCCTTCGGGTCTGCACGCCTTTCACCGGTCGCCGGGAGCAGCGGGCCGCGGGCTGTCCGAGGCGGACGCTGGCGGCGGCTGGTCCGGCGGAGCCTTCTCCTTGGCCGGAATCAGCTCCAGCGTCACTTTCGTGCCCAGCGGCGGAATCCGCTCCGTGTACGCCTCAAACAGCAGATTCTCTGTCCCGTTCGGACTGCTTGGGATGGCCACGTCGATTGTGGCCGAGGGAAAGTTGGCCACGCAAATCAGGTCGCCGCCCTCGGCCATGTAGTACCGCTGGCCGGTTTGCGGGTCCACGTAGAAGCCGCTGCCGACGAACACCCAGTAGGTGTCCATTTCGCGCGGCTGGCTTTGCCGGTAGAAAGTGCGAATGGCTTTCTGGTACTCCGGGTCGCTGCTCCATTTCAGCAGCTCGTCGCGCTGCTGGGCGGTCATGGGTCCCAGCCAAGTCAGTTCGCCGGCCCGAGGGTCGTAGCGGAGTCGGCTGTCCGGCGGCAGTTTCAAGTCGGCCGGCTTCTTTTTCATGGGCCAAATGTAGAAGCGGTGAATGGCGTGGCGAATCCAACGTTGAGCCCGCTCGCGGTGCAGTTTGCCTTTTTCGTCCCGCCAGTTGACGAAAATGTCAATTCGCTGGCCGGACGGCGGACGGTACACCGGCGTGTACTGCACGGGCCGTCCCGGCTTGGCGCCCAAGGCCAGCAGCCCCGCGTGGACGAAGTAGGCCTTTCCGTCCAAAGCCAGAATCGACTCGTGCTCCTTGGTGTTTTTCGGGCAGCAAAGCATTTCGAGCAAGCCTTCGCGCAGGACGACCGTTGTCTTCAGCAGCAGTCGGCCGCGGGCGCGGTCCAAAAGGACAGTGGCCTGTTTGTTGAGCGGAACCGGAGCGGCCGGTCGGGACGACGGCTTCTTGTCCGACCGTGTGTCGGTTTGCGTCGCCTTCTGTCCTTGGCTGGTCGGAGGTGGCGTTTGAGCAGGAGCTCCGACCAGTGCGACGGCCAAACCGGCAACGAGCGTGGTCGGCAGGAGCCAGTGCCACACCGCGGCCGTCCGGCCGCGCAACCGGCCCGGCCGCCCCGTCGTTCCGTCTCGACCCTCCGCTCCGTTCCTCGGCCGCTCGACTCTTTCGCGTCGCAAAGCCATTGGCCGTCCTTTCCGTTTCCGTTGGTCGCGAGGTCCGGCACGCGGTCCTCGCCAACGCCCCCAAGCCGCTCCGGACACAAGCCGAACCGACCGTCGCCTTCCTTGCCCGACGACGTCCCGCCCGCCTACTCCCGTTTCGCCCCGCAGGTCTGTTGGAGCCAGTCGACCAGTTCGTCGAAAATCTGTTCGCGGTTCGGTTCGAACTCCAGTGTATGCCTCGCGTCCGGGTATTCAATGACCGTCACCAGATTGGTGGGCAGCCGAGCGGCCAGTCGGCGGGTCGCTCGGTTGTCGACAATTTGGTCTTGGCCCGCCAGCATGAGCAGGACCGGACGCCGAATTTTCGGAAAGGCCCGCAACGCCTCGCGGGACAGCCGCCGGTGAGCCAGCAGGAACGACACGCTGACTTCGCGAAGCGCCAGCGGGTCTCGGCGAATGAACTCCTGCCAGCGCGGTTGGCCCGTGAACAGCCGAGGGTCGTCCAGCGGGACGGGAACTAGGCGGTGCAGGTCGCCCCGGAACGCGTGCCACGCCACGACCAGCTTCTGCCGCAGCGGCACGTCGACCTTGGGCACCAGTCCGGGGTAGAGCAGGACGACGGCGTCCCAGGGAAGGTCGTTTCGCGCACCGAGCACGGCCGCCAGCTTGCCCCCCCAACTGACCGACAGCAACACCAGCGGCCGGCGGTTCGACCCTTCCTCTTGCAAAAGCCGCACGAATTCGACCACGTCGTCCACAAGACGCCGGGCGTTGGGCGTGTGTCCGCGAAGTTTTTGGTTCAGCCCCGAGCCGCGGCGGTCCAAGAAGTGAACGCGGAAGCCTGCCCAAGCCAGCCGCTCGCTGGAGTACTCGTACCAACCCGAGTGGCTTTGAATTCCGTGCAACGCCACGACGTCGGCGGTCGGCTGGGAAGCCGGCCAGTAGCGGTAGTGCAGCGGGTAGCCGTCCGAGGCCGAGAACCGCCGAATTTCCGGTCGCACGCCCTTGGGCCTCCCCGTCCTACTCGGTCATGGACTCCAACACGCGAGCGAACGCGCCGTAGGTGCCTTCGTCGAACAGCACAAAAACGACCTTCCGCGGTTTGCCGTGCTCCAGCAAGAAGTCGCGCACGACCGTCAGGGCAGCCTCGGCGGCTTGGTCGACCGGGTAGCCGTAGGCGCCCGTGCTAATGGCCGGGAAGGCGACCGACTGGCAGTCGTGCTCCACGGCCAACTCCAGACACTTCCGGTAGGCCGACTGGAGCAGCTCGCGTTCGTCCCGTTGGCCGCCACGCCAAACCGGTCCGACCGCGTGAAAGACGTACTTCGCCTTCAGCTTGCCCGCTCCCGTGGCCACCGCGCTGCCGGTCGGACACCCGTCCGGGTACTTTTCCCGCGTTTCCTTCATGAGGCTGGGTCCGGCCGCCCGGTGAATGGCTCCGTCCACGCCTCCGCCGCCGGCCAACCGCGAGTTGGCCGCGTTGACAATGGCGTCGGCTTCGACCTTTGTAATGTCCCCCTGAACCAGCTCCAGCTCGCAGTCTCCGAACTTCACCAACATGGTTCCGCCTCCTTCGGCAAGTTGTGGTTTGCGTTCCCGGTCTAGCGTTAATCGTGGTCAAGACAGTCCTTCCTCGCCGGCAACAGAACCGGGGCCCGCAGGCCAAACGTTGCGGGCAGGTCGAGTCGGTGTCGGGCGAAAACGGGCAGCAGTCTGGCGGCTGCTGTCGGCGGTGCCGATTGCCGGCAATCCATCGATTCGTGGTTCGGCTCAGACGTCTTGTCCCTGCTCACGTTTCAAAGCCTCTTTCAGCGCGGCAATGAGCGGTGGCAAGTCTTGCTGAATGGTTTTCCAGAGGACGTCCAGGTTGATGTCAAAGTAAGCATGCACCAGACGGTGACGCATGCCAATAATGTCTTCCCAAGGAACGCCCGCGACTTCTGCCCGAGACGCCGAGGTCATTTGGTAGGCGGCTTCGCCAATGATTTCGACCGCTTTGACCAGTGCCCAGACCAACTGGAGGTCTCGGTCCAAGTCCGCGCGGGAACGGTTCTGAACGAACTGGCACGCGGCCTGAGCGGCGTCCAGCATGTGGTGCAGACGGATTCGGTCATTCGGCCGCATACTGTACCTCCGCCTCCGCAAGCACCCGGCTGCGAAAGTAGGGGCTCAGGTCTTCCGGCGTTTTCAAATCCACCTTGCGTCCAAACAGCGCAG
>CAYSAG010000175.1:0-10885 GCA_964428935.1 uncultured Planctomycetaceae bacterium | reverse complement strand
CCGGGCATGCCCCGTTTCTTTCGCACCCGAAGCAATTTGCACAGCTTATTAGGCTGCGAACCGTTTGACCAAGTTGACGGTCTGACCGAGTTCTGGGCGGTGGCTCAGCCGCGTTGGTCGTCCACGCGGAACCGGCCGCGCGGTCCGAGTGACTGAGCGCGTCCCCACGGCACGGCGCAGCCGCCTGTCTGCTCGCCAGTCTACCCAGCAGGCCAGTTCAATCCCACCGAACCGACGTCCGCCGGAAGCTCGGCCCCGTCGACGGCCAGTGTAAGCTCGACGGCCCAAGCCGCTGTTTCTCGGTTCGCCGACGCCCTCTGCGCGCAAAGAAAAAAGCCGTCAGGACTGCATCCTTTCGGCTTGCGTTAGAGGTGGGTCTTGTCAGAGGTGGGAAAAGGAGGTGGGAAGGTTGGCCCCCTCTCCAAAGGGCCGGCGGGAAACTCTCTCTCCGTGGGCCCTGTGGCTGCACGGTCTGTGCCAACGGACGAACGAAAACAAGACGGCAACTCGGACAGCGTGTGTAACGTCTTGCCAGAAAAGCACTTCGAACCAACGGAAGCCGCCTCACCCGCCGGCATTCTCGCTTTCGCCCCGTTTGTAAAACTTTCAATTTGTAAAAGTTGCACCGGCAAACCGTGCAGAAAGTGCTCTAGGGCCTCCAGCCTTGCCGCCGACCGCCCAGCGTGGTCGTCCTTTCTTACCGCTCCACCTTTTGCACGCTGATTTCGATTTTTCCCAGAACGTCCGCCAGCGACAGAAAGCCTTTGACGGGTGAAGGAGCGGCCTCGTCCAGACTGGACACAGCCAGCTTCAGTCGGTCGGGCCCCGTGCCGCCCTGGCCGAGTGTCGCGTCGAGCGGCACCCAGTGGCCGTCCAAGAAGGCTTCGGTCCACATGTGGCCGGCGAACGCTTTCAGCTCATCGACGTACACCAGCCCCACAGCCACGCGGGACGGAACCTTTGCGGCACGAAGCATGGCCGCCAACAACACGGCGTGCTCCGTGCAGTCCCCTTCCAACTTTTCAGCCACCTCCGCCGCCGAAGCCATCATGACCGAGAAGTTCTTCTTGACCAAGTGGTCGTGCACGTACTTTTCCATTCGCAAGGCAATCAGGCCAGGGTCAGTCAAGCCTCCGGCCGCCCGTCGAGCGTGCTCCTGCACCCGCGGGTCGTCCGCCTGCAAGTACTGAGTGGAACGCAGGTACTCGGCCGGCGCCGCCGACGGCCGAACGTGCACGGGAACCGGCACGCGCACGACCGTCACGTCGGCGGTGTCTTTCGAGACGCGGACCACCCGCTGACTGTCGTCCTGCGGCAACAAAGCCACCGGGTCGCCACCCGCCACTCGGACCCGGTAGACCGCTCGACGCGCCCGCCTCAGCCCCGTAATTCGCCCCACGTACACCGAACTCTTCAACGTGACGTCCAATTCGGGTGCGACGACCGTCTTCAAAGCTTCCCGCTCGGACACCAGGAACGTCTCCATTTTCATGCCCAGCAGGTCGGTCTCGGTCTTGACGGCGCGGCCGTGCTCGTCCAAGTAGACCCGCGTCTCGCTCGTAGGCAAAACGGTCTGCGTGACTCGCACCTTCAGTGCCTGAACCGTTCGGCCGTCCAACAGACGGACCGGTCGGTAGTCGTCGGCCACCAGTTTCACGTCGGTGAACTGAAGCAGCTCGGGCAGAAAGGCTTTGAACGAGCGGCGGTCGCCCGGCCGGAGCGGCTCCTTTTCGAGCAGTCGGTCCTGGTAGGCCGGTGACTTGGCGTCGGGTGGCCAGTCGAGCGTGCGGTGAGTCTTCCGCCCGGCCACGGTCATTTCCACCTCCAGCCTGCGTGAACCGTCCAGCCGCGGCTGGACCGTGCCGGTCATTCGGGTCGTCGAGGCCGGCGGGTTTTTCAGCTCGAACACAAACCGTAGCAGCTGGCCGTCCTCCGTCTCCTCGCTGTACCAGTGACGTTCCAGCCGCAGGGGCTGCCCGAACCGTCGGACGGCGAACGTTGTTTTTTCGGACGTGACGAACACCCGCTGCCCGTCCCGCTGCTCCCACCACGAGGTCGTCCGCACGTAGCCGGCCCGCTTTCCGTCGAAGCAGACCACGTGCCAGGTTTCGGTGCGTTCGCTGGCGGCTGTCTGTGCGTGAGCCTCACCACGGCACGCCGCCAGCGTCACCGCAGCGGCCCACACCAACAAGACCAGCCGGGAGACAAGACGGCAACCGGCCCGAGCGACGTGGACTGCCGTCCGACTCCAACCACCCCAACGGGCCACTGCGGCCACTCGTCCAGCCGTTGCGTGACGAGCCATTTTTCCGGTCCTTCTGCAAAGTTTTCGAAAAGCTTCCCAGCAAGTTTTCTCGGACAGCCCCTTGACCGAGCCTCCAGCGGTTCGAGCGAAGCCGACACGGTGGGGCGTCGGCGAGAATGGGCGCCTTGTTTCGGTCTGGTCTTTCGTGCCTCCCCCGGCATCGGCCCGGCGAGGGCTGTGCGCGGACCACGCGTTTCAACGGACGCAGTCCCGGCCTCCGTGCCCGCTCGCGGCGCAACCGCCGCCGAGCCACGGCGAGAGCAGCCAGCCGACCGGCGACGGAGCAGCCACGCTCGAGCGTTCACACCTTGCAGGATTGTAGCGGCTCCGGCTCCACCAACTAAGCGACGTCACAAAGCCGGGCCGCTCCGTGGTTGCTTGTCGTTCCCCAGCGGTCCCTGCGGACCGCACCGGCTGGACCGGCGTCCGGCCACCGGCCCTCGGTTCGAGCGGCTCGGCACGGAAACGGCAACGTGGGGTTCCCCAAGGACAGCCGAGCTCGCGTTCGGCGTCGAAAAACGTCGGACGACACGTGCTGGCCGTTTTCGTTAAACTGGTGTGTGTTCGTCCGGCCGACTCAGAAAACGGACGGAAGCCGGCTCGCACACACGGCGCGTTCGGGTCACCACGTGGCTCGACCCCGGAAAGCCCAAGGCAACCCATGTCGACCGCCGACGACAAGCCGACACAACCCGGTCGGAACTGGAGCGGGTTTCTCTTGGACACCGGACTGCGACTGCGCCAGTGGTTCCGCTCCGAGGACGCCAAAGCCGTTGCCGTCTCGGCGGTGTTCCACGCGCTGCTGCTGGTGGCCCTGTCGCTGATTGCCGTCCACGTTCAACGGCCGTCACAGCCTTTCAGCACGGTGGTTTCGGAGGGGGACGAGCCGGGCGTCGACCTGGCCGGCGCGGACGAGACGCGAATTGAAGTTCCGAGCGTGGAAGTGAGCGGGGCCCAGGTGCCGCAGCTTCGGCAACTGCCCGTCCCGACGGACCAGGCCCACCGCTCAGCCCTGACGACCGAGTTGGCTCAGAGCGTCGAGTCGTTGGCCGACACGTTGCAGCAATTGGGACAGGGGGGCGGACAGGAGGGGCTGGCTGACGGCGTGGGTTTCCGAATGCCCGGCAGCGGGAAAGTGGTCCGCAAAGGCCGCTTCGCTGCCTGGACGGTGCCCGAAGACCCAGCCCCTTACGAAGACTACTTGATTGTCGTCCAAGTGCAGGTGCCCCGCCAACTGCGTAACTACGACGGCCGGGACCTGTCGGGCTACATGTACGGCACCGACGGTTACACCACACCGATTGGTTTCTACCGAGGTCGCTACTACGGCAAGTTCATTCGAGGGGCGAACCAACTGGTGATTCGAATTCCCGGGGCGGAAAAGAACGTGCGCGACGTCATTCACGTCGAGTCGCGGCTACTGCGGGAAAAGCAGGAGCTGGAAATCGTCTTCTGACAGAGGCGGACCGGCTCGGCGTTGGGCGAGTCCCCTTCGACCGTTCGCCCAAAGCGTGCGTGGGCAAGACTTTTGCCCGCTGCGTTTCGCGCCCGCTGAACCGGACGGCTCGGACAGGCTGCGTGTGGCCAGGTCGAAGCGTCCTCGCCCCGTTGGTCGGTTTGGCCGCCGGTCTCGTCCAGTTGACAGGCTCGCCCGCGACTTCCGAAGATGACCGGCACAGGCCGTGGTCGCGGCCGCCTTTCTTTTGCGCTGGCTCTCGGCGCCGTCCGTCCCTTGGTCGTCCGGTTCCGGTCTTTCACCGCCGTCTTCGTTGCGGGGTTCGCTTCGACGAAAGACGCCCGGCAGGCGGCTACGAAGGAGTACACCAATGGAAAGCACAGTCGGCGAGCGGATTGTGAGTTTTGTCGGCTTGTGGGTCATGATTCTGTTGGCATGGCTGATGAGCAGTCACAAGCGTCGAGTTAGTTGGCGAGTCATTGTCGGCGGGTTGCTTCTGCAGTTCGCTTTCGCTCTGTTGGTCCTGCGGACCGAGGTGGGTCGGTGGTTTTTCGACTTCTTGGGAGAGCTGTTCGAACGACTGCTGGCGTTCGTCGACGAGGGGTCGCTGTTCGTTTTTGGCGTCAGCGCCCGAGCCGGAGAGACCGGGCTCCCGCCGCAAGAGACACTCCTCCGAACCTTCGCTTTCGGCGTGCTCCCGACAATCGTGTTCTTCTCGTCGCTCATGTCGGTCCTGTACCACCTGGAAATCATGCAGCGGGTGGTTCGGGCTGCGGCTTGGGTCATGCAGCGCACGTTGGGGACGTCGGGAGCGGAAAGTTTGTCGGCCGCGGCGAACATTTTCGTCGGTCAAACCGAAGCGCCGCTCATGGTCCGGCCTTACGTGAGTGCCATGACCCAGTCGGAGCTCATGGCAGTCATGGTGGGTGGATTTGCCACAATTGCCGGCGGGGTCATGGCCGCCTACGTGGCCATGGGTCTGGAGGCCGGTCACCTCATGACCGCCTCGGTCATTTCGGCTCCCGCCGCGCTGCTCATTGCCAAGGTCATGCAGCCCGAGGTGGAACAGCCGAAGACGTTGGGACGGGTCACACTGACCATTGAGAAAACCACCGTCAACGTCATTGACGCAGCGGCCGTGGGGGCGTTGGACGGCATGAAGCTGTCCATCAACGTGGCGGCCATGCTCATTGCCTTCCTGGCCCTGCTGGCCCTGGTCGACTCCACGTTGGGCTGGTTGGGACACCAACTGGGCGCCGTTGTGGGAGCGAACCTGGAGTGGTCGCTTTCGAAACTGTTGGGCTACCTGTTCTGGCCCATTGCGTGGTTGATGGGCATTGAGCCGAAAGACTGCTTTGCTGCCGGACAGCTCATGGGAATCAAAATGGCCGCGAACGAGTTCGTCGCGTACCAAAGGCTGGCGGAGTGGCTGCGGCCGGACTCGCCTGTGCACTTGGCCGAGCGAACTCGGACAATCATGACCTACGCTCTGTGCGGCTTCGCCAACTTCGGCAGCATTGGCATCCAGCTGGGCGGCATTGGCGGAATTGCTCCCGAACGTCGCAGCGACCTGGCCCGGCTGGGGCTGCGAGCCATGTTGGGCGGCACGCTGGCGGCCTGCATGACCGCCTGCGTGGCCGGCGTGCTGCTGTAGACGTGCGTCTGAGTGGACGTCGGAGCGCGGTCGCCTTGAAAAAAACTCGTCCGAACATGTGCGTCGCGGCGTGACGGTGGCCCGCGAGACGTTTTGCTGCCGCCCGAAAATCTTGCGCCGTCGGCAAAACCGGACCGAGTTGGGTAAAGAGCGGGCTGTTCGGCAGTCGATTTCTAAAGTGGAACCACACAACTCTGTTCGTACTCGCCCGTTCGAGCCACTTCAGAACCTCCCACCCAGTGAACTTCGCAGTGACTGCTGCAATGAACGACCTACGGCGACTTTCGCCGGTCCCTTCAAGACCGCCACCGTCCCGGCGGGCATCTTCCGCAGGCGCGTCGCCAAGCTGAGTGACCGTCTCGGCCAGTCTGGCGGACGTCCGTCGCCTGTCCGGGTGGTTCCGCCTGTTCTGCAGGCGGGACGACCGGCAGCGGCCGGGGTTCGGGCGGGAGCGGCCGAGGTGTCGGCGGACCTCGAACCGGCTGGGCCGTGTCGGTGGTCAGGCCGCTCGCACACGTGTCGCGGGTGGACGGTTCGGCCGGCGAAGTCGAAACTTGGAAGCCACACGTCAGGTCGTATTGACCCATTTGGGGTAGTGTGCAAAATACGGCCGCTCAGCGGCTTTCCGCCGGTGCCGCTCGGCAGAGCCGAAGCGGCGGGCCGAAGCGGTCGGAAGGGAACAGGAAGCTGCGAGCAACCGCTCGCGAGGTCTGAAGCAAACCGTGTCCGGACTCAACTGTCGGTCGGTCTCTCGTCCGAGCCGAGCGTCGACCACGAGCGCCGGTCGGCAGGCAAAGGCCCTAGCAAAGGAGTGCTGGAACCGTGAAGAAGCTGGTCGTCACTTTCGTCGCGTTGGTGTCGTTGGCCGTGTGCGTTCCCGCCGTCCAGGCCCAGCAGCAGACCGGGGCGTCCTCCCCGCCGGCCAAGGTCGGCCTGATTGACATGGCTCGGGTCTTCCGCGAGTACACCAAGTTCAACGTGCTGCGCGAAGACTTGAAGAGCGAAATTCAGAAGGCCGACGAGCAGGCCAAGGCCATGGCCGTCAAAATCTCGAAGCTGCAGGAGGAAATGAAGCAGTTCAAGCAGGACAGCCCCGAGTACGCTCAGCGGGAGAAAGAGCTGACGCGGCTGACCACGGAATTCGAAACGTTTCGCAAACAGAAACAGCGCGAATTCGTTCGGAAAGAGGCCGACATTTACAAGACCATTTACCTGGAAGTGGTGGACGTCGTTCGGAAGTACGCGGAGTACTACAACTACACGCTGGTGCTCCGGTTCAACGGCGACAAGCTCGACACCGACGACCCCCAACAGCTCATTCGCGGTCTGAACCGTCAGGTCGTCTACTACCGAGCCGAAGACGACATTACGCCGGCCATCATTGAGTACTTGAACCGTCGCTACCAACAAGCTCAAGCGGGCTCCGCTACCACGAAGCAGTGAACCGAACGGACCGCGCTGTTGACCTGACGCACTGACAGCCACGGCCGAGCTCGGTCCCTCCGACCGGGCTCGGTCCCTCTGTGTAACAACCAGCTTCCCCTCCGACCAGGTGCAGGCATGTTTGTTCGCAACCAGCAGACACTTCAAAAGGAAGTTCGGCTGGCCGGAGTGGGCTTCTTGACGGGAGCCGACGTCAGCGTCCACTTGTTGCCCGCCGACGAGAACCACGGTGTCGTGTTCGAGCGTGTGGACCTGCCCGGCCGACCTCGCGTGGCGGCCAGAATCGAGAACGCCGTCTGCGGGCAACGACGAACCGTCCTGAAGCAGGACGGCGTGACGGTCATGCTGGTCGAGCACGTGCTGGCCGCCCTGGCCGGACTGTGGGTCGACAACTGCTTGGTGCAGGTTGACGGTCCCGAGCCGCCCGGGCTGGACGGGTCGGCCCGGCCGGTGGTCGAAGCCATTCTGGAAGCGGGGGTCTGTCGACAGTCGGCGGCGAAACCCTGTCTGCGGCTGTCGACGCTCTGCCAAGTCGGGCACGAGAACGGCGCCTGGGTCCTGGCGGGGTCGACGGAGGCTTGTCTGAGGTCGGAGGACGCACCGCTGCCCGAGCCGCTCCGGAAAGCCCTGCTCGCTGCGGCCGAGACGTGCTGTTCGACCGACGCGGCGACCGGTGAGCCTTCACAGCCCCCCGGCGACGTACTCGTGCTCGGCTACCAACTCGACTACGGCCCGGACGCTCCCATTCCACCGCACGTTTTCGCCACGCGACTGGACCCGCAAACGTTCGTTCGCGAACTGGCCTTTGCCCGGACGTTCGTGTTGGAGTCGGAAGTGGCGGCGCTGCGGGCTCGTGGCTTCGGCCGACGTCTGACCCCCAAGGACCTGCTGGTCGTCGGCACGAACGGTCGAATCATTGGCAACCGACTGCGGGCCGACGACGAGTTCGCCCGGCACAAGCTGCTCGACTGCGTCGGCGACCTGGCCTTGACCGGCGCGGACCTGACGGGAGCCGTGGTCGGCGTGCGGTCCGGACACGAACTGAACCACGAACTGGCACGGAGGCTGGTCGCGACGCAAGACGACGAGGGCCGACGGACGGCGGCGTAGCGTGCGAGCGGCACGGGGAGCAACCCGACACTCCGGCACGGACCCGCCAACGGCCGAGCGGCTCACACGGCAACCGGAACCACGAGAAGTCGGCAAGCAACGCACGGAGCAAGGACGCTCAATGGCGGCTCGAATCTCTCCTCTCTCCGACGTTCACCCGGCCGCCCGACTGGCCGACGACGTTGTCATTGGCCCGTTTTGCGTGGTCGGCCCGGAGGTGGAGCTCGGCCCGGGCTGCCGTCTGGACAGCCACGTGACGCTGGTCGGGCGGACGAAGGTGGGAGCGAACAACCGGTTCTTCCCGAAGTGCGTGGTCGGTGCCGAGCCTCAAGACGTGACCTACGACGGCACTCCCACCTCGCTCGTCATTGGAGACGGCAACGTTTTCCGCGAGGGGGTCACCGTCAACCGCGGCTCCACCAAGGAGGACGGCTGCACGCGAATCGGAAACGACAACCTCTTCCTGGCCAACTGCCACGTGGCTCACGACTGCCGCATTGGCGACCGTGTCATTCTGGTCAACGGCGTGCTGCTGGGCGGGCACGTCCACGTGCACGACGGAGCCATTGTGTCGGGCAACACCGTCGTGCACCACTTCTGCACGCTCGGCCGTCTGTGTTTCGTCAGCGGCGGCTGCCGAGTTCCGCAGGACGTTCCGCCTTTCACGCTGGCCGTCGGCAGCGACCGGCCCAAGATTGCCGGCGTCAACGTCGTGGGGCTGCAGCGGCACGGAATGTCGCACGGCACCATTGCGGCCATTAAGTTCGCCTACAAACTGCTCTTCCGCCGGCACAAAAAGGTTGCCGACGCGCGGCGAATCCTGGCCGAGCGGTTGGACGGAGTGCTGCTGTGGGAAGTGGAGGAGTTGTTCTCGTTCGTCGAGCGTCAACAGGCGGGGCGTTCGGGCCGGGCACGCGAAGCCGGTCGCTCGTCCGGCTCCAACCGTCCGTCGAAACGACAGCAACCGAAACTTGACCGGAGGGCGGCATGAGTCGACAGAAACGGTTGCGAATGGCTGTCATTGGTGTGGGAGCGTTGGGACGCCACCACGCTCGCATTTTGGCCGGCCTGGACGACGTCGAGCTGGTGGCCGTTGTCGACACGAACCCGCAACGAGCCCGCACCATTGCCGAACGGCACGGCACCGACTGGACCACGGACTACCGCGACGTGCTGGAACGAATCGACGCGGCCAGCGTGGTGGTGCCCACCGAGCACCACTTGGCCGTGGCGTCGGAACTGCTCATGCGGCGAATTCCCGTCTTCGTTGAGAAACCGCTGGCTCCAACCGCTCACGAAGCCGAGCAACTGCTGCTCCTGGCCCGTCGAACTCACACCGTGCTGCAGGTCGGACACGTCGAACGCTTCAACCCGGCCTTCCAGGTCCTCCGGCGTCTGTGTCGGCGGCCGCGGTACGTCCGCGCAGAACGGCTGAGCCCGTACAGCTTTCGGTCGGTCGACATCAGCGTCGTTCACGACATGATGATTCACGACCTGGACCTGGTCTCGGAGCTAGTGCCTTCACCGTGTCAGTTCGTCGACGCCTTCGGGACGTGCGTGGTGGGACGACGCGAAGACGCCGTGCAGGCTCGGCTGCACTTCGACGACGGCTGCGTGGCGGACCTGACGGCCAGCCGAGTCAACCCGACCACGCGCCGAACGCTGCTCGTGTGGTCCGAGCACGCGTGCGTCTTTGCCGACCTGCAGTCGCGTCAGGTGACCGAGTACCGGCCGACGACGGAACTGCGTCGGCTCGAGTCTCCGCAGCAATTGCTCGACGCCGGCGAAGACGCTCAAACGCTACGCGACCAATTCTTCGGCCGGTTCGTGAAAGTTCGGCAGCTGCCCGTCCCCCAACAGGACGCTCTGACGGCCGAGCTGCGCGAGTTCGTGCACGCGGCGCGAACCGGCGACCGACCGACGGTCGACGCCGAAGCCGGACTGCGGGCAGTGGAGCTGGCCGACACGGTGCTGTCGGCAGTCGAGTCGCACCGACAGAACGCCGAGCTGGGCTTTCCGCGGTCGACCGAGCCGCGACGCCGAAAAGGCCTCTGGCGAGCCGCCTGAAACCCGTCGCAGCGTCAGTGCGTCCGTGACGGCACGCCGTTCCTCGGCAGTGCGACGAAAGACCGCACACACCGTCGCCGTGTGAGGCGACTCCACGCACACCCGCCTCGCCGCGCACGTTCGAGCCGGCGTTCGCACTGCAGCGCGTGTCGCCTCTTCAAGCCTCACCCGGCCCGGTACGTCCGGACCTTCTCCATGAGTCGGTTGGCCGTGTCGACGTCCGGCACGTCGGTGACCTTGTAGAGCACACCGCCGGGCAGCTGGCGACCGGCCAGCTTCTCGACGAACCGCTCGTACGAAACCGAAACCACCAGCGGGACGTCGCCCGTGCGCCGCTGGAGCTCCGGCAGCACCTCGACCGCCGGCGGGTACCCGGTGTCGTCCCCCAAGTACAGAGCCCGCAGGCCTTTCACCGTCGAAACGGCCTCCAACAAGTGCCGGCCGTTGCCGTGAATGTGCACGACGCCGCCGTCGAAGTGCTGCAGGACCCGCTCGAGCGGCTCCCGGCCCCACTGCTCGAAGTACTCCACCGACGTCAGGTGAAACGGGTCGACACTCTCCGACACCACTCGACCCGGCACCCACTCGACCATGTTGCTGCACGTTCCGCCTCGCAACGTCGGAACCCAATCGAAGAAAGTTCGCTGCACAGCCAAGTTCACTTCCAGCCCCAATTCCACGGCCCGCCGCACCCACTCCGGCCGCTCCAACAAACTCACGTACGTCTCGAACGCCCCGACCAGCTCGTAAACAAAGTTCAAACCGTTGATCAGAATGAAGTGGCTAATGCCGAACTTCGCGTCGGCCCCTTCCACGACCGCGGTGAAACCGCGGCATTCGATCATCCCGA
>CAYSAG010000174.1:0-10921 GCA_964428935.1 uncultured Planctomycetaceae bacterium | reverse complement strand
TGTTGGCCCTGCTGGCCGGAATGGTCGCCACCATGTCCAAGTCGGTGGTCTTTTCGGTGCCGGCCATGGGCTACCTTTGCTGGCGGGAGCCTCGGAAGCGGGCCGTGCTGGTGGTCGGTGTGGTCGCCGCCGCGCTGATTGTCGGTTGGCTGAAGTACGAGGCGGGAGACACGCCGGCCGTCAAGTGGCTGACGGACGCCATTACCAGGCGGCTGGAAAAGAGCCGAGCGTCGTTCCACTTGCGCCTGGAAGTGGCTCGCTACGCCATTGGCTACCTGAAAGACTGCCTGTGGCTGGGCTACGGCATTGAAGGCACTCGAATGGTCTTCTTCCGAGACACCAGCACTGCCAACACGGTTCACGTCTACTACCTGGGGCTGATCATCATTGCCGGACTTCCGGCGGCCGTGTTGTGGGTGGTCGGCGTCGGGACGCTCATGACTGGACTGCTGAAGCAGCGGGACTGGACGCTGGCCGTGTACCTGGGCTCACATTTGCTGGCCTTGCTGGCGTTGACGGTCTTGAACCTCTCTGCGACGAACATGCCGCTCATGGTGGCGGGAGCCGTCGTGTCACGAGGCTCTTCGACAGCCGAGCCGAGCCGTTCGCCTCGAGCCGCCCACCGAGCTGCCGTGCGACGCGCGGCGGCCTGACCCGCTTGGCGCGACGACGCACGTCCGTCCGGACTTGCCACGCACTCCGTCTCGCACGCGCTCGTTTCCGCCTTGACCGCTTCCGTCTGGATTCAAACAATTCGCCCGCTCCTGTCGGCCGCTCCGGGCGTGGAGCGGCCTTCGGTTCCCGACGAGCACCCCCAGCGGCGGCGGTCGGAAAGACGGCAACGGAGAAACTGGCCGTGACACTGCAAGCCTTCGTTCGTGCCAACCGGAAGCTCTCGCGGCGACTCTACCACTGGGCCGCAAAAAAAACAGCCCGACGGTCCGGAGCAATCGACTTTGCTCAGCGCGTCGTCCCGTCGTTACTCCGTCCCCACGCAGCCGTCCTGGACGTGGGGGGCGGCAAGTTCCCGTTGATCGACGCCTCGACCAAACGACGGCTCGGGTTGCGTGTGGTGGGCCTGGACATTTCTGCGGACGAGCTGCGACAAGCTCCGGCCGGTTCCTACGACGCGACCATTGTCGGAGACGTAGCGACGGCGGACATTCCGGAGTCGTTCGACGTCATTCTGTCGCGGACGCTGCTGGAGCACGTGGCCGACCCGCCGCGTGCCATTGCCAACCTGGCTCGAGCTTTGCGTCCGGGCGGCGTAATGGCTCACCTGGTGCCGTGTCGACGAGCGGCCTTTGCAACCATCAACCGACTGCTGGGGAACCGGTTGGCCAAGAGTGTGCTGTTTGCCATTTACCCGGAGAAGCGGACCGGGGCGGGCTTCCCGGCGTACTACCGGTTCTGTACGCCGTCGGAAATGAGCGGCCTGTGTCGTCGAGCCGGCCTGGACGTGGAAGTGCAGGCGTACTTCGAGTCCGAGTACTTCAACTTTTTCACGCCGCTGTACGCGGTGGAGCTGCTGCGTCAACTGACCATGCTGTGGCTTGGAGCGGACGACTTTTGTGAGACGTTCGTCGTGGTCGCTCGCAAGCCCGCTGCGGCGTTGACCGCGCCCCCGCGAGCTGCCTGACGCCGGGTCGGGCTGCACGAGAACAACGCCCCGTCGTGCCTCCGCTCACCGCGTGGCAACCGCGACGCACACCTTGCGCGCGACGTGCCGCTCCAGCTTGCTCGCTCGAACCGGCCGTTCCCCGCTCGCCGTTCTTTCGTCGCAACCGCACAAAGAAGAAGGACGCTGCCGCTCGAAGCTCAGCAGCGTCCTTTTGGTGTCCGTCAGACCAGTGGGCGGTGCAGGATTCGAACCTGCGACTTCTACCGTGTGAAGGTAGCACTCTAGCCACTGAGTTAACCGCCCAACGGGGACCGCGTCCCGCGTGTTTGTCCGAGGAATCTTACCGCGCGACGTGTCTTCGTGGCAAGGCTCCACAGGCCACGCTGCGGCCGAAATTTCGCGGCTGAGCCGAGGCTTCGGGCGCGGCCAGCCGCGGCGGCAAGCCGCTTGAGCCAACAGACGTTCGGACATTCGGTCCGCCCTCTCGCTGTGTCGGCCGAGCGCCCCGCTCCGCCGAACGGGCTCGTTGAAAAAAAACCGTCCGTCCGGTACGGTCGCCTTTGAACTGCGTTCACCTTCCCGTGCTTCTTGTACGTCTCGGTTGTTCCCAGCGGAGGTCCCAGCGGAATGGTCGACCGACCGGCCCCAGACCAGGCGCCGTCCCGCGCGAGTCGCTCCGGCTGGTCCCAGACCGGCCGCGAAGCGGTCGAAGCGGTTCTGCGACGGCAGCGTCCCTCGCGCTTCGTCTACGCGCCGAACTACTGGCAGTGGTTCAGTCACCACCAGGAACACGGCACGCTGCCGGGCGAGCTTCAAGACTGCCGGTCGCAGCTGGACCTGCTGCGCCGGCTGGGCGTCGACGTCTTCAGCCGGAATCTGTACTGCGACCACCGGCAGTGCTGGTTCGGCGGGCTGGCGAGCGTCGAGTGGGACGGAGTGGACGTGACGGAACGGCGGTGGCAGGACGGAAAAGACTGGCTGCTCGAACGGACCTACCACACGCGGCGAGGAAGCGTCACGGAGCGCCTGCGGTACTTGTTCGACCAGTCGACGCTCATTCAAGAACGCTTCGCCATTGACGACTACGCGAACCAACTGGACGTCCTGGAAGAAATTCTGAAGGCTCGCCGCTGGCGGTTCGACGCCGCCGCCTACCACAGACTGAACGACGAAGTGGGCGACGACGGACTGCTGTTGGCCGGCGAGCTGCACAGCCCGCTGAAAATGCTCCACCTGCTGGTCGGCCCCGAGAACACCACCTTCCTGCTCCTGGACTTTCCCGAACGCACCGACGAGCTGCTCAAGCTGCACGAGGCGGCGCAGCTGGACTTGACCCGCCAAATGGTCGAGGCGGGGGTGCGCGTGGTCGTGTCCATGGACAACCTGGACGCCGCGTTTCACACGCCGTCGTACGTCGAGCGGTGTTCGGCGTCTTTTTACGAACAGGCCAGCCGCATTTGCCACGAACACGGCTCGCTGTTCTTCATTCACGCCTGTGGACGGCAAAAGGCCAACCTGACCCGCATTGCCAGCTACGGTGTGGACGGCCTGGAAGGCGTGGCCTTTCCTCCTTTGGGCGACGTCGAATTGGACGAAGCCATGGAACGGACCGGCGACCGGTTCTTGATTACCGGTGGCATTAGCGCCGCCGAAACAGACCGGCTGCAGACGCGCGAGCAGGTTTTCGACTACGTCCGCCGCTTGTTCGAGCGAATGCGGCCGTACGCTCACCGGTTCGTGTTCTCCTCCAGTTGCAACACGGCCATTACCGCTCGGTGGTCAACCCTGGTCGACTTTCGCGACGCCTGGCTGGAGTACGGCGAGCTGACCTGAGCGGAAGGACGGGGGCCGAACGTCTTGGGTCGGACGAGTCGCCGCCGGCGGACGGCCCGACGTGGCGACGGCAAACCGCTCCACGACGACTTTCACTTTCAAACCGGCTCGCTTTACAAACGCCGCCGACTTGTGTAGCGCCGAGCCGTTGAGCAGCCGACGCAGACACGCGCGCCGGACCTGACGCCGTCGGTGTCGACGCTGGTCCGACCTTTGTCGTGCACGCCTTCACACTCTCAACCGGCAGCGGTCAGAGAAAGGGGATTTGCCGTGAATCGCCGCCACAGAACGCTCACTTGTTTTCTGACGCTTGTGGCCGCCGTGACTTTGGTTGCGACCGGAGCTGTCGCGGGCGAGACGGCCGACGTGGTCTGGCCGTCGCCCGACTGGCCCAGCGTTCGTCCGGCCGAAGTCGAGCTGGACGCTTCCAAACTGGAGCGGGCCAAGCGTTACGCCCTCTCCGCTGGCGGCTCCGGAATGGTCCTGTGGCGTGGCCGCGTCGTCTTGCGGTGGGGCGACCAGAAGAAGCGGTACGACATTAAGTCGGCCACCAAGTCGTTCGGGGCGACCATGCTGGGAATTGCTTTGAAAGACGGACGGGTTCGGCTCGACGTTCCCGCTCGCCGCTACCACCCCAGTCTCGGCGTGCCGCCCCAAAGCAATGCCGACACCGGCTGGCTGGACGAACTCACCCTTTTGCATTTGGCGACCCACACGGCCGGGTTCGAGAAACCGGGTGGGTACGGACGGCTGCTGTTCCGACCCGGCACTCACTGGCACTACAGCGACGGTGGACCGAACTGGCTGGCCGAGTGCTTGACGCTCCAGTACGGCCGCGACTTGCAAGAGGTTTTGTTCGAACGGGTGTTCGAGCCGCTCGGCATTTCGCGCGACGACTTGCGCTGGCGGAAGAACCAGTACCGACCGGCGACCATTGCTGGTGTGGCTCGGCGTGAGTTCGGAGCGGGCATTCACGCCAACGTCGAAGCGTTGGTCCGACTGGGGTACCTCTACCTGCGTCGGGGCCGGTGGAAGGACCGACAGATTCTTTCCGAAGACTTCGTCCGAATGGCCAGCCACCCCGTTCCGTCGGTGGTCGGACTGCCGGAATGGACGGACCGCTACGGAAATGCCTCCGACCACTACGGACTTCTCTGGTGGAACAACGCCGACGGGACGCTGCCGTGTGTCCCGCGCGACGCCTTCTGGGCCTGGGGCTTGTACGACAGTCTGATTGTCGTCGTGCCCTCGTTGGACCTCGTGGTGGTCCGCGCCGGCGAGCGAGGCAAACAGTGGCCGCGCCGGCCGGGCCAAAACCACTACGACGTGTTGGAGCCGTTCCTCGAGCCAATTGTGGAGACGGTCGGGTCGGCGAGGTCCGGACAAGCCGGCACCCCAAGGGTTTCAGCGCGGCGGTCGGCGTCGGGGCGAGCCTTCAGACGAACGGAACGTGCCTCACAGCGGACCGCAGCTCCAAACACTAAACCGGCGGCTCGTCCGAAGCGCCGCCGCTCCAATTCGGCCACCGACCACCGCCGCGAAGCCTCGCTCTCCGCTCGACACGCCCCCTACCCGCCCAGTCCGGTCATTGCGTCAATCCAGTGGGCTCCGGCTGGTTCAATCATTCGCGCGGCCTGCGGCAGCGACAACTGGCCGTTGACCTGGGCGGACGACGACGCCCTTTACACGGCTTACGGAGACGGTTGGGGGTTCGAGCCGCACGTCGAGAAAAAGCTCAGCCTCGGACTGGCCAAGGTCCTTGGCGGCCCGACGGACTTCCGCGGCGTCAACATTCGCTCTCGGGACCTGGAGCAGCTCGGCCAGGGCGCAGCGGGCCGGAAAGCCAGCGGGATTCTCATGGTCGACGGAGTGCTCTACCTGTGGGTCCGGAACGCGGGCAACTCACAACTGGCTTGGTCGACCGACCACGGAAAGACCTGGAAGTGGGCCGACTGGAAGTTCACGACAAGCTTTGGTGCGCCGACGTTTCTCAACTTTGGCCGCAATTACTCCGGCGCCCGCGACGGGTACGTCTACGTTTACTCTCCTGACAGCGACAGCGCTTACCGGCCTGCGGACCGAATGGTCCTGTGCCGCGTTCCCAAGGACCGCATTCTTCACCGCGAAGCGTACGAGTTTTTCCAAACGCTGGACGAAGACGGACAGCCCATTTGGACCCGGGACGTGACGAAACGCGGAGCGGTGTTCGTGCACTGCGGGCGTTGCTACCGAAGCGGAATTACGTACAACGCCGGACTGAAGCGGTACCTTTGGTGTCAGGTGCTGCCCGAAAGCCGCGACCCTCGCGGTCCGCGCTTCCAGGGTGGCTTTGGCATTTACGACGCGCCGGAGCCGTGGGGGCCTTGGACGACGGTGTACTTCACCGAGGATTGGGACGTCGGGCCCGGAGAAACGAGCTGCTTTCCGACCAAGTGGATGAGCCGCGACGGCCGAACACTGTACTTGGTCTTTTCCGGCAACGACTGTTTTTCCGTTCGGCGAGCGACGCTGACGTTGAAGTCGGAGTCGGAAGCGCCTCGGGGACGCCGCGCGGAAGCAAACCCAGGGCAGTCGCCCTGACTCTGTCGGCAGCACCACGAGCCGAGGTCGGGTCCTCGCGACGGCGTGCCAGCCGCTCGACCGCCCGAGCCCCTCACATTCGGTAGGCCCGCGCGAACATGAGTACGGCAACCACGAACAGGAAGACGCCAAAGCCGCGACGCAGTTTGGCTTTGTCCAGGTTCACGGAAATCCGACTACCGACCTGGCCACCGGCAAAGACCGCGACCGCAAGAATCAGCGACAACCGCCAATCCCAGTGTCCGCGAGCCACGTGCCCGACGAACCCGCCCGCCGCCGTCACGCCGACCATGAAGGCGCTGCAACCAACGGCAATGTCCATGGGCACGCCGAACAACAGAACCATCATCGGTACTTTCAGCACACCGCCGCCGACGCCCACCAGACCGCTCACCAAACCAGCAGCAAACGAAATGGGCAAGGCCAACGCCAGATTGACGCAGTAGACTTCCTCACCCAGTTGCCGCCGCCAGGAGAACCACGGTCGAGCCTCGTCCGAAGGACAAGCCGTCGCGTTTCCGAACGGCCGCACCATGAAGTACGCCGCCAAAGTGACCACCGCCGCAAAAAGGGCCGAAAGGCTGCGACCCGAAAACGCTCCCGACCAGAAACCGCCGACAAAACCCCCGGCCGTGGTGGCCGTCTCCAACACCAGCGCCAACGGCCAATCGGTCCTCTTAGCCCGGCGAAACACCAGCGTTGCCGACAGCGACAACACCATGATTAGGAACAAGCTGGTCGTCGCTGCTTCGTGAAACTCAATACCCGCCCAAACTTGAATGGGTGTGTACAGAATGCCGCCACCTTGGCCGAGAATGGAAAAGCCCAGCGCGACCAGGAACATTAAAACGGCCAGCACTAACAACGACATTCAACAGCGTCTCCGTGAACGGGTCTTCGCTGCAGGCGCACGACCGCACGTAGCCAAGACGTCAGCAAGGAGCGTGGTTTTCGCTGCCCGAGCCGCTTCCGTTGCCACGTCGGTCCGTTCAGTCCACCACGAACTCGTGCTCGGGGTGCCGCACCGTCAGGACGGGGCAAGGGGCCTTGCGGACGACCTTCTCCGCCACGCTCCCGAGCAGCAAGTGGACCAGCGCACCTCGGCCGTGAGTCCCGAGCACAATCAGGTCGATTTCTTTCTCCCGAGCGTAGCGAACGATTTCCAGGAACGGCGTTCCCGTCCGCAGCTCGCGAACAATTCCCTTTCCCCCTTTCCACAGGCTGCCGGGCAGCTCGTCCAGCGCCCTTTGAACCGACTCACGCAGTTCGCGGAAGTACGTGTCCGGCGTGGGCAACGGCGTTCCCGTCTCGGGAACAATGTGCACCAAGTCGTGCAGCACGTGCAACAGGTGCAGCTCCGAGTTGAACTCTTTGGCGAACGCGCAGCCGTACTTGAGCGCGTGGCGGGAAAACTTGCTGAAGTCGACCGGCACCAGAATCCGCTCCAGCGTAATCATTTCTTCGGGCTCCCGACCGAGGGCCTGACAAGGCGGGGACTCGAACGGCTCTTCTACGAACGCGGCACACGGCCGCTCGCCCAACCCCCTTCGACGCAAAAGAATGTAGCAACTGCCGAAACGGCGGGCCACGCCGGTCGGCCACGGAGAACCACGCCATTCGAAAACCGACGGACCACCCGGCCGTGGCTCGCGCAGTGACAAACGTCCGACGCTACAGTTTGCCGCTGCGAAAGATTCCGTAAATGAGCCACGCTCCAAGCAGCGACGACAGAATGAAAATTGGCACGCTCAGCCAGTAGAAGCTCGCGTTCTGGATGACCAGCGCCGAGGCCACAATGAGCGCGGCAATGATCATGCCAATGGCCATGCGGTTGCTGGAGCGGTCGAGTTCCGTAATGAGTCGGTCCAGCCGTCGGTGTTCCAGTTGGATTCGCAGGTCGTCTTCGCTGAGCTTTTTCAGCGTCCGACCGACGTGGCGGGGCAGGTCGTGCGTCAGTCGAGCCAGAGTACGAGCCTCGTCGAGAACCCGTTCGGCGACTCGCTGCGGGCTGTAACGTTCGCGAATGAGCCGTTCCAGGTACGGAGCCAACACCTCGGCCGAATTGAACTCCGGCGCCAAGTCGCGGACCACACCTTCCAATGTCATCATGGCTCGCGTCAGCAGCATCAACTCGCCCGGGCAGCGGATTCGGTGGTTGCTCAAAATGTTGACGAAGTCGCGAAGGACCGACGAGACGTCGATCTTTGCCAGCTCGACTCCGTAGTAGGCGTCGATGAAGTCCCGCACGTCGGCGGTCAGCAGGGGCAGGTCGAGCGGCTGCATGGCGTAGCCGAGCTGCTGAATCGTCTCCACCACGGCCTGCACGTTCCGTCGGTGCACGGCAATCAACATGTCGATGAACAGCTCGCGCTTTTCGTCGTCGATCACCCCGACCATGCCGTAGTCGAGTAGGCAAATGGAACCGTCCGACAGCACGCGAATGTTTCCCGGGTGCGGGTCTCCGTGAAAGAACCCCAGCTCGAACATTTGCTTCATGAAAATGTGGGCCAGATTGTTGGCCAGGCTCAGCCGTTGAATGCCCAGCCGCTCCAGCGCGGGGTAGTCATTGATGTGGCACCCGTCGATGAACTCCATGGTCAGGACGGCGTCGGTGGTGCGTTCCCAGTCGACCGTGGGGACGTACAGGCTGGCGTCGTTGCGAAAGAGACGTTTGAAGGTGTCGATGGAGCGGGCCTCGCGCGTGAAGTTCATTTCCCGCCGAATGGCTCGAGCAAAATGACGGACCAGGCCCACCGGGTCGAACACCGCCGCCTCGGGAATGTGCCGCTCGATCAGCACAGCCAACTCGTACATCAACCCCAGGTCCCGCTCCACCTCTCGCACGACGCCGGGCCGACGCACTTTGACGGCCCACAGACGTCCCAGATGGTCTTTCGCTTTGTGGACCTGCGCCAGAGAGCCGGCCGCCAGGGGCTCGCGTTCGAACTCCGCGAACAGCACGCCGATTTCCGTGCCCAGCTCGCGTTCGATTTCCGCCACAGCCACCTCGGCCGGAAACGGAGGTACGTGCTCCTGTAGCTTCTCCAGCTCGGCAATCACGTCGGGCGGGACGAGGTCGGGGCGTGTGCTCAAGACCTGTCCGAACTTGATGAACGTCGCCCCCAAGCTTTCCAAAGCCAGTCGGATGCGCTGGGCGCGAGTGAGCGGTGTGACCGGCTCTGGCGGCCGGCGCAGGACCACACGTCGGCCCCACTGCAAGTACTGCCGCAGGTGCGTACGTTCCACCAGGTCACCAAAGCCGTAGTTCAGCAAGACGGTGACAATCTCGCGCGTTCGGCCCAGGTGACGCAGAAAACGCAGCGGATGGGATTGCAGTCGCGACTCGAAGTCGTCCATGGAACGCACGCTTGGAGAACCGTTCCGCTCGACCGTTGCCCGCCCACAGGCGTTGTTCCGACTGAAAGGAGAGGGTTTCCTCCAGACCGTTGCTTCCCCGCGCAAGTCTACAGGACCGAGAAGTAGTTTTCGACGGCCCAGTCGAAATACTCCGGCAGCATCTTCTTCGGCAGCCCCTTGTAGACGCAGTAGCTGCGAATTTGGGCCAGCAGGTCCCGCGGGTGGCACGCTCGCATCGGTCGTCCTGCCTGCCGGTAGTGCCGATCAATCAAGTACTGCACGGCCTCCCGGTCGTACTCGAAGCCCAGAGTCGGAGCGACCAGTTCGAAGATTTGATGAAATTGCTCCTCCGTCGGGTCGGGAACGTAAATCTTGTACGGAATGCGCCGCAGAAAGGCGTCGTCGACCAAGTCCCGAGGTTCCAGGTTCGTCGAGAAAATGATCAGCTGGTCGAACGGGACCTGAATTTTCTTGCCGCTGGGTAGGCTGAGAAAGTCGTAGCGTTTTTCGAGCGGTACGATCCAACGGTTCAACAGCTCGTCGACCGGCATGCGCTGGCGGCCGAAGTCGTCAATGACCAAAGCGCCGCAGTTGCTCTTCAACTGCAACGGCGCTTCACAAATTTTGGTCTGCGTGTTCTGCGTGACCTCCAGTTGCGACATCGTCAGCTCGCCGCCGGCGATGACCGTCGGACGAAGAATCTGCACCCAACGGTGGTCTGTGTCCGACAGGTCGAAGATGCCATTCTTGCCGGTGTTGTCTTCGACCGCTTCATGAACGCCCGGGTCGTACAGACGAATGATGTCGCCGTCGATGCCCAGAGCCCGCGGAATCCAGATCGTCGAGCCGAACGCTCGCATGACCCGCTCAGCAATGCTCGTCTTTCCGTTCCCCGGGTGACCGAACAGGAACAGGCCGCGGCCGGAGCTGATGGCAGGGCCCAACCGGTCCAACAGGTCGTCGCTGACCACCAGGTCTGAAAAGGCCTCGCGCAGGTCCTCCTCGGTCACATGGAGCTTCGCAATGCTCTGCGCTTCCATGGCCTTCAGGTAGTCCTTCAGCGTGACCGGAGCCGAACCGTAGTAGGTGCACTCTTGCGCAAAGCGGCGAGCCCGCTCGCGGCCCGCGTCGGTCAGAGTGAACTCGTAGTCGCCAGCCGTGGCCGCACCGCGGTAAACGACCAGCTGCTCACGCTTGAGCTGGCGCAAGATGTCGTCCACGATTCGAAACGGCAGGCGAATCTGAGCCGCAATGGCGCGTCCGGTGACCGAGCCCTTCGCGTTCAGGTACTTGAGAATGAGCTTCTCGACCTCTTCGAACGTCAGGCCGGTCTGTTCCAGTGTTTCGGGAGCCTTGGGCCGGAAGGGCTGGTCGTCGTGGGAAGAGTTGCCGTTCAGTAGCTCGTTGAGCCGTTCCAGCAGTTGCCGGACCCGAGGGTCCCGGACCCCCGCCTCCTCCGTGCGGTCCGCCCCGGCCGACATCTCGGCGTTCGATGCGGCGTCCGCCGCATTCGCACCAGACGCCGCTTCC
>CAYSAG010000173.1:0-10948 GCA_964428935.1 uncultured Planctomycetaceae bacterium | reverse complement strand
GTTCCTGGTCTTGGCCACGCAGAACCCAATCGAGCAGGAAGGAACGTACCCGCTGCCGGAGGCTCAGGTCGACCGCTTTCTGTTCAAGCTGAAAGTCGACTACCCGAGTCGCGACGAGGAACGGGAAATTGTCCGCCGAATGGCTCGAAGCCAGCCCGACCTGCAGGTGCCCGCGGTGCTCAGTTGCGACGACGTGGCTTGGCTGCGCCGAACGTCCGACGCGGTGTACGTGGACCCGAAAGTCGTGGAGTACGTTCTGGACCTGGTCGAGGCGACCCGTCGGCCGGAGCGGTTCGGCTTGGAGCTGTCGGACTTGATTCAGTACGGAGCCTCGCCTCGGGCGTCCATTTTCCTGGTCATGGCAGCGAAAGCTCACGCGCTGCTGCAGGGTCGGCCCTACGTCGTTCCGCAAGACGTGAAGGACGTCGGCCTGGACGTGCTTCGACACCGTGTCATTTTGACGTACGAAGCCGAGGCGGAAGAGGAAACGCCGGACGACATTGTTCAGCAAATTTTCGATTCGGTCGAGGTGCCGTAGGCCGTCTTCGACCTGGAACGACCTCCGGTCCGTGGCGACACCGCCTCAGCCAGGCGCCGACTCACCCAGCCGCAGGCACAGTCAGTCGCAGGCTCACTCCTTCCGCGACCCAACCAACACCAACGGACGACGCCGACCAACGAACCGACCCATGCTGCCCAGCGAAGTCGCCAAGAAAATTCGACGCATTCAGATTCACAGCAACAAAATCGTCAACCAGTTGCTGGCCGGCGAGTACCACAGCGTGTTCAAAGGCCGGGGCATGGAGTTCGAAGAGGTGCGGCCCTACCAGCCGGGCGACGAGGTGCGGTGGATTGACTGGAACGTGACCGCTCGGACGGGCGAACCTTACGTCAAGCGGTACGTCGAAGAACGCGAGCTGGTGTTGTTCTTCTTGGTGGACTTTTCGGCGTCCGGTGGGCTGGGCACGGTGGAGCGGACGAAGAACGAAATTGCGGCCGAGGTTTGTGCTGTGCTGGCCTTTTCGGCCATTCAGAACAACGACAAGGTCGCGTTGGTGCTGTTTACGGACCACATTGAGCTGTTCGTCCCGCCGAAGAAGGGCAGCTCACACGTGCTGCGAATCATTCGCGAGCTGTTGTGTTTTCAGCCGGTCGGACGCGGAACCAACCTGGCCGACGCGTTGCGGTTTGTCGGAAGGGCCGCGAAAAAGAAGTCGATTGTGTTTCTTGTTTCGGACTTTCAAGCCGACGGCTGGGAGGACGAGCTGCAAGTGGTGGCCAGGCGACACGACGTCATTGCCGTTTCGGTGCGCGACCCACGGGAAGTCGAGGTGCCGACGGGCGACTTGCTCGTGCTGGAGGACCCGGAAACGGGACGGCAAACGGTCCTGGACGCTCGCAGCCGGAAAGTCCGGCAGCGCTACCAGCAGCTTGCCGCTCAGCAGCACGCCGAACTGCGGCTGCGACTGCAAAACCGAAAGGTCGACCTGATTGACGTTCGGACCGACCGCGACTACGTGCCCGAGCTCGTGCGGTTCTTCCGTCAGCGAGAAAGGAGACTGGCGGGTGCCGTTGTGGGGTGAGACAAGTCGGCTGCTCGACGGGCGACGCGTCCGGGCAGACTCGCCAAGCCGGACCGCGACGGCCAAAGGCCGAACCGCCGGCCGGTGCTCCGAGCTTCCGGCAACCACCCGCGGCCGCTCGGTGCAGCGACCGTTGCCACTGCTGGCGTGCCTGGCGACGGTCTTGTGTGGTCTGGCCGTGTGTGGGCCGGCCGCCAGGGCAGGCTCGCGCGCCCACCTGCCGGTGCAAGCCAGCCGGTTGGCAACGGCCGGCTCTGTCGACGCTGCAGCGCCGACCGGCTCGCCGACCGCGACGCCTGGCCCGTCGCTGTCCCCGGACGTCCGGTCGTTGCAGTCGCTGGAAATTCGCGACATTGGGGCTCCCTTGCCGTACCCTCCGCCCGTGTGGCCGTGGCTGGCTGCGGCCGCGGTGGCGGTTGGGTCGACGGCGACGTTGACCTGGTGGTGGCGTCGGCGGCGGTTGGTGGCAGCGGCGCTGGCTGAGCCGCCAGGCGAGTCACCGCCCGGGCCGCTCTGGCAGCAAGCCCTGGCCCGACTGGACCGACTGGTCGAGAACGGCCTGCTGGAACACGACGGGGCGGACGCCTTCCACGTGGAACTGACCAACGTGTTGCGGTGGTACTTGGACGAGCGGTTCGAGTGGGCTGGCCGCGCTTGGACGAGCGACGAGCTGGTGCGAGCGGCCACGCGGCACGGCGAGCTGACTGCCGAAGCGGTCAGCCTGCTCAAAGAAACGTTGCACCGCTGCGACCAAGTCAAGTTCGCTTTGGCTCGGCCGGAGCGGCGCGAGGTGTTGGAAACGGTGGACTTGTGCCGTCGCCTGGTTTTGCTGACGCGCGAGCCGGTGCGGAAGGACGGCCCGCCGCAGGCCTCCGTGACGCAAGGGGCGGAGCTTGCCGAGAGGGAGGGGACGTTGGCATGAGGTTCGCTTCGCCGTGGGCTTTGCTCACCCTGCTGCTGTTGGTGCCGCTGTTGTGGCGACGTTGGCGACGCCGTCCAGCTGGTTTGCGGTTCGCGTCGGTGAACGTGGCCGTCGGCGCGGGCCGAACGTGGCGAGCCTCCTTGCGCTGGCTCCCCGCCGCGTTGGAAGTGGCGGCGCTGGTCTGTCTGTCGCTGGCGCTGGCTCGGCCGCAGTCCGGAGTCACGCACGTGCGCAAGCGCCACCGCGCAGTGGCCATTGAAATGGTGTTGGACATTTCCAGCAGCATGGAGCTGACGGTGCGGAGTTCAACCGAGCGGACCAGCCGGCTGGAGACGGCCAAACGGGTGTTCGAAGAGTTTGTTGCCGGGAACGGCCGCGACTTGGCCGGTCGCCCTCACGACCTGATTGGAATGGTCACGTTTGCCCGCTACCCGGACACGGTTTGTCCGTTGACGTTGGCTCACGACGCGCTGCTGCACTTTCTTCGCCGGGTCCGGATTCAAGAGCGTCCGGGCGAGGACGGCACGGCCATTGGCGACGCGTTGGCTCTGGCGGCCGCTCGGCTGCAGAAGGCCGAGCAGGCGTTACGAAAACAGGCCGAGTCGCTGCAGTCGGACTTTCAGATTAAGAGCAAGGTCATTGTTTTGCTGACGGACGGAGAGAACAACTGCGGCAAGTACTTGCCCGAGGAGGCGGCGGCGCTGGTGAAGAAGTGGGGCGTTCGGTTGTACGTCATTGGGTTCGGCGACCCGCGCGAGCCGCGCGTCGTGCAGACGCCGGCTGGTCCGCGGCGAGTGCCCGGTCCGCTGGGCGCGGACGCTCGAGTTCTGGCCACGGCGGCTGAGTCCACCGGCGGGTTCTTTCGCACCGCTCACGACGCCGACTCGCTGCGAGCCGTCTACCGCGAAATCGACCGCTTGGAAAAAAGCGAAATTGAAATGCCGAGTTACGTGGAGTACCGGGAGCGGTTCCAACCGTGGGCGCTGGCGGCTGCCTGCTGTGTGCTGGGGCAGGTGCTGTTGAGCTCCACGCTGCTGCGACGCGTGCCGTAGTGGTCGACTCGGCCGGCAACCGGCCGCGCGACAAGCGGCGCAAGCAGCTGCGACAGTTCTTGTCCGTCACCGCGTCTCCCCTCGGACGCCCACAAGTCAGCGGCCGCCACGGAAAGCCAACGAAACAGACGACTGGGAACGGCACAAACGACTGTGAACGGCGTCGTCTTCCAACAACCCGGTTGGCTGTACCTGAGCTGGGCGGCGGTCGCCGTCGTCGCTCTGCACGTGTGGGCGTGGTGGCGACGACGGCGGACGCTGAGCCGGTTCGCGGTGTCCGCCTGTTGGCCGCGACTGCTGCCGCCCGGTTTGGCCCGACGTCGGGCGGTCAACGCGGTTTTGACTTGTTTGGCGCTGGTGCTGGTCGCGGTGGCGCTTTCCGAACCGGCGTGGAGGTTGGCCCCAGGTTCGTTTCGACGTCAGGGACGTGACTTGGTTTTCGTTGTCGACTGCTCGCGGAGCATGTTGGCCGAAGACGTTCGTCCGAACCGGCTGGAGCGGGCGAAGGCGGCCGTGCTGGACTGTCTGGAACAGCTTCAAGGCGACCGGGTGGCGTTGGTCGCCTTTGCCGGCTCGGCCGAAGTGCGGTGTCCGCTGACGGTGGACTACGCGTTTTTCCGAATGACGCTGGAGGAACTGGGACCGCACAGCGTGGAACGGGGCGGGACGCGTCTGGCCGAAGCGTTGCGGGTGGCTGTCGAAGACGTGCTGAAAGACTCGACGCCCGGCACACAAGACGTCATTCTGCTGACGGACGGCGAGGACCACGACAGCGGTGCGGACCGAGCCGCTCGACCGCTCGCCCAGGCTCGAGCGCGACTGATTGCCGTCGGGCTGGGAGACAACCGGCTGGGAGCTCGCATTCCCGTTCGGGACGAGCAAACAGGCCAGCGTCGCTTTCTGACCTACCGCGGTCAGGAGGTGTGGACGCGGCTGCACGACCAAACCTTGCGTCGCCTGGTCGCTCAGGTGCCGGGCGGCCTGTACTTTCACGTGGGCACCGGGGCAATCGACTTGGGAGGCATTTACCAGCACCTTTTGACCACCGCTCCGACACGGCGGTTTGACGAGCAGAGCGGTCTGAAGTACGAGCCGGAGTTCCAGTGGTTTTTGGCGGCGGCGCTGGGGCTGTTGTTTGTCGCGGCCTGGCGGGGGGAGTCCGGGTTCGAGAGGAGCCGACGACGCAGGCCGAGGCTCGCAGGCCGGTCCGGGCGAGCGTCGCGAGTTGCGGCCGCCGTGTTGTTGTTCCTGCTGGCGGCCCGACCGGCGGTGGCCGGCGTGCGGACCTGGGTCCAACGGGGGAACCAGGCTTACGCAGCGGGACGCTACGAGGAAGCGTTGAGGAACTACCGGCGGGCTTTGGCCGACGCTCCCAGTTCTCCCGTCGTCCTCTACAACACAGCGACCGCTTTGTACCGGACCGGCCGGTTCCGCGAAGCGGCGGAAACGTTCGAAGCGGTGGTCGGTCTGACGGACGACCCCAGCTGGCAGGCTCAGTGCTGGCACAACGTCGGCAACTGTGTTTTTCGACAGGCGCAGCGCGTGGCCGTCGCCGACCTGGCGCAGGCGCTGGAGCTGTTCCACCTGAGTGCCCAGTACTTTGAAGCGGCGTTGGACCTGCAGCCCGACCGGCAAGACTCGGCCTTCAACCGGCAGGTCGCGCTTCGAGCGGCGGCGACAGCGGCGCGACTGCTGGAGCAGTCCCGACAGCGGCAGCGAAAACTGTTGGAGGAAATTCGACGGGCGCTGCAGGAGTTGATTCGCCGCCAGCAAGCCGCGGCGGACCGGTCCGCTCGGCTGGCGTCGCAAGCGGACAGTCGGCCGGCAGTGGGGCGTCGAGCGAGCAGTCAGCAAACGTCCGGTCGGCAGACCGGCAGCGGGCCAGTGGGCGAGAATGCCGACACGTGGAAAGCCGAGGCGGCTCGAGCGGCCAGCCAACAACGGGCCATTCAGGCCGACACCGAAAAGCTGGCCGAACGAATGAAGCGGCTGGACCACCAACTGACGTCGCTGTGGCGCTCGCTGTTGCCGCAAGCCGCTTCGCCGCTGGAAGAGTCTCGCCAACACGTTCTGCTGGCTGTCGACTTGCAGAAGCAGGCCGTGGAGCGGCTGAGTGAGGGACGTCCGCAACCGGCTCACGCCGCTCAGTCGGCGGCCGTGCTGGAGCTGCAGCGAGCGTTGCAGGCCTTGCCCGCTCGGCCGGACCAGCAGCGACAGGGCGAAGGGCAGGAGGACCAGCCGTCGTCCGAGTCGACCGACCGGCAGGGCCAGCAGCAACAAAAGCAGCAGGGGAAGCGGCGAGCGGAGCGGGTCGAACCGCTGCCGCAACGCGAGCTGTCCGAAGACGAGCAGTTCACGGCTCCGAAAGAGACGCCCGACGACATTCTGGCCCAGGAACGCCAAAACAAGCGGCTCCGTCACCGGGCTCGTCCCAGTCACGTCAAGCCCGTGGAGAAGGACTGGTGAGACAGTGAGACGACGCGTGCACAACAACGACCGACGGCAGAACCGACCGGCGGCCGAGCAGTGGCGCGGCCTGCTCGCCGCCAGACCACGGCTCGTCCTGCTGGCGGTGGTCGCTGCCGGAGGGCTGCAGCTTGCGCGGCTGGCCGGCGCGGAGCAAAAGCCGGCGGCTTCGCCCGACGGCCGGCCGAGCGTCGAGGTTCGTTCGGACAGTGCCGAGGCGAGTCCGGCCAGTCCGTCTGTCCAACTGGTTTTGGACCGCACCGACGTGTTCGTCGGCGACCTTTTCACTTTGAACGTGCTGGTTGACGGAGCCGAGGGACTGCCGCAAGTCGACCTGGGACCGTGTCGGGGGCTCCGAGTGCACGGGCCACTGAACGGCCGCCCGACACGCGACGCCGAGACCGGCACGTACGTTTTCACCTACCACGTGCTGGCGGTCCGGCAAGGACGCTGCTGGCTCGGGCCGGTGCGCGTGGACGTCGACGGCCGAACCGTGCAGGCTCCGGCCAAGCAGCTCACCGTCCAGGCCGCTCACACCGACCCGGCTTTTCGCTTGCAGGTCCGACTGTCCAAGACGACGTGCTACGTGGGCGAGCCGTTGGTGTTGACGGTCCGCTGGTTGGTCGGCCTGCCGCTGCAGACGGTGAAAGCGGTCGACTTGGAATTGCCTGTGCTGCGGGACCCGAATTTCGACGTCTTCGACCCGTCCGTTCCGCCGGACAAGGCCACGGCCGTCGGCGTGCCCGTCTCGCACACACGCGTACAGGCCCGACTGACCACCGAGTCCCTGGACGGCCGACGGTTCCACGTGCTGGCGTTCGAAAAATTCGTTCGGCCACGGCGAGCCGGACGGCTGACCCTTGCCGCAGCCACGGTGCTTTGCACGGCGCTGGAAGACACGCGCGGCACCAACCGACTGTGGAACCAGTACCCCAGCTACTTCGACAACGACTTTTTCGAAAAGGACTTTGTCGGTCCGAAGCGGCGTCTGTTCGCCGCGGCCCAGCCGGTCGTGTTGGACGTTCGGCCGCTTCCCGAGCGTGGTCGGCCGCCCGACTTTTCTGGACTGGTCGGCCGCTTCCGAATGGACGTGTCGGCCAGCCCCACCGAGGTGCCGGTCGGGGCTCCCGTCACGCTGCAAATTCGCGTCAGCGGGACGTGTCCGCCGGAGTGCATTCAGTTGCCTCCCCTTCGGCAGCAGACCCGGCTGGCAGCCGACTTCGAAATTCCCGACCAGCGGTCGCCGGGCTGGGTCGAGGGCAGTGCGAAGGTCTTTGTGCAGACTGTCCGACCGCGACACGCCGGTGTGACGGAAATTCCGCCGCTGGAGCTGACGTGGTTCGACCCGCAGTCCGGACAGTACGGCGTCTGCCGGTCCAAGCCGGTGCCGCTGAAAGTGGTGGGCGAGCGGGCGGTGGAAGCGGTCGACGCGGAAGGACCGGGCAGCGAGCGGCTGCGGGACGTCGCGTCCGTGCGCCGCGACGGACTGCTGACCGACGGCGTCGGCTCGCACGCGCTGGCCAACGCCCTTCGACGACTGCGCCGACTGGCGGGCCCCGGCCTGTGGTGGGCGCTGGCCCTGCCGGTCCTGGTCGGACTGGCCGTGGCGGTGGCTCCTGCCGTGCGCCGGCGACGAGCTGCAGACCAAGACCGGCGAAGGGCTCAACGGGCGTTTCAACGCTTCCGGCGCGAGCTGGCTCGGCTGGCAGCCGCCGACGAAGCCGCGGCTGGCACGAACGAGGTCGACGCGGAGCCGTCGACTTTGCGCCGGCCCAGCAGCGACACACACTTCGGCGACGGTCCGGCCCGCGACGACGGCTCGGCGCGGCCGACCAGCGGACAAGCCGAAGCTGGCCGAGCCGCCGAGCCGCTCGACGGCCGGCCGGTGGACCAGCTGCACCGGCTGCTTCGGCGTTACTTGACGGAGCGGCTGCAATTGCCTCGGGGAGCGACCACTTTCGCTGACTTGAGGCCGCGACTGGAGAAGGCCGGGGTCGAGGCCGGGACGGTGGCCGAGCTGGGGCGACTGCTCCAACGCCTGGAAGCGGCTCGGTTCGGGCCACCCGGCTGGCCGTCGGACGGAGACGAGGACCTTTTCCGACAGGCCGCTCGAGCGGTGGACCGGCTGGAGCGGGCCTTGCGAGCGACCTGAACTCGGAACGCGAGGTCCGCGGCTGACGGCGTCAACGGCACCACGACGCCAGCGGCGGCACTCCGAGCGCGAACGTACGGGGCCGTGTTTCCGGCAGCCACGTACTCCAAGTGCGAGCTCCGAGCGTGCGCAGCCACGTTTCGCGCGGCCAAAGGCCCCGCGCCGTGTCCGTCGGCGCGAGGAAGGTGCTGCGTCGGCAGGCCAAGTCGGTTGGGAAACGGCAAGCAAGTCGGGCGCGGCCGAGCGCCGCCTACGGACGGACCAACAAGGCGTCGCACCAGTCGGCTCGGTCTTGAATGTCGGCGTGGGGGCCGAAGTCGACCAGCAACGTCAAACGCTTTGCGCTCTCGACCTTCAGCCACCCGGTGGACGCTGGTGGGTCGGTTCGTCGCAGCGTCCGCTTCCACAGCGTGCGGCCGTCGACTTGGACGGCGAAGTCGGCCGCTGCGTCGGCCTCGGCCACGTCGTCCAGGCCGGCAACCGCGTGAAACCGAGCGAACCGGCCGTTCAAGTCGTACGTCACCTCGCTTCGGCTGTGCACGCCCAGCCCCTTGACGAACTGACGGCCTCGAAGTCGCAAGCCCCCGCCCAGGACGTTCGCGTCTCGCTCAAGCGGCCAGTGGCCGGAAAGAAACGGCGTGTGACGAAAACGAACCGGCTGAAGGTCCGACAAGTAGACCGCTCGGTCCCCGAAAAACTGCGCCGACACCAAGTCTCGCCGAGCGACGGTCAATTGGCCGCCGAAGGCCAGTGTGAGTTGCAGTCGGCCCCGAGCGTCCAGTCGGAGCGTCGTGGTGGTATGACGGGAGCCGTCACGCAGCAAGACCACTTGGTGCTCGGCCGGCACGTCCGGAAAACTGCTCCACTGCGGGTTCAAAGCCACGCCCACGACACGACTGGTGACCACCGACGCCGGCCCGACCGGCGTGCGGAAGCTGAACTCGCGGCCGTTCCACCCGAGCAGCTCGCCTTCAATTCGGTCGCCGTTGTAGAGCAGGGCCACGTCCTTTCCGTCGACCGGCCGAACCACTCGCGTCGGGTCCAGCGGGTCCCGCAACCGCTCGGCCCAAATCGGTCGCGGAACCTTTCCGCCGGTGTAGAAGGGAGCCAACAGAAACAGCCGAACCGTTTCCAGTGGCACGGCCACCGTTCGTGCTCCGTCGGACAACGTCCAGCGAACCAACAGCTGCTCGTCCTGAATTTCGTACGGCTGCCCGAAGACCCGGTCGCCGTTGACCAGGTAGACCGACGGGACGCTCGCGCCGGGCACGGGCTGGTCGGAAAAGCGAATTCGGAGCAGGTCGCGCGAAACGAACCGACGCTTTCTCGCCGACTCGGACACCACCGCCCCGCGGCCGGTCAGCTCGACCAGCTCGCCGTCCAGCACTTCGCCGTCAAGCGTTTCCACTCGGACCCAGCGTGACCCGCCGCCCAGGAGCGGCGTCTCGCGGCCGTCGCTGAGCGAGCCCGCGGGCGTGCCGTCGGACTGAGCTGAAAGCCGCGTCCCCGGCCAAAAGCTTGTCAACAGCACCGCCAGGCAGAGCCGCAGAAAAATGCCTGCCGGCCCGTGTGCCTCTCGACCTGGGCCCTCGCAGCGCCGCCCCGGCCGGTCCCGCCGGTCGCCGTGTTGGCCGGTCGGCGGACTCGGAACCTGCGGCTCCGAGCGTGCGAGGCGCGTCACGCAACAAGCCGTCCGCCGGCGAACAGGCCTCGCCGGCCGCAAGCCTCGACCGCCGACCGAAAGAAAGCTCACGACTTCTCGAACCCTCCCCGTCACTTCTGGAAAATCGGCAAGTAGCTTTCCGGCATTTGCAGAACCAGACAGGCCATGGCCGTTCCGTACTCGTCGCAAATGCTCTGGTCCACCCAGCGGCCGTCGGGCCGTTGCCGGGCCAACAAGTCTTCGCGAATGGACGGGTACCACTTGTCCCAGTACTCGCCTCCGGCCTGCCACATGGCCTGCACGGCGTAGTAGTGAGCGTAGTAGTAGTGGGTTTGGAAGAACGGTTGCTGACGTCGGGGCAGGAATTTCATGAGGTACTGCAGGGCCCGTTCAATTTCGGGGCCCTTGTAAATTCCGGCGCTGTAGAGTCCGACGACGGCTGCGGCGGAGCGAGGGAACTGGCTCTCCGGGCGTCCGCGAAGTTGGTAGCGAAAGCCACCGTCGGCGTCTTGGCACCCTTTAATGTACTCGACGGCGCGGTCGACCGTCTCGGAAGGCACGTAAATGCCGGCGTTCCGAGCGGCTCGCAAAGCCATGACCTCGCAGACCGTCACCGACACGTCGGCGTCGCGCGGCTCGGGGGCGTACCGCCAACCGCCCTCTTCGTTCTGCGTGTTCACAATCAGCTCGACCGCCCGCTTCAGCTTGGTCCGCACGTCCGCCCGAGGACTCATGCCAAACGCTTCGGCCAGAAAAAGCGTGGCAAAGCCGTGGCCGTACATGGGCCCGTGCGACTCGCTTCCGTGAACAATGATGAAACCGTTTGGCTGAGCGGCGGCCAGCACCAGAGCCAACGTCCGGTCGACCTGAAGCCCGTACAGACCGCGCTTGGGCGTGTGGCCGGCACTCAAGAAAGCCAGGCCGCAAAGAGACGCGACGGCGACGTTCTTTCGGTAACGGACGCCGCTGCCGAACGAGCCGTCGGGCCTTTGCCGAGCGGCCAACCAAGCCAGTCCCCGCTGGACGGCTCGACGCGCCGCGTCGGTCATTCCGGCCCGCCGCGGCGGCGACGGCAGACGGGACGGTTCTTCAGACTGAGCCGCCGCGACC
>CAYSAG010000172.1:0-10984 GCA_964428935.1 uncultured Planctomycetaceae bacterium | reverse complement strand
AAAGAGAACGCGAAGACAAAAAGAAGAAAAAACGACGAAAGCGGAAACGAGACGAATCAGGCGTGCCGTTCTACGAACGCACGTGGTTCCTCGTTTCGTGTCTGTTGGTGCTGGTCGGCCTGGTGACGTGGTCGCTGTGGCCCGAAAGCGAACAGGAGCTGTTCCTGAAGGCCCAGGCTCTCATGCAGACCGACGACCCGCTGAAGTGGGCCGAGGCCAAGGAACGGTACTTGCTTCCGCTCAAGGAGCGTTTTCCCAACGGCCGCTACGCGCAGCAGGTGCAGGAGTACCTGGACCAAATCGAAATGTACCAGGCCGAACGGCGAGCCATTACCGACGCGCGGCTGAACCGCGAACCTCGGTCGGAAGCAGAACGGCATTTCATTGAAGCGTGGCGGTACGAGCAGTTCGGCGACCGGGTCAGCGCGCTGGAGTTGTACCGGAGCCTGGCGGAGCTGTTCAAGAACGACCCAAAGGCCCGAGCCTACGTCAATCTGGCTCGAAAAAAGGTCGCGGAGATTGAGTCGGCCGGCGGAAAAGAAGAAGACCGCGTGGCCATTGTCAACCAGGCGTTGGAGCGGGCGGACAAGCTGTTCGAAGAGGGCCGGGTCATTGAAGCCCGAAAAATTTGGAACAGCATTGTCACGCTTTACGGAACGAACCGCGAGTTCGAGCCGCAAGTCAGAAAGGCTCAGCAGCGTCTGAGCGGACAGACGGAGCCGGACGGCGCGGAGTCGTCCGGAGCGGAGCCAGAAAAGTCGACGTCCGAACCCGAGCCGGCAGGACGGTCCGGCGAGCGTCGGTCCGCGCCGTAAAGCGGCTGGAGCGGCCGACGGCGTGACCGGACGCAGCCGACTACGCAGCCAAACCGCGTCGGCTCGACGTCCCGTCAGCCCGCCCGACGCAACGGCCGCTCCGTCGTTCGGGCCTTCTGCCGCTCCACCTGAGCAACCGCCTGGTCGACGGAAGCGTCTGTCCCGCGGAACCGTCCGGCCGCCTCAGCGAAAAGCCGCCGCCTTTGCGTCAACACCCAACAGCTCGCCGCGAAGCAGGCCACGGTGCACCAAGTCAGAGCGCCGTAGGCCAACAGCAGGTTGGCCAGCGGCCGGCCGACGACGTCCTTCGCCCCAAGCGTTCCCAGACCAAACAAGACGACACACAAAGCAGCCACAGGCACCGAGGGCCGACGGTAGAGGAAGTCCACCAGGCAGAACGTGAGCGGCACCAACAGCGTGCAGAAGTGGTGCTTGCTCGACATGGGAGAAAGCAGCAGCATTCCACACAGGACCAGCCCGCCTTCTCCCAGCCTTTGAAAAGCCCGCTCCGACGGCGCGACCGACTGCGTCGCCCGCTCTCGACGCGGCCAAGTGAACCACAGCAGCACCGCCAGAACCAGCAACTCGGCAGCCAGCGTGGTCGCTTTCAAAACCGGCCGCGACGGAGTCCACAGGCTGACGTCGAAACGGTGTTCGTCGGCGACCAAGACCGGGGTCGACAGTCGGTACAACGTTCCCGAAAGGCTTTGGTTCAGTTTGTCCCAACTGTCCCAGGCCGACTGGACGTCGGGAGCCGCTCCGACTTCCACTTTGGACACAAACGTCTTGTACCACGCCACGGCCCACAGCTGGCCGTCGCGACGCGGGAAGAACACGTCGGGAGTCAACGTGGCCACGGCCAGCGTGAGCAACAACGCGGCAGCCGCCCGGAAGCGGCGCTGCACCAGAAAAACCGGCAAGAACAACAGCGGCGTGGCCTTGCAAGCAGCCGCCAGTCCGGCCCAGAAACCCGGCAACCAGCGACGCGGCGAGTCCCACGTCACAATGGCCAGCAGACAAAGCAGGAACACCACGGCGTCGTGAGCCTGGTACTCGATTGGCGAAATGACCAACCGGCCGGCCAGCGTCGCCAGCAAGACGAAAAAGACAACCAGACGCCTGTCGGCCGGGACCGGCACGCCGCCCGGCAACAGGACGGTGCGCCGGTGCGGCGCCGTCCGGCCGTCGGCGGGCTTGCCGGAATGTCCACAGTCCGACGGGCCGCCGCTGGCCAGCGTCGTTTCAGCGCCGAGCGGCGGACCAGCCGCCGAGCCACCCGAGCCGCTCGCGACGGGTTCCCGCATGACCGGTGCGGCAACTCGCAGCGTCAGCCACACGGCAGCCAAAGTCAGGCTGACGTTGCAAAAGTACCACACGGCCCGGCAGGCAAAGTCCGGCAAACGGCAAAGCGGCAGAAAGGGCACGGCAAAAAACGGCGGGTAGGTGAACGGGCCGCGTTCGATTCGGTAGATTTCCTCGCCGTCGAGCATTCTTCGGGCGGCCAACGTGTAGCAACGTAGGTCGCCCAGTCGGCCGCGGGTGAAGCTCAAACCAACGGACAGCGCTGCCACCGCCAAAACGGTCGCCAAGGCGGCGAGCACGGTCCGGCGAGTCTCGCCCACGTCGGCCCGCCCCGCAGGCCGCGGTGTGCGGTCGGCAGAAAGAAGAACGGAGTCTTCGCCTTCTGTTCGCCTGCGCCCCCTGCTGCGTTCACCTCTTCCGTGTGACTCCATTCCAGCAGCCTCGACTGTCGTCTGTCACCTCCGTGCGGTGTCGGTTGCGCGGCGCGACGTCGTGCCTCGACCGTTGGACACCGGCTCCGGCCGTCTGTGGTTCCGCGTTCACCGGCTTGCCGCCCCTCGTCGTGCGGACCAGCGACAAGTCACCCGGCTGACGGCGTCCGGCACAACGGACCTGTCGGCCTGTCGGCTCCCCCGTTTTCCGCCCTTGCGGACCCTCTGTCGCTGCCGTACGCTAATGCTGAGCTGGTCAACTGGTCGGCCCGGTCGGTTGTTCGGCCGAGCCGTTTCCAGCAACGAACCGGGCTGGGTTTGGCCAGTCTGTGTGCGACCACTTCGGACTCGGGTTCCACTCACGTTTCCGGCAACGTTCGCTTTCAGCAGAGGAGGCAACGGGCATGACCAACGACGTCACCGAACAGCAAAGACGCTACAAGGAGTTCATTGACTTGCTTCCGTTGACCTTGGCGTTGGCCGGTCTGCCGCCCAGCGAGCCGGGCCGGTACTACTCGGAAGACCAAATTGAAGTCCGGACCTACACAGTCAAACACGCTTACAAGCTGGCCCGGCAATTGGCGAAAGAATGTATTCAAAAACCGCCCACGTAGAAAAGGCGAAACCGGACAGCTGGTGGCCGGGTAAGTGAGGCTGGGAGCGGTTAGAGAACGGTGAACGCGGAAGACGTCGCACTAGTTCAACGCTGTCTGGACGGGGACGAAGGCGGACTGCGAGCGCTGGTCCAGCGTTTCCAGGGGTTGGTCTTCGCGGTCTGCCTTCGAATGCTCAGACAGCGCGAAGACGCGGAAGACGTGACGCAAGAGGTGTTCTTGCGGGTCTTTCGCAGTCTAAACCGGTGGGACCCAACCCGACCGCTCAAGCCGTGGATTGTTCAAATTGCGGTCAACCGTTGTCGGACCCACTTGGCTGGCCGAGCTCGTCGCCCCGTTCAGGCCGCTCCCGCTTTGCTCGACTCGTTGGCCGCGCCGACCGGCTGGGCGGTTCGGCTGGTTGCCGAAGAAGTGCAGCACGCGCTGCAGTCGCTCCGGCCGGAACACCGCCGGTGCTTCGAGCTGTTTTACCGCGACCAGCTCAGTTGCGAAGAAATTGCCAGACGACTGAACTGCCCGGTGGGCACGGTGAAGACCCGGTTGCACCGTGCTCGCCGCGAACTGGCCGAAGCACTCCGTCGTCGTGGAATGACACCGGACGCCTTTCATGAACTGTGACCAGTTCCAAAAACGTTTGGAACGGTTAGTCGAGACGCGGGCGGAACTGCAAGACCCGCTGCTCGAGGCACACGCGCTGAGCTGTGCGGCGTGCGCCGAGCGGCTGAGGGAGGCCCGTTGGCTGGACTACGTGGCCGGGCTGTGGGCCGCTCACCAAGCCAGCTGGGGACCGCTCGGCGTGCCGGAGCAGGCGGGAGCCCGCTCCGCACGTGCCCACGCGCAGCGGCCAGCAGGCGAAGCGGTCGTGCCGGCCGCGTCGGGCCCGGCGGACGAGCGGCCGGTTCGGCCTGGAGGTGCGGCCGTCCGAGCGGCACGGTCGGGGCGTGCGTGGGCCGCTGTGGCTTCCGCTCTGGTTGCCGTCGGACTGTTCCTTTGCAGCCGTCCGGCGGCGCGGTGGACGTTCGGCCCAGACGCCGTCGTCGGTTCGGCCGTCCGACACGCGACGCCCAAGCAGCCCGCGCGGCCGCTTCTGCTCGGCTCGACCGACGGCCAAGGCGGTTTCGCGTCAAGAAGCCAAGGCCGTTTTGTGCGTCCGACCGAGTCCGGCCTCGCAGCTACGAACGGCCGGACGAGCCTCGGCCAAGACAAGTGGAGTCGGCAAGAGTCGGCAGGTCGGGTGAGCGAACAACTTTTGGCCGGACTTCGCTCATTGTTCGGCAACGCGGAACCGACGGGCTCGACGGCGACGGGCTCGACCGAGCCAACGGCTTCCGTCGAGCAGCCCGACGCGGCCGGTCGACAGCCGCAGCCGGAGCCGCGGCGGATTGGCGTGTCGTTGTCGTGGACTTTGTGGCCGTCCGACGGCTCACGCGGCAGTGAGCCGGACGAAAACGGGTCCGAGCTGGGGCTGGAGCTGCCGCGGGAACTGGGGCGGCCGCTGACGTCTGTCCGACGCGACCTGACCGAGGCGTTGAACATTCTTGCTGAAACGCTGCCGCTCCCGCCGACGTCCTGACGGGCCGGGGCTCTTCGTCAGGCCACGCCGGCGGCACGAGCTGTTCTCGTCGCTACTGGTCGGTTCTTTCACGCTGCTTCGGAAGGCCGCGCAGGCGGAGGACCAAACCGTGACGCTGGTGTTGCACGTCGTTGGGTCTGGGCTGTTGGCGGTCCGCGGTCGGTTTGTCGGCGTTCGACGCCAGGCGCCTGCGGTCGGGGTCGTCCGGCGGCCGGTCCGAGAGCCGTCGCAGCAGTGGGGACGGTCTGGTCAGCCGGACCGAGCCGCAAGGTGGGCCTGGGTCGTCCGAGTGGCCTGCGTGCTGGGGAGCCTTGGGCTGGTCTTGCTTGTGTCGGCTCCCGTTTGGGCGGCTCAACACGTTGCTGCCGGTTCCGCCGAGCGAACGAAAGACCGAGCGGCGCAGCCGGCGCCGACCGCGCAAGCGCCGCCCGTTGCGAACAGCCTGACCGCTCTCGTGCCGGACGACGTCGGACTGGTGGTCCACGTTCGAGACCTGCGCGGCCAGCTCCGACTGCTGGAACGCTCGCCGCTTTACCGCCGCCTGCAGTCGCTCGAAGCGTTCCGCGCCTGGACCGGCAGCAAAGGCTTTCGTCAGTTGAAGGCCGCAGCGGCGTACGTCGAGACGCTGGCCGACCGTCCGTTCCGTCAACTGGTCGAAGACTTGTTCGGACAGTCGGTCGTTTTGGGCGTGTGGCCGCGGCAGGGCGCCGAGCCGAACGTCGTGCTGCTGACGCGAGCGGCCAGCGAGCGGCGGCTGAAGGAACTGCTGCAGGTGTGGCAGGACGTGGACGAGCGACAGGCCACGTCCGTGAAGTACCAGGGCCAGACGTACTTCCGTTGGCAAAAGCGTTCTCAGGCGGGCAAGCCGGCTCGGCCGTTCTTCTACTGGCTGCTGGGGCCCGTCTTGGTTCTTTCCAACGACGAACCGACGCTGCGTCGGACCATTGACTTGGCCAACGGTCGGGGCCGTGAGGACGGAGAGCGGCCGCTGAGCCGTTCCGACTGGTTCTCGGACGTCCGCAACGTTCCGGCGTCGGCGGCTGTGGTCGTCGGTTTGAACCCGCGAGCGTGGGACCGAGACGTGGCAGCCGAGGGCAACCGGGCTTTCACTCGGCTGTGGCAACAGTGCCGTTCGCTGACCGGTTGGTTGGACTTCGTGGGCGGCCGCGGGGTGCGTCTGCAAGTGGCCGCGCGGTGGCAGGCTGTCACGCCGGCGACGTCTGGACCGGCGGGCTCCGACCTGGAAGGGGTCGGCGGACTTCCAACGAACTGTCCTACGGGTGTGTTTCTGGCCGCCTACGGTCGGCTTGCCGTGCGGCCGGGCAGCGTGAAGGCGTTCGAAGAATTGTTGTCGCCCCGTGAGCGTCGCGACTGGCAGTCCGGCCGGCGCGTGCTGACGGGCTTGCTTCTGGGGCTGGACCCGTTCGACCAGTTGTTGCCGGCCTGTCGAGGACGGTGGGAGGCGTTGGTCCTTTCAGCGGCCTCTCGACCAGAACCGACGCTGCCGTTCGACGTCGTCGTTCGACTGCCGGTGGACCCGGAACGGACAGTTGACGCGGCCGGCCGACAACTGACGCTGCGTCAGGCCGTCGACAACGCCTTGCTGACGGCGGGCAACTTGCTGGCGACACTGCAAAACGCCCGTTCGGACAAAGCCGTGGCTTACTTGCGAAGCGAACGCTTCGGGCCGACGCAGCTTCACTGGTTGGAAAACTTCGCTTACGGCCAGCCGGCTTACGCGTGGCACTCGTCCTCGCTGCTGCTGGCCACCAGCCGGGCGGCGCTGCGACGCGTGCTGGAGGCCGGCTCGAGCCCGGCAGGGGGGCGAGCGGCGACGGAGCAAAAGCAGTCGGCCTTGCCAGCGGCCGCTCGCCGCGTGCCCGCAGGAGCCGACCAGGTTGTGTTGGCCGACCTTCGGCAGCTCCGACAGTGGCTGGCCGAACGGGAGTCGGCGTTGGTGGAGCTGTTGGGTGGGCGGTCCGCGTCAAGACGCCGGTCCGTCCAGCAACGGCTCCGCCGTTTGCAAGACCTTTGTCAAGCAGCCGACTTCGCGTACTTGGCCGTCGACTTGTCGGAGCGAGCGACTGCGGTGACGGTCGGCGTGGAGCTGTTGCCGACGGACTGAGGCCACCGCGTCGGCGGCTCGGTGTCGGCGCGCGGAGCCGGCTCGCTCGAACCAGCGTCGCGCCGAACGTCCGCTGTGCGCTCACTCGCCCCCCTTCACCCCGACGCCTTTCCGTTTGCGTCGTCTTCCCGTTCTGCGGGTCTGCCTGCCCTGTCGGTCACGGTTCCACGCGAATCCACAGAGGGCTGGACCACGCCAAGGCTCCGTAACCCCCCTCGGGAATGACCTGCTCCACCCGCACGTAGTAGTAATTCACTTTTCCCGGAACGGCGTCGGCGTCCGTCCACGACAGCCTCACTTCCCGCGTTTGCGGTTTGCCGTCGTAGACGTAGCGCGGCTTGTCGTTCCCCACGCCTCGAATGATGGAAAGCCGCTCAATGCGGTCGGTTCCAATGACGTGAATGTCCAGCGTGGGCTTGCCTTTCAGGCGAAAGACGTCGCCCATGAGGTGCTCACCGCACCGGACGTCCAGAATGATGTTGTCGTTCGCCGCGTAACAGTGCCGCTTCTTGAAGGCGTCGAGAATGCCTTGGCGGCTTCGCTCCTCGGCCCAAGCAATGGCGTAACTAATGTGAGTGGAGTAGTGGTCGCTGCTGGACTCGAACCCCAATCGGTAGCCTTTCATGAGAGCGTTCCAAACGAAGCCGGCGGGGCGGTAGCCGCCAATGGCGTCGGCGGGACCGGAGGCGGTGGCGGGAGCGCCTTGGTGTTCGTAGCTGTGCCGGAGCCCTTGGTAGATTTCAACAACCGGCTCGACTTCCGGGTCATTGTCTCGCCAGTCGGTGCCCATGCCCGTCCCGCTGGTGTGCGAGGCACAAATGCCGTCGAAGTACTTCAGGTACGCGTAGAAGGTCTTGATGTCCGGCGCTCCCTTTTCGGGTGTGCCGAACAGGGCTGCCCGGCCGCCCGGCATTCGCGGCAGCGGACGAATGCCCCGGACGGCGAACATGGCATTCCGGTGCCCCGACGGGTAACTCACGCTCCGCTCGTACGTGAACATGGGCATGAAACGCGGCGGGTGGTGGTACATGTCCGTCCGTTTCTGGACCAGCCACCACAAGTACTCCACGCCGTAGCCGTTGTCGTGGTCGCCGTTGCCAATCCAGTCCATTTGAGCCACGTCCAGAGCGTAGCGGAACATGTCCTGCAAAGTGCCGTCCATGTCACGGTGCGACGTCAGCTCGGTGTGACGGTGAAACTCACCCCGAACCGGTTGGTACGTCTTTCCCCCCACGGTGATTCGGTAGTTGCGAATGCGTTGGACGTCTTGGTTCTCGTTCGGGTGCACCGCCGGGACCGGTTCCGGCGCGGGAGGAAGGGCGACCAGGTTGGGCGAGCGAGCGGGGCGAGCCGTCAGCCCGTCTCCTCCGGCTCGAACCAAGCTGCAGAACAGGTTGTTGTCTTTGGCCGAGCGGGTGCCCCGTGTTCGGCCGTCCGAAGAATGCACGACCAGCAGCCGGTTCGGCCCTGCCGACAAAACGGCCGGGCGGTTGTCCAGCAGGTTGGCGGAATTGGCCAACGGCACCGGCTCCACCCAGCGGTCGCCGTCGTGGTACGTGACAAAGCTCACCCACGACTCCCCACCTCCCGACGTGTTCGGGTGACGGCGAAACAGCAACCACAGCCGACCGCTGTCGTCCAGAGCCAGCCGCGGGTGGCTGATTCGTTTGGTCTCGGCGACCGGGTACTCGCGTTTGATTTTCGGAGCGGGGACCGTGCCGGCCGCCTGACCGGCCAGACGGCCCCGTTCCACTTGGCGAACGACCACGTCTCGCTGCCAGTAGAGCTGCTCGCCGCGACGGCCACGCCAGCGCATGCCCGTGTCCTTGCCCCATTGCTGCCCGCCTTGTTCGAACGCCACCCACACGCGGTCTTGGCGGTCGACGACCAGGCTGGGACGGGCTTCAAACAGCGGCGTTGCGGCCACGTCGACCGTTTGCGGCGACTGACCGGCCGCGTCCCAAACCAGCTCCACGTCGTAATTCCCCCGCCGGTAGGTGTCGTAGGCCACGACGAGCCGCCCTTTCGAATCGAAGACCGCCGCCGGCCACCACTCATTGGCCGGGCTGGCGGCTGCGGCCCGCTCGCCCGTCGAGCGGCCGTCGGACGTCAGTTGCGTCAGCAAAATGTCGAAGCTGCCGTTGCGCCAGCCCCGCCAAACCACCCACACGCGACCGTCGACCGGACTGACGACCGCCTCGGCGTCCAAGTCCGCTCCGGCTGCTTCGGTCAGCCGAACGACGGGCGTCCAAGCCTTCGAAGAGGGTTGGAAGCCCCGCGCGTACAGGTCCCAGTTGCCGTCCACTTGCTGACTCCAAACGACCCACACCGTCCCGCGGCCGTCCACGGCGACCGACGGCCTCCAGACGTCGAGGCCGTGCTTCGTCACGTTCAACGGCTCGCTCCAACGCCGACCGTCGAAGCTCACCAGCCGCACCTGGTCGCCGTTGCCCGTCGGCTTCAGCGACCGGAAGTCTCGCGTCCGGTGAATGGCCTGCGCGTCCAGCGGGCCGGCGTGGCGGTACGCCGTGTAGACCACCCAGACCGTGCCGTCCGCCGCCCGAGTCGCGTCCGGCCAGTCCTCGTCCTCCGGACCGCTCGTCAACTGAACCGACAGCGGAACCAGCTCCACGCTCACCTGCCCTTGCAGAAACTCAGTCGGCTGCCCCAGACGAAGCTCCGACAACCGCAACGAGAACTCACCTTGCGGCGTTTGAAACCTGACGGTGGCGTCGGCCGGAGCGTCCAGAGTGACCAGCAGACTGGGGCGCAGCCATTTCGGCGGCACCGGGTCGTGAATGCTGACACGACGTCGTTTGCGGTTTTCTCGCGTGCGAACCTTCCACGTGTTCCCTTCGGCCGTGCCGTTCTGCGACGGAACCACCTGAATGCCGACAACCGAGCCGCGAGAAAGTCGCAACTGGCCGCTCCAATCCGTCTCCGCCCGGTCTTTCAGTCCGAAGTGCACCTGCAGCGACACGCCATTGGCCGGCACCGTGACGGCCTCCGCGAGCGCCGTCGCCGCTCCGCCAATCAACAAGCCCCCAAACACCGCTGCGGCGACCGTCAGCAGCCACGGCCGCCCGAGCTGCCGTCCGCGTGTCCGTCGTTGCAAGTCCAGGCTTCTCATTGCTCGGTTCCTCCTCCGTCTTGACCCGCTTGAGCCGCTGTACCGGCTCGACGTGCCGTGAGTCATTCCGGTCGTGGCCGACCGAAGCCGCCGTCGCCGTCCAGGAACTCCTGCGTCGGCTCGTCTCGTCCCGACCGCACGGGGGAGCGTTCGCTGCAGCCCTCTCGTCGACAGGACCTGCCGGCTCCGCGACGTCCCTCCTCGACCCGACCCGTGCCCCTCCTCGACGCCGACCCGCCAGGGTGGCCTCGCCAGACCGCCGGTCCATCCTACCGCGGCCGGACGACGCGTTCCACTAACCTAGCGACCGATTTCAAGATCGAACCTGGTCCCACGCCCGCAGCACGAAGTCCCGCTCGAACCGCCGCCCGTCCTGTAATTGGCGCACGGACAATGCGAAATACTCGCCCCTCGGCACTCCACACCGCCACCGCAAACCGACCGGGCATCTTCAAACTCGACACCCAGCGGCACTCTCACGTCCCAAGACAAAGTGGACCGGGCAAACCGCGACCGTGGTCGTTGCACCACACTGCAACCCGTGCTTGCCGCACGCCGAATCGGCGAAGAGCGCCTTTGGCCGCCCGCGCCGACAGAGGACCGGTTCCAACCCCGCTTCGTTCCCAATGCTGCCCGTCGGCCGTGAGCACGCACGAGCGGCCAAACAACTGCAGCGTGCCAACCAGGAGGTGGAGTCTCCGGCCACGCACATTGCTTCGCTGTGCCGTGCCCTCGCTCCTAAGCCCCCGCTGGCTTCGTCTTCCCGGTTTGGCTGCCCAGAACGCACGCGTTCGGCCTCGGTTTTTCGGCCAGAGGGTGGCGCACCATTCGGGCCAGAGCGTTCCGGCGGTGTTGCCGCAGGCTGCGACATAATTGAGGGTGTCCGGCAATTCATCCGCGTTCCTCCACGGATTCGCGGGTTTTGGAGCGACCGGACGCGTCGTCTTGAACTGGCCTCAAGACACGAACCGTCAGCGGCCACGACGGAGCGTGG
>CAYSAG010000171.1:0-10998 GCA_964428935.1 uncultured Planctomycetaceae bacterium | reverse complement strand
ATTCGTTTTCCTGGTTTGAACGTCACCACGTACTTCTCACCGACGTCAACCTGCTCGCCCGTTCGCGGGTTCCGTGCCTTTCTCGCCGCCCGCTTCTTGACCTCAAAAACGCCGAAATTTCGCAACTCAATCCGGCCGTGCTCGACGACCGCGTCGACAATGGCGTCGAGCACCATTTGGACAATCTCCTTGGTCTTGACCTGCGTCAGACCAGTCGCTTCGGAGATCTCCTTGACAATCTCTTTCTTGGTCTTGGTCACGACTGGAGTCTCCTGCGCCAGCGGTTGACGTCGAGATCGGCATTCTCCTCCATTGAGCGAATCCGAACGTCACAAGTGTAGTCACAAAAGCAACTTAGTGTCAAGTTGATTCGCCTGGGGACTCCGATTCGACGGGCAACCCGGCCGGAGACGCCCGTCCGCCGTGACCCGCGGCGCCGTCCCGACCAAGTCCAAGGCCGGGGCTGAAACGCCCCGCGCCCACCTGTGTCTCCGGCTCGCCCTTCCTGCTGCGCGCCTGCGCCAAACGGGCTCGCCGTCGACCCGTGGTCCGCCCCGCCGCCTGCGACGGAGCGGGCACGAGCCACCCGTAACCTTTTCCCAGTCTTCCCCAACCAACGTCCGTTGGTCCACCCACGGCCCGCACAAGCCCGGACCGAAAACACAGCCGCACCGCCGGTCGAGGCCAACAGGGGCGGCCCCGAGCGGTGTCCCCGGGGCTCCCGCCGTGCGCGTGGACGTGCAAATCACAGTCCGGTCACCTCGCGGAGCGTGTGGTGTCTGAAGTCAAAATCGACCGAGCAGAGCCGTCAGCATCAACAAATTCTGAGCGACCGGCACGTTCGGCGAACTTCTTGTGGCTTGCGCAACCGGACCGAGCCAAGACAGCCACCGGCCGCCTTGCCGGCTCGCAGCCGCCAAGCCTCGCGCGGAAAGTGTCGAGCGGCAGCAAGAACGGCCGGAAACCGAGGCGTTTGCCGCGGCTCGCGCCTTTTCCCGTCCAGCCGGTCCTGAGCCGCGTCCGTGTGCCCTCTCCCGGCCGGCGCGGGAGGCGACCTACAGGTCAATCAGTGAAGCCAGCCGCTCGATTTCCTCGACCGGCACCAGCTCGCCGGTCCCGGCCCCCGGACAAACCGCTTTCGTCCGGTTCCACGACTCGGGCGACTGCAAGTTCGAAGGCCAAAACGGCCACGCGAGGCACTGCCGGGGCCGCACGGGGTGAATGCGACACAGCCGCGTGCGGGGGTCCAGAAAGACGCAGTCTCCGTTGGCAAACTCTCGGAGCGACAGCCGCGCGCCAACCACACGCGTGTACATTAGCTTCACCTCGCCGACGCTGCACCCCAAGAAGTCAGCAATGGCTTCCACCTCTGCTTCGGACACCCACACGGCTCCCGGTCCGCCCGTGCAGCACCGTCCGCACTGGGTGCAACGAAAGTAGAGTCCTGGACTGTACCAAGCCGTTTTGTTGTTCGTGGTCTGGCTCATGGCCTCAGTCTACACACCAGTCACTGCGGCTGTCGACGCGGCCGCTTGTGGCACCCGCAGCGGGAACATGCTAGAGTTGTCCCGTGGGAAGCAACCAGCTTGGGCAACTCTTTCCTTCCGCATTGGTGAGCCGTCGGCGTTGGCGGAAACGAGGTCATGTCTTCTGTCGTGTTGCGTCCGCTGAAAGGCGGAGTTCTGATTCCAATCGACAAACCGATTGTGCTCATCGGTCGAGACTCCGCGTGCGACGTGGTGCTCCGGCGGACGCGTCGCGTCTCCAGGAAGCACTGCTGCATTGTCCGTGCGGACGACCGATTTTACGTGCGAGACCTGGGCAGCTTGAACGGCGTTTGGGTCAACGGCGAGCGAATTGAGCGCGAACGGGAGCTGAAACTGGGAGACCACGTCCGCATTGGCGACGTCGAGTACCGGTTCGAGCAACAGCAGGTTCGGCCCGGCCGGGCCGTGCGGTCCGCCGAGCCGGTTCGTCCCAGCGAAGTGTCGCCGCAAGAGCTCAGTCAGGACGTCCCGGTTCCGCTGGTGGAGCCCGACTCGCCTTCGACCCGTTCCGACACGGAACAAAACGCTTGACCTCAAGCGTCGCCGTCCCAAAGGCTGGCTGACGTCTTTGCCGTCGCAACGCCCTCGGCTACCGACCCGGCAGGCAACTCACCGCTTCCACCGCAGACCACTCTGTGGGGCGTCGAACCGAGGAGGTCGTCTTGCTTCCGCGCAACGTCTGCACCGCTCGCCTTTCCCCTCGGTCTTGCAAACGGTACAGTACGGCTCCCGTGGTCCCTCTGCTTCGCGTGGAAAAGGAGCGACCCATGGAACGTGTGCTGCAGTACCTGCAAGACAGCGAACAGCGGCTTCTGGAGCAGCTCAAGCAGTTTCTGCGAATTCCCAGCGTCAGCGCCGACCCGGCTCACCGCCAAGACATGCACGCCGCGGCGACGTTCTTGCGCGACCACTTCTCGGCAATGGGACTTTCGGCCGACGTGGTCCCGACCGACGGCCACCCAATTGTCTACGCTCGGTGGTTGGAGCGGCCCGACCGCCCGACCGTGCTGGTCTACGGTCACTACGACGTTCAGCCGCCGGACCCGCTGGACCAGTGGCAAACGCCGCCGTTCGAGCCGTCTGTTCGAGACGGTTGCCTGTACGCACGGGGAGCCACCGACGACAAGGGGCAGTTGTGGACGCACGTGGGAGCGGTCGAGGCGTGGCTGAAAGTCGAAGGCCGCCTGCCGGTGAACGTTGTCTTTGTGGTCGAGGGTGAAGAGGAGGTCGGCAGCGAGAATTTGGAGCGGTTCTTGCGTCAGCGCCGCGAGGAACTGGCTTGCGACGTGGTTGTGGTGAGCGACACCAGTCAGTACGGCCCGGACTTGCCGGCCATTACTTACGGCTTGCGGGGAATCATGGCCTGCGAGGTGACGGTGCGTGGTCCCAGCCAGGACTTGCACAGCGGGGTCTTCGGCGGTGCGGTGACGAACCCGGCCAACGCCTTGGCCCGGCTGGTCGCCTCGCTGCACGACGACGAGGGCCGGGTCCGCATTCCCGGCTTTTACGACCGGGTGCGTCCGCTGACGGAGCAGGAGCGGAAGCGGTTGGCCGCACTGCCGTTCGACGAACGGGCCTTTTTTGCTGGGCTGGGCGTCGAGGCCGGCTGGGGCGAGCCGGGCTACACGGTGACGGAGCGTCGTTGGGCTCGGCCCACTTGCGACGTCAACGGACTGGTGAGCGGCTACACGGGCGAAGGAGCCAAGACGATTATTCCCTCGAAAGCGTCGGCAAAAATCAGTTGCCGTTTGGTGCCGGACCAAGAACCCGACGAGGTGTTCCAGTCGCTCAAACGCTACTTTGAGCAAAACTTGTTGCCGGGGCTGACGCTGGAACTGACGCAACAGCACGGCGGCCGTCCGGTGCTGTTCGACCCAGACAGCCCACAAATGGAGGCGGCTCGACGAGCCATTCGTCTGGCTTTCGGCGTCGAGCCCGTCTTGATTCGTGAGGGCGGGTCAATCCCCGTCGTCGCAACCTTCCAGGAAGTCTTGGCGGTCAGTACACTCTTGCTCGGCTGGGGGCAGAACACCGACAACCTGCACAGTCCGAACGAGCGGTTTCGACTGGTGGACTGGCGACGCGGCACTTTGGCCAGCGCGTACTTGTGGCGGGAGCTGGCCGAGACGGGGCAGGGCAGTTGAGCGGACTTCGAACCGGCCAGGAGCCGGGCGTCCCGGCGAGTTCCGAGCGCTGGCCTGCCGCGCGAGTCCCGGCTCCTCGTCTCAAAGCTCGGACACTCGCTTTCCCCGAACAGCTTCTCCGACAACCGTAGGAACAGAACAGGCTGGTGGAGCCATGTTGGACCTTCAGTTCGTTTGCGACAACAAAGAGCTGGTGGCTGAAAACTGCCGGAACCGAGGCGTGGAAGTCGACCTGGACCGGTTGGTCGAGCTGCGAAACGAGCGGAGCTCGCTCATTTCCCAGACCGACCAATTGCGTCACCAGCAAAAACAGCTCTCGTCGCAAATTCCCAAGGTCAAAGACCCGGAACAGAAACAGGAGCTGATCGGCCAGAGCAAGCAGCTGCGCGAACAGATTCAGCAGTTGAGCGAGAAGCTGAACGCGGTCGAGGCGGAATTGCACGGGCTGTTGGCGCGTGTGCCGAACATGACTCACCCCGACGCCCCGGTCGGCCGCGACGAGAAAGACAGCGTGGTCGTCCGCACCTGGGGCGAAGTGCCGCAGTTCGACTTTCAGCCGCTCGACCACGTCGCTCTGGCCAAGAAACACGACCTGATTGACTTCGAGGGCGGAGCTCGGGTGGCGGGGCACGGCTTCTACTTTCTCAAGAACGAAGCCGTGCTGCTGGAGCTGGCGTTGGTCAACTACGCGGTCGAGAAACTGCAGGCCGAAGGGTTCACGCTGCACATTACGCCCGACCTGGCTCGGGACGAAATCCTGGAGGGCATTGGCTTTCTGCCCCGAGGGCCCGAAACACAAATCTACTCGATTGAGAACTCAGACCTGAGCCTGGTGGCCACGGCGGAGATTACTTTGGGCGGCTTGCTGAAAGACCAGATTCTGAAAGTCGAAGACCTGCCGCTCAAGTTCGCCGGGCTGTCTCATTGCTTCCGCACCGAGGCCGGGGCTCACGGACGAGCGACTCGCGGAATTTACCGCGTCCACCAATTCACGAAAGTCGAAATGTTTGGCTTTACGGCGCCGGACGTGAGCGAGTCGGACAAGTTCCACGCACTGATTGTGCGAATCGAAGAGGAACTCTTCCAAGGGCTGGGCATTCCGTACCGCGTCGTCGACACGTGCACGGGCGACTTGGGCGGCCCGGCCTACCGCAAATTCGACCTGGAAGCTTGGATGCCCGGACGCGGCGAGTGGGGCGAGGTCACCTCGGCTTCGAACTGCACCGACTACCAGGCCCGACGGCTCAACATTCGCTGCAAGTCGCCCGACTTCAAGGGCACTCGCTTCGTCCACACGCTCAACGGAACCGCCATTGCCGTCTCTCGCGCCCTCATTGCCATTCTGGAAAACTACCAGCAGGCCGACGGCAGCATTGTCATTCCCGAAGTGCTGCGCAAGTGGGTCGGCAAGGACCGAATCGGTTGACCGCCGCGACGCGAGACGTTCACTGCCCGTCGCCTTTGAGGCAACTTGACGCTGAAGGTGCTCAACGTCCCGGCCACAGACCCGCCTTCTGCCCGCGTCAGGTCGGCGCGCACCTCCGGCGTGACACGACAAGCCGCGTCGCGGCAGTAATGTGTTCGAGCGTCTTGCAAGACCTCGCCCAGCAAGAAACGGAAGCAACACGCTTCGGCGTGCCCGTGTTGGACGTGTCGCCGCCCCAGTCAGTCGCAGCCGCTAGCTTCGGACCAGTCAGCCGTAGGCGCTACCCTCGGGCTCGTCAGCCGTAGGCGCTAGCCTCGGGCTTTACCAACCGTAAGTAACAGCCTTGGGCCACGCGGGCCCCTGGTTCTGTGTGGCCGTGAAATGGCCCGACGCTAGCGCGTTCGGCTCACTAACCCGACGCGAGGGACCGCGTCCGTCGTGCGCGGACGGGACGAAACGCGTCCGCGCCGGCGTGCGACGCCACGCTTTGACGCTTCGGCGCCGACTGGCTCTGTCACCGGCGAACGACAGGCCGCTACGACTCCGAGGCCAGCTGGTCGAACTCGTCGACGGGCACGGCCGCGCACGTGGTGAAGCTGATTGACGTGAGCCGAGTCAGCGCCAGCGAAGCTTTCATGGCTTGCTTGTGGTCCGGCAGGTCGACAATGAGCAGCAAGTCGTACGGGCCGAGCATGGCCAGCATGGTGTGAACTTGGCCGCCGAGCTTCTCAATGGCCTCGACCGCCTTCTTCGTCCGGTCGGCACTGATTCCGGTCAACGCGTCAGCCGAGTACTTGCCGAGCAAAGCGAACGTGGCCATGGCGGAACCTCCCTCCGTCAGGGCAAGACCGAAACCGTCGTCCCGTTCCTTCCTTGGCCCGTCTCCTCGACCACCTGACCCCACGACGTGCGGAAACACGGCGTTGAAAGCGGCGTGCACCGCGAGCCTTCTGCCAGCGACCATTATGCCTCTGCCGTCACGTTTTGGGAAGGAGCGGTTTTGTGTCCGTGCTTGTGCCACGTTTGGCCCGACCAGACGCAGTTCCGCCACGGCTTCGGCTGGCCAGCCTTCGGGCTTCGGCTGACGACGGTCCCTGCGTTGTGTCGTCCTTCGCCAGCACGGTAGAATGCCGACGCGTCCAGGCTGGTGTGACGGCCAGCGCGTCGCCGCAGCAGCCCGAAAGAGTCGACGGAGACAACGGTGGAGTGAAGTCGGCAGAGCAGGGGACCGCGTGGCAAGGCACAGCACGGCGGTCGGCTCGAGACGAAAGCGTTGGAACGGCCGCCTGACGCGGCGGCGAAGCGGGCGAGGCTGGGCAAAGCACGGCGCACGCGTTCGCGGCCAACGAGGCAGCTCGGCGAGCCGGACAAGCACAGGGCCCGAGAAGCGGACGAGAAGGAGCAGCGACCCATGAGCGACGAAAAGACCGTCTTCAAGAAAATCATCGACAGGGAAATTCCGGCCGACATTGTCTACGAGGACGAGCTCAGTCTGGCCTTCAAAGACATCAACCCGCAGGCTCCGACGCACATTCTCGTCATTCCGAAGAAGGAAATTCCGTCGTTGAACGACTTGACGGACGAAGACCGCGAGCTGGTCGGGCACCTCTTTCTGGTCGTCAAGAAATTGGCCGCCGACCTGGGGCTCGACAAGACCGGCTACCGAACCGTCGTTAATTGCGGTCCAGACGCCGGCCAGGCCGTCGCACACTTGCACATTCACTTGCTGGGTGGCCGTCCGTTGAGGTGGCCTCCCGGCTAGTCGAGGTTTTCGGGAATTCGCTGGGGCCCGGCCGCGGAGTTTCCGGGCTCGACGGTTCGGGGCCGGAGCTGGTGCAGACGTCTCGCCCCTCGGGCCGCCGTAGCCGCTTCGTCTTTCGCCGGGCCTGTGGCTGGTCGGGGTGCCGGTTTTGGAACCGGAGTCCGTCGACAGGGCCGAGTTGTCGGGCCGGCTCCACCGCTACCGGACGTTCGTCTGTGTTTTCGGCTGAACCGCCAAGGACGTGGCGAGGAACAAGAGCCATGGCTTCGAAAATCGAAACGCTCTACCGCCAGAAATTCCCGACGTCGGCGAAGCTGTTCGAACGCGCCAAGACCCTCTTTCCGAACGGCGTCACCCACGACAGCCGACACCTGAAGCCGTTCCCGGTTTACGTCGACCGCGCAAGCGGCTCACGCAAGTACGACCTGGACGGCAACGAAATCGTCGACTACTGGGTCGGGCACGGTGCGTTGCTGCTGGGACACAGCCACCCGGCGTTGGTCGAAGCGGTTCAGCGGCAAGTCACGCGAGCGACTCACCCGGGCGCCTGTCACGAGCTGGAACTGGAGTGGGGCGAGTGGGTGCGCCGTTTGGTCCCGTCGGCCGAAATGGTCCGCTTCACGAGCAGTGGCACCGAGGCCACGCTCATGGCCATTCGCGTCTCTCGAATCGTGACCGGTCGCACCAAGGTCGTGAAGTTTGCAGGACACTTTCACGGCTGGCACGACACACTGATTCCGGCTGCAGAGGCGCCCGAGGAGCCCGGCCAGTACCGGGTGGAAGAGGCGGCCGGTGTGTCACCGGGAATCCTGCAGGACCTGGTCGTGGTCCCGCCGAACGACGTGGAGGCCCTGGAACGAGCTCTCGACGAACACCAGCCAGCCTGCGTCATTCACGAGGGCAATGGAAGTCGCTGGGGCGTTGTGCCGGCCAAGCCCGGTTTCCTGGCTCAAGTCAGAGAACTGACTCGGCAAAAAGGCGTTGTCTTCATTTTGGACGAAGTCATTACCGGCTTCCGCGTGGCTCCCAATGGCTACCAAGGGGTTTGCGGCGTCACGCCGGACCTGACTACTCTGGCCAAGGTGCTCGCGGGCGGACTACCGGGCGGCTGCCTGGCCGGCCGAGCCGACTACATGCAGGCCTTGGCCTTCGACAACCCGCTCCAAAAGAAAATGCGGCACCCGGGAACGTACAACGCCAACCCGCTGTCGGCGGCGGCTGGCATTGCGGCTCTGAAGATTGTCGCGACAGGCGAGCCCTGTCGGCGAGCGAACGAAGTGGCGGCGCGCCTGCGGCGTGAGCTGAACGCGTTGTTCGAGCGAAAGGGAGTCCGCTGGGTGGCCTACGGCCAGTTCTCGGCCGTCAAGATTCACCCCGACTACGACGGACCCCGCCCGGACAGCGACGAGTTCGTGCCGTACGACGGCGACTACACCAAGCTGGACCGAAAGTTCGGCGAGAAGTTGTCGCACGCCTTTCGGTGCGCGTTGTTGCTGGGCGGCGTGGACTGGATGGGTTGGGGCGGGTCCACCTCGTCGGCTCACACCGGCGCCGACGTCGACCGGACCGTCGCGGCTTTCGACCAGGCCATTGACCTGCTCCGCGAGGACGGACTGACCGAGTAGTCTGTCTGCTCGTGCCCGGCGCGGCGCAACGGGGGCCTTCAGTTCTGGGACGCTTTCGGAAAAACTGGCAACGGAACGCGAAGCACGTCGTCGAGGTCAAGTCTCGGTCTGCGCAAGGACCACTCGGGGAAGGCTGCTTTCGACGGGCAGTCGGCGCGTCGGCCCGCCTTTGTCAGCGACCCTTTCAGCAGGGGGAGGAAGTCCAATGGAGTACACGTGCCCGCAGTGTCACGCCCGGCTCGACGAGAACCTGTTGAGTCAAGCCGAGTCGGGCGAGTGTCCGTTTTGTGGAGCGGAGTTGCCCGAGTCGCTCGTGGCGACGGTCCGCGCAACGGCCGCGGACGAGCAGCAGTGGGCGTCCCCCGCGGCCGGCCCGGGTGAAGCCGAACGGCTGGCAGCCACCTTGCCCCCCAAAAGTCGCATTCAGGTCATTGAAGCCACCGGCGACCGACTGCTCGTTTACATTCCCGCCGGCGGGTCCAAGCGAACGCTGACACTGGGTCTGTTCGCGGCGTTCTGGAACGGGTTCGTCGTTCTGTTGTGCAGTGTGTTCTTTGGACAGGCGTTTGTCGGCGGCGGGGGCGGTTTGGACCTGCTGTTCCTCGTTCCCTTTTTCGGCCTGTTCGCGCTCGTCGGCCTGGTCATGCTCGGCTTCTGGTTCGTCCTTCGATTTTCGCGGTTTTTCGTACTGGCCGAGCCGGACTTGTTTTCCCTGCAGCGAGCCATTGGGAACCGCAAGAAAACAAAGACAGTGGGCAGTCCGGCCGGCGGCCGACTTCGGGCCTGCTTGGTGGAGTCGTACCGAGAGAACGACGTTCCGGTCTACGCGGTCTGTGTACGTGGCGAGGGCGGTGAGGTGAAGTTCGGGACGGCGTTGCGGCGGGAAGAGAAGGCTTGGCTGGTCGAGCGGCTGAATGAATTTTGGGGAGGCGGCGTCGGCTCGCAGCCCGCGAAACGGTGCCCGAAGTGCGGCAGCGAGGTGCCGGAGGTGCCCGAGGACGTTGCCGTGCTCGAGTGTCCCGAGTGCGGGACGAAATTCGAACCCGCGACGCCGTCGGTCAGCGGCGCGACGACAGTCGAATTGCCAGACCCGTTGGCGCCGGAAAACCTTCCACCCGACAGTCCCATTCGCGTCGAACAGGCGACGCCCGAGGCGCTCGTTTTCACCGTGCCCTTGCTGCGTGGTAAAGCCCCTCGTGTCTTCGTGCCGCTGTTTCTCGGCTTGTTCGGTCTGGTGTGGGTGGTGTTTTTCTTGCGCGAGCTGTGGGTCAACTGGAAAGGGCCAATGGGCTTCACGCTGTTCGCGGCAGCCGTCACAGGAGTGCTGGCGTTGGGTGGAGTCGTCGTTTTTTTCCTCGCGCTGTCGGTGTCGCGAATGGGGCTGCGCCTGCGAGTTGCCCGTGAGGGCGTTCAGTACACGTGGGGAGGAGGCTTGGTCAAGGTTGGCGGTCGGGTGGACCTGAGCGCTCTTAAGTCGGTCGCGCTGGTGGACCTGTCGGAGCTACAGGCGGTGGGGAACGCTCCGGTGCGAGCCGGTCAACCCACCGGACGCCTGGTCTGCGTCTTGCAGACGGACACGAAAAGGATTCCGCTAGCCGCGTTAGGCGGAACCGAGCTCGCTCGCCAAATCGGTGGCCTGATTCGCTACCAGTTGCGGCTGCTCGACGCGCCCGTCCCGTGACGCTCGGCCCCCGACGGCGGTTGGGAGGACCGTGCTCCTTCACGTCCTCCGCACACCGCTGCAAAGGCAGTCACGACGGACCTCGCTTCGGAGCCCGTTCGGACAGGCGGAGAAACCCACTGTTGGTGACGCTTTCTGGGCGTTCGCGTTTCTTGTCGCGTGCTGTGTCAGCCCGAACGGACGTGCTCGCGAAAAGTCACTGGCCAGCCGCTCGCTTCGCTGTCCACGCGGTCTGGCCCGCTGCGTCTTGGTTCGCGGGAACCTGCTTTGCTGACGGCCGGCCTTGTTCCTGAATGCTTCGGGACTTCTTTCCGCTTGGAGCGGCGTCGGCGGGTGGCAACGCTCGGCCCTCCCGAACCGACGGCTTGGCCGGAGCGTCTTGTTGGCTCGAAGTTTTCGTGTCCGCCGGTTCTCTTTGCGGTTCCGCTTCGGTGTGCTCGTCCGCGGGTGACTCCCCTTCTAGCTCCCACAGCAGCTCCCACAGTTCCGCCTCGAGCTCCTTCTTGGCCCCACGCTCGCAGCGTCCGCGTTCTCCCTCGCCGCCCCTTCGGCACGGACGTTCCGCGAAGACCTGTTCTACCGGCTGAACGTGGTCGAGCTGGCCGTCCCGCCGCTCAGCGAACGCCGCGAGGACATTCTGCCACTGGCCCGGCGGTTCGCCAGCGAGTACGCCGGTCGGCCCGTCCGCCTGTCGCCTCGAGCCATGAATTGCCTTCTGGCCTACTCGTGGCCGGGCAACGTGCGCGAGCTGCGAAACGCCATTCAGCGAGCGTGCCTGTTGTGTCGTGGCGACGTCATTCTGCCCGAACACCT
>CAYSAG010000170.1:0-11043 GCA_964428935.1 uncultured Planctomycetaceae bacterium | reverse complement strand
AGCGAGCCACCTCCCACAGCTCGGTCAAACTGCGGGTCGAGCTGGTCAGACTGATTCCAATGATTGGGAACGCGGCGAACGTCAGCCGGTGTACGGCGAAAGTGGCTTCCGGCGGCAGCGTGGCTCGAATCTGAGCCAACCGGCCCAACACGTACTGCTCCGCGTCGACCATGTCTGTCGACCACGTGAAAAACACGTTGACCTCGGCCGACCCTCTTCCCGTCGCCGACCGAATGTTGACCGTGCCCGGAATGTCTTTCATGGCCTCCTCGACCGGGCGCGTAATGGTGGCCATCATTTCGTCGGCGGGCATGACCCCGTTGTCAATCAGAATGACCACCCGCGGGAAGTCGGTGTGCGGAAAAACGGACGCGGGCATGGTCCAGGCCGAGTAGAAGCCGGCCAGGCACAGAGCGAGCGTCAAGAAGAGAATGGTCTTGCGGTGCTGAAGGACCAACGCGCCGGCCGGTCGCCGAGCGTCTGCCTTCGAGAGCAACGGAATGGCTGTTTCGCGGGTCATGGTTGGGCCTCGACCGAACGCGCACGCTCGCCGGAGCGGGCAGGCTGGTCGCGAAGCGGGTGTTCAACCGAGCCGTCCCGAAGCAGGAGCTCGGCCGGCACACCGGTCGCCGCCGTCACGTCCGCCGCAGCCAAAGCCACTTCCCGCACCAGGTCCAAAGTGGACCGCCGCGACTGCAAGACGCTTCGACGAGCACTCAACACGTGCAGCAAGTCGATTTGGCCCGCTTCGAACTGGTCCTGAAACGGCTGAAGAAGGCTCGAGACCGGTTGGCCGGCCGCCGAGTCCAGTTTCTCGACCAGCCGCCGAGCTCGCTCGTAGCGGGCGACGGCAGCCTCGATTTCCAGACGCGCTTTGACCAACAACTGCTCCAGCTCCACCCGCCGCTGCTGCAGCTCCGCCCAACGCTGGCGGACCAGCGGCTGGCCCGTGTTGACTACCGGCAGACTGACTTGAGCCTCCAGGCCCCAAAACTCCGTCGCCGCCTCGTCGCGAAAGAAGGCCGGGCCGAGCTGCAGGTTGGGAACGCGGTTGGCACGAGCCAACTGCCAGCGGGCCTGAGCCGCTTCGACGGCGGCGCGAGCAGCTTGGACGTCCGGCCGGGACTCCAGCCATTCGGCCACCCAAGCCGCGTCGAGGGCCGAGCCATCTGACGCGTGGACCGCCGACCTGTTGTCGGTCGCGCCAGCCGACCTGCCGAGCACCTCCTCGGGCTCGGACAGGTCCGAACCGGCCGCCACCCCTGCTTGGGTCTCCAAGCCAGTCCCTGTTTGCTCGAGTCCGACGGCCGTCAGAGGCCGCCACTGCCACGCCGTCAGGTCGCCTTCCAGCCGGAGCTCCCTTCCGTCGGGCCAGTTCAGGTGACGCCGCAAGGCGGCCAGAGCCGTCCGGTACTCGGCCTCGGCCAACGCAGCCGCTTGTCGACTGCTTTGACTCTCCACCCGTGCCAGAACCACGTCGGCCTGCGTGGCCTGACCGGCAGCGAAACGGTGCTGAATGGTTTCGTACATTCGCTCGTTCAGCTCGGCCAGCCCCCGCTGCAGCTCCCACACCTGACGGCGAAACAGCGCTTCGAAAAACAGCCGCTCCGTTTCGGCCGTCACTTGAACCGTCAGCCACTGCAAAGCCCAACGGGTTTCAGTCCAGTCGGCGGCCGCCGCCTCTTTGCGGTGCCGCGGTTGGCCGGCCAGCTCGAACGTCTCGGTCAGCGTGTACGACTGGTCGACCTTCGCCCGCCTGCCGTCCGCCTCGCGAGTGTAGGGCATGACCCCCGCCGTGAGCTGAGGGTTGTACGGGTAGGTCGCAGCAACGTGGTAGGCCGCGTGCTGCACCGGTTCCCTCGCCCAGCCGGCCACCAGGTCCGGGTTGTGCCGGACGGCCCAAGCGACGGCCTGCTGCAAGGTCAACGCGCGCGGCGCCGGCTGTCTCGACTGAGTCCACAACGCGGACTGCTGGTCGAGCGAGTCGCCGGCCGACGCCGCGGCGAGCCGCACCGAGTGAGCGTCCTGGTCCGCGACAGCGACTTGCGTCCGACCAGCTCCAACCGACGCCGTGCCGCTTTTCCCGGACCCGCCGCGTTCCGACCGGCGGCTCCCGTCAAGCTGGCTCGCCACCCGCGGCTCACCGCCCGAGCGGGCTCGCCACGCCAGCGGTCTCGAACGACAGACCGGTCGGCCGGGTCGAAGCGAACCCGCACTGTCCACAGACCTCGCCGTGGTCCTCGTCCGACCGGAACGACGGGCCGACCAGACCGCTGCCAGCGACCCCGCCGGTGCTCCCCCGGGCTCTTGCAGCACCAGCGCGCACCCAGCCAAGGTCCCCGCTGCCCAAGCCACGGCAACTAGCAGCACCCGTCTCATGTGCGGCCTGCCCCTCCCTGTTGTCGCGCGACCGCCGACGGCGCAGAAAAAGCCCAAACTGGCCGACGGCCTTCGGAAAGTAAACCGGGTGAGAAATCGAACCGCCTGCACCAAGCGCAACGGCAGCGCTCGGCCGTTCCCGCCCGCGTCTTGCGACTGGAGCGGCCACGGCTCGAAGTGCGTCCGCGTCGTGGGTGCAGTTTGCGAGGACCCGTGAGGAGCAAGCAGAATTCTCTGACGAGGTCAGAGATTCGCAGTAGCTAACATCGGTAAACTTAACCGGTTGTGTTGAAAAGAACGACGAAAAACGCGGCCTTGGGGGCAATTTGCCTCAGGCTGTGTGCAGCCAGTTGACCGACCGGACAACCGTGTGTTGCGCCGACCTCCGACGCACTCCGCAACCACTTCGCGTTCCGGCCGGTCTTGTTCAGACGGTCAGCCAGTCCGCCGCTCACTCCAATTCGGGCGGCACGTTTCCGTAGGACCACGGTTTGCCGTTGAAGGGCGGCGCCCGAGGCGGCTCGGGCACCGGACCGGGCTGAAGCTGGCGAGCCAGCGCCAGAGAAGCTTGCACAATTCGAGGTCCGGCGTCGACTTCCAAATTGCTGTAACTGGTGAGGCGCGTCTCGTAGCCGCCTCCGTGCGGTCCGAAGGCGTCTTCCGTCGGCACGTAGCCCACGCAGCCGTTCGCCAGCTCGACCGGGAACGTGAAGGGAAACGGGCTGCCGGCCTTAATGTCCAGTCCCAGTTGGCAGAAAAACTCGGCCGGGTTGGCCAAGAACACAGCCGGACCGATTTGAATGGCTTGCACTTCGACGTTGGCGACCGGTTCGCGTTTCAGTTTGGCGTCCAGCAGAACAATTTCTTTGGCAAAGGTCCACTCCGTGCTGCCGACTTCCGACGGCGACTTCTGGACCAACTCGTAGCACCGCTTCACCCGCTCGGGGCTCGGCGCACGCCGCCGAATTTTCAAGAGCTTCGTCTTGTAGGCCAGCGGGCCGACCTGGTCGGGGTACATTTTGACCAGCACCTTGACGGCCTCGGCGCCGACCGTGCCTCCGACAATTTGAGCCCACTTCTCGCCCGACGGGAAGCGGTAAGGGCTCAGGTTGTCGACCTGCGTCACGTCCCCACAGGCTCCGGCCAGAAACACCACGACCACGTCGGAACCGAACAGACCACGAATGACTTTTTCCAGGTAGTAAATGTAGTTGGCCGAGATTCCCGGCGGGCTGGTCGTAGCGTGACAGGCAAAGTTCACCACGCAGCCGAGCAGTCGTCCGTCTTCCGACCACCCGCCGACGACGCCGACCTGCGGGTCCGTGGGACCGGCCACTCGAACAATGTCCGGGTTGCCCTGCCGGGGGTGTGTGTAGGTCAAACCGTTTTTCATGAGAAACCGACGGTTGAACGCCACACCCTCGGCTCGTCCAAAGCCGAACCCCACTTTGCCCGCGACCCGTCCCTCGTAGGCCGCACAGACGGCGTCCACCAACTGCCGCTCGACCAGCCGCAGGTACTTCGGGTCGGCACACGAAGACTTTTCGTACGCCAACTTCTGCACGAACTCCGACGCGTGGTCGTACTCGCCGGGCAAAATCATGCCCGTCGGACCCGACGAGTGGGAATGGCTGGCTCCAATGAGAATGGCCTCGGGAGCCAGCCCGCAGCGCTGGTGAATCTGGCGGCGCACCGCTTCGACCAGCGGCCGCCGAACCAACAGCGCGTCCACGCCCACCAGCGCCACGCAGGTGGTGCCGTCGTCGAAAACGGCCGCTCGAACCTTGCACGGGTCGTGAAGCCTTTTGTGAAACACCTTGCCGTAACCGCCGGGGCGTTCCATGCCGATTTCGGGAGTAATGTCACGCTCGGCAAAGCCGACCTTCAACGTGGCGGGCCGACCAGACGACGCGGGGTTGCTCGCTGGGCCGGACGTGCTGGAGGCTTTGTCCTGACGGGCCGACGAACCTCGACCAGCCGACTGTTGCGCGCAGGCCCAACCAGCCGCAAAGGCCAGAGCGGCAAAGAACACAAGACCGTGGACCACCGTGCGGAAGGGTCGGCAGAGGCGTGGCGTTGTTCTCATTGCAGCGGCCTCCTGTGAGTAGCGAAGGAAAAAACTAACTCAGTGGGTCGACGCAGCAAGCGTGGGTCACATTCACCGGAAGTGTCCGCGTCGCGCGTCGCTGTCGGCTCAGCGACGCGAGCCGGCCCAAACACAGCCGCCGACTCGAAGCTACCGCGTCAGACAGGTCCCTTCAAGCGTGCCCCGACCGGCCCCGAACCGTGCCGCTGGCGCCGGCCGGCCTCCGTCCGCTCACTGCCGGCCGCGGCTGGAAGAGAACGCTCGTCGCACCTGCGACACGACGGGCAGCGACCACAGGAGGAAACAGACGGTAGCCAAAGCGGCGGCCAACGGCCGAGCGAAGAAAGCCGACACCTGACCGCCGGAGCCGCTCAGCGTCTGCACGAACCGCTCCTCCAGCGGCCCGCCCAGAATGATTCCCAAAACCACCGGTCCCAGCGGCACGTTGTAGCGTTCCAGCACGAAGCCCAACGCTCCCATGGCCAGCATGACACCCACGTCGAAGTAACTGCCATTGATTGCGTACGCTCCAATAATGCAGAACAACACAATGGGCGGCAGCAGCACCTGCCTGGGAACTCGGACCACGTACCCACCCAGCTTGATTGCCAGAAAGCCCACCGGAACCAAGACCAGGTTCGCCAGAAAGAACAGCAGGTAAATGCCGTAAACCAGCGCCGCTTGCTTTTCGAAAATGTCCGGTCCTGGCTTGACGTTCTTCATCATGAGAACGCCAATGACAATGGCCGTCACCGAGTCGCCGGGAATGCCGAAAACCAACGACGGAATCCAGGCCCCAGCCAACGCCGCGTTGTTGGCAGCCGTCGCGTCGGCAATGCCTTCCAGCGAACCGCGGCCGTACAAATCTGGTCTTTTCGAAAACCGCTTCGAGACGGCCAACGACACCCACGCTCCAATGTCCGCCCCGGCTCCCGGCAACATTCCAATCAACGACCCCACCAAGCCGGACCGAACGGCGTGCCACTTTCGACGCCACAGTTGAGGCAACGAATGAGCGAAGACGGAGTCGTCGGTTTGGCGGCGTGGGTCGGTCGAGCTCGCCGGCGCGGTTTGCTGCCGACGCTGGTCCCGCAGCCGAGCGGCGTTGCGAAAGACCTCAGACAAACCGAACAGCCCAATCATGGCCGGAATGAAGTTGATGCCCTGGTACAGCTCCGGCCGTCCGAAAGTGAAACGGGCCTGCGTGTGAACCGCGCTCAGCCCCACCGTGGACAGCAACAGGCCGACCAGCAGCGCCAGCGTGCCTTTCAGCAGCGACCCGCGAGACACCACCACCGCGCAGCTCAGCCCCAGCAGGTACAGCCAGAAGTACTCCACGACGGTAAACCACGTGGCGATTTGGGCGAGCTGAGGAGCGAACGTGGCCAACACGACGGCACCGAACAGCCCGCCCGCCACGCTGAAGACCAAGCAGACACCGAGCGTCGTCTGCGGCCGACCGGCTCGAGTCAGGGCGTGAGCGTCGTCGGCGTAAGCGGCTGACGAAGGAGTGCCGGGAATGCGGAGCAGCACGTTGGGAATGTCGCCGGCAAAAATGGCACAGGCCTCCAGCGTCACAATGGCCGCCAGCGCCGGCAGCGGGTCCATGAAAAACGTCAGCGGAACCAACAAGGCCACGGCCATGGTCGCCGTCAACCCCGGAACCGCTCCCATGAAAACCCCGTAAACCGCCGACAAGACAACAATCGCCAAAATGCCGGGCGAGAAGACCTGTTGAAGCAGTTCCATTTCCCCAGTGTTCCCAGGTGTGTGTTCGGCGAGGGCGACGAGCCAGACGGAGCGGCGCGGGCTTGCGGCCGTTGTGTCTCCCGCAGTCGCCCGCTCACCAGCCCAGCCAGCCCCGAGGCAGAGGCACCCGCAGTCCGACGGCGAAAAGCTGGTACAGGGCGGGAACCAGCAGCACCGTCAGCGGGACAGCCACTCGCCACGCCGTGCCGAACCGTCGCAGAAGCCACAACAACAGCACGGCGGCCGTCAAGACAAAGCCGACCACTTCCGCAACCCCCAGGTAGACCACGACGCACGCGGCCACCTCGGCCATGGCCACCAGCCCTTCCTTCGTCAGCGGCTCGGGCTGTTCGTCCGCCGCAGTCGCTCTCTCGACCGGGCTCGCTCGCGCCGCCCCCAGCCACCAACTGCTCACCAACAGAGCCGACAACGTCGCCGCCAGCAACACCAGCAAGACCGTTGGAAAGAACAGCGGGCCAATGTCCACTTGCCGAACCGGGCGGAACGCTTCGCTGGTGAGCAGCCGTCCGAGCTGCTGGTCGACCTGTTCCATGGTTCGACGAAACTCCTCCGGCCCCTGCCACGTCAAGTCGAACCCCGCCTGCTGCATGAACCGCCGAAACTCGTCGCTCGCGACCACCTCGTGCAAAGCCGCGGTCAGCTTCTTGCAAATCGGCTGCGGCGTCCCTTTCGGCACGCACACGCCCCGCCACCCGTACAACGACCAGTCGACTCCCTGCTCCCGCAGCGTCGGTACGTCCGGGAAAACCGGCAGACGCTCGTCGGCCATGACCCCCAACGCTCGCAGCCGCCCCGACTCAATGAGCGACTGAGCTTCCGGCAAGCTGCAGCAGACGAAGTCCAGTCCGCCCGCAAGCAGCTCCTGCAGCGACGGACCGGTGCCGTTGATGGACAACCACACCACGTCGGTCGGTTTCAGTCCCACGGCGTCCAACCAACCGGCCAAGCCCAAATGCCAGATGCCACCGGCTGCGGTGCCCGAGGCTTTCAGTTTTCCCGGCCGCCGGCGAATGTCTTCTTGCAAGTCGTGAAGGGTCTGCCACGGCGAGTCGGCTGGGACGACAATGGCCGCGGCGTCGCGGTTGAGCAGTCCGATTGGCTCGAAGTCGTCGTACGAAATGTTGGTCAGGCCACGCCAGTGGAGCATGTTGATTTCGACGGTGACCATGGTCAGCGTGTAGCCGTCTGGGCGGGCTAACGCTCCCCGCGTGTGTCCGGTCACGCCCGCTCCGCCCGTCGCGTTGACCACGTTGACCGGCACACCCAGCTTTCTTTCCAACAAAGCGGCCACTTCGCGCGAAACCCGGTCCGTGCCGCCGCCGGCCGCCCACGGACAAATGAGAAAAATGGGACGGTTCGGGTACGAGCGGGACGCTCGGCAGCCGGCCACAGTCAGACACAGCAGCAGCCCGACGGCCAGCCGGCAGGCAAAGGCCACCCGGCTCGAACCGCCGTGTGGCTTCGTTGGTCGAGCGCCTGGCCGCTCCAAGACCAAAGGGGCCTGCAGAAACGCCCGCGGCCGGCACGAGCGGCCGCCGAGTGGGCCAAGCCGTCGGAACGGGCGAAGGAGGGACCAAGTTGGCCGCGCCGGTGGACGGTCACCAATCGACCACCGAGCCGTCGTCGGCGTCGTAGGTTTCGGGGTTCTGCCAGTCATGTCCGATTTTGTCTGCCAAGGCGTCTTCGTCCAGTTCTACGCCGAGTCCCGGCCCGGTCGGCAGCGGGACGTAGCCGTTTTCCAGTCGAAACGGCCGCTTCAAGTACCCTTCTCCCAACGTCACCTGCTCCTGACACAAGAAGTTGGGAATGCAGCCGGCCAGTTGGAGCCCTGCGGCCAGCGAAATGGGGCCCAGCGGGTTGTGGGGAGCAATCGGCACGTAGTAGGCCTCGGCCATTCCAGCAATCAGCCGGCACTCGGTCATTCCGCCGGCGTGGCAAAGGTCGGGCTGCAGAATGCTGGCGGCACGCTTCTCGAGCACCTCGCGGAAACCCCACTTCGTAAACAGCCGCTCGCCGACGGCAATGGGAAGGTGTGTCCCGCGAGCGATGTCGGCCAGCACGTCCACGTTCTGACACTGAACCGGCTCTTCGACGAAAAACGGTTGCAGCGGCTCGAGGGCCCTAATGAGCAGCTTCGACGTCTGCGGCGGAATGGCTCCGTGAAAGTCAATGGCAATGTCGGCTTCCGGGCCGAGCGTTTCGCGCAGAGCAGCGAAGTGGGCCACGGCTTCGTCAATGAACCGTTTGTTCTCGACGAACCGAGCCGGACGCCGCTTGAAGACTCCGGTCTTGAACGCCGTGAAGCCTTGCTGGCGAGCTCGTCGAGCGGATTCGGGCGACCCCACGTGAGCGTAGACTCGAACGCGCGTTCGGGTCGGTCCGCCCAACAGCTCGTACACGGGCACGCCGAGCGCTTTGCCTTTGATGTCCCACAAAGCTTGGTCAATGCCGCTGAGCACGCTCGTCAAAATCGGCCCGCCGCGGTAGAACGCGTGCCGGTAAATGGCCTGCCAGTGGTGCACGACCCGACGCGGGTCCTTGCCGACCAAGTACTTCGCCACTTCCTCGACGGCCGCCTGGCACGTCCTGGCCCGTCCTTCCAGAATCGGCTCACCCAAGCCCACAATGCCCGCGTCGGTGTGGACTTTCAGGAAGAGCCAGCGCGGCTTGACCAGGAACGTTTCCAGCCGCGTAATTTTCAGCGACTCGCGACGGGAAACCGGTGCGTGGGAGCTGTTCTCGGCGTCCGCAAGTTGGTCGCCGGCAGCCAGAGCCGCCAGTCCGAAGGCCGAAAGGAAAGCTCGCCGTTTCACTGCCCCGGTTCCTTTTCGGTTTGGGCCGCTCGCACACAAAGCGGTCGCTCGCCTCGACCTCGTCCCACAAGCGACCGCCTGCGGACACAAAAAGCGGGGCGCACGGCTGCTCGCCGGCCCCCCGACGTCAAGCAGACAGCGAGCTGACGAGAGACCGACCAGCGGAACCGAAGCGACTGCCGCTCGCCCCGCGCCGCCTCCGCCCGGCTTACTGCTTCTGCTCGTCCAAGACCTTGATTCGAATGTTCTTCCAACGGACCTGCTTGCCAGCCCGCTCCGGGTGCCGGCCAATGCCGTGAACCTGCAGCGCAATGAACCCCGTGCGGGTCATGTCGTCCTTCAGGTCGGCGGCCAACACGCCGTTAATCCAGGTCTTGATTGAGTCGCCGCGGCACTCGATTCGGAAGTGGTTCCATTGGTTCGGCTTGAACGCCTTCCGAGCGGCCTCGTTCTGGCTGAGGTCGTACAGCCAACCGCGTCGAGCTTCGTCGTAAATGCCACCGCTGTACGCTCGCGGCGACGGGTCAATCTCTACCTGGTAGCCGTGCACGCGACCAGCCGGAATGGTCCGTTTGCGAACCTTGCCGTCGGGCGTTTTCCATTCGACCGTAATTGGGTGGTCGTACACGTTGCTGCGAATCTGCACCCCCGAGTTCAGTTCCGGGTCCACCTTGAAGTCCAGCTCCAGAATGAAGTCGCTAAAGACCTGCTTCGTGCAAAGAAAGCTGTTCGGCGTGTTCGGCACGGCCGTCCCGACAATGCACCCATCTTCGACCGTGTACTTCGCCTTGCCACCGTGCTGGACCCAGCCGTTGAGCGTCTTGCCGTCAAAGAGCGGCACGAAGCCGTCTTCGCCCGCCCAAACGCTCCCCACTGCCAGCACAAGAACCAACCACCCACTGAAAGCTCGCGTCCACTGTTTCATTCGTTGTGCCCTCCACGCTGCGACTGACCGTTCCAAAAAACGCAACCGACCGCTCGGCCGTGTTGTTCCGAGCCCGTACAGCGAGCGCCTGCCGGTCGCCCCGTCGGACGCTGAACGGTACTACTTTGTCGCGTTCGCAGGCAGACTTCAACCGGGCAGGCTTTTCGCAGTGGCAGGTCGTCGCGGCGAGCGAGCCGTGACGGCGGAGCAGACGGGGCCGCGCGCAGAGCCGAGTGCCGTGTCACACCGGAAACGTGGAGTGGGTACCTTCGTCCGAGACCGACAAGGCCGGAGCGACACGAGCGACGCCGTCGAAGCTTTGGCTTGGGACGAGCCACGAGTCACGCAGGCCAGAACGAGGTCGCGTGGGCGGGTACCGGAACGTCACAGACACATTTCGGCCGAACACGCGTTGTGTTTCCAGTGGTTGGTTTGCCCAGCGACCGAAGTTCCGGCACAGGCTTGACCCGCCCGCTTGCGACGCTTCTCCTTCACACGGAGCCGCAGTTCACGAACGCGCCGCACGCAGACCGCCGTCACCGCTCTCACCGGGCTGATGGCGCCTTGTTCGTTGGCCGACCGCCATGTGCGCGACCGGCGAAATGGGGCTCATCCGGCCCAGTCCGCCAACACCCACTGACTTCCCGGCGAGAAACGCGGAGACAACGTCTTGACAACGCGCATATTTCTGTTACCGTCACATATGCTCTGTAGGCTCAGGTGATCCAACCATCCCAGCCGTTTACCAGAGGCCGCTGTCGCCTCAGCATTGCCGGTCAGACATCGCGTCAACGAGTGCAATCGGGGCGGGAGATGCCGTCAGCAGCGGCTGCGATCTGTTTTGCGAGAGGTACGAGAAGGAGGAGGAACGATGTTGCACTTCGCTTGGCAGCACGTTTCGAGGATTTTGGAGGTCGGTCAGCGTTTCGGCGATGTGTGTCGCTTGCGTCGGGCGAGCCGCCGGCGACGGTTGAGGCCGGGGATGGCTGAAGTTCTAGAAGACCGCACTCTGCTCAGCGGCGACCCGTACGGCGGAGCTGGTTGGAACGAGCCGCCCACAGCGTGCGACG
>CAYSAG010000169.1:0-11052 GCA_964428935.1 uncultured Planctomycetaceae bacterium | reverse complement strand
CGCTGTTCGTCCAGGAGCAGACGGTTCGGTGGGGGATCGACTTGGTCGAGGGACAGAAGACCGGTTTCTACTTGGACCAGCGAGACAACCGGCAGACGGTCGCTGGTCTGACGGCCGGCGCGAGAGTGCTCGACCTGTTCTGTTACAGCGGTGGCTTTGGCATTACGGCAGCCGTCCGAGGCGGTGCCAAGTCGGTCCTGGGTGTGGACTCGTCGCAGGCGGCGGTCACGCTGGCTCGGGCCAACGCCGAGCTGAACGGTGTGGCCGACCGGTGCCGCTTCGAGAAGGCGGACGTGCTGAAAACGCTGGCGTCGTTGAAAGAGCAGGGGGAGCGGTTCGACGTGGTTGTGCTCGACCCGCCCAAGTTCGCTCGCAGCCGCGCCGGCGTCGCGAACGCGCTGAGAGCCTACGAGCGGCTGAACGCGGCGGCCTTGGAGGTGGTGGAGCCGGACGGACTGCTCGTTTCATGCAGCTGCTCGGGGCACGTTTCGCGCGAGGCTTTCGAGCAAACGCTGGCTGCCGCGGCGACGAGAGCAGGGCGGTCCCTGCAGATTCTGGAGCGACGAGGGCAGGCGGCCGACCACCCGGTCAATGCGCACTGCCTCGAAACGGGCTACCTGAAGTGTTACGTCTGCCGCGTGGTTTGAATCACAACCGTCTGGTTCGCAACACTCCCTTGCCCACGACACACGGCAGGCCCCGTGCGCCGCAGGCCGAAACGGGTTCACGTTGACAGTCCTCGGAGGGCGGTTTACGCTGGTTGGAGAGCCGGCGCGAAGTCTGTAGCACTGCGACGCCTTTTGGTTCGAATCCTGGGGCTGGGGCGACTCGACGGCGTTCGCAAGAGTACAATTCGGTCGTCTGGCGTGCGCTGGCCCACATGGTGGCCGAACCACTCTGCCCGGCGAAATGGAACGAGCTGACGATTCCGAGAGCCTGCGTCGAGAGACTGGTCGGACTGCCCAGCCGGTCTGGCGCCGGGCGCGCCAACGCAGTTCACGCGGACGCAGGGAAAAGAAACGACGAGGGGAGAGCGACCGGTGTCTGACGCCACCACGCACGAGACCAACAAAGTCGACTCGTACATCCTGGTGAATTGCCTCTTCACCGGAAAGTTCAGCCAGGTGTGGGAGGTGATCGAGGAGGGCACGCCGCTCCGCTTCGCCATGAAGCTGCTGCTGCCCGAGTACACGCGAGAACGGGAACAGGTTCAGTCGCTGAAGTGGGAGGCTCGCATCGGCAAACAGCTCCAGCACCCCAACTTGGTGGGCTACCACAAGATTGTCACCAACCGACAGAACGCCTACCTGCTGATGGATTTGTTCCGAGGCCCGAACTTGAAGACGTGGCTTTCGGGCGACCTGCTCCAGTTGCAACTGCATTTCAAGACGATTGTCGAGTCGCTGTGCTTGGTCTTGGGGTACCTTCACGACAAGGGCTGGGTGCACAAGGACGTCAAGCCCGACAACGTGTTGTTGAGCCGAGGCGGGGAGCTGAAGCTGGTCGACTTCTCCTTGGCCATGCGCTACGCCAAAGGACTGGGCAAGCTGTTTCGCATGAAGCCCCGACAAATTCAGGGCACCCGAACCTACATTGCGCCCGAGACGATTAAACGCCAGCACCCCTCGCCGCAAACGGACATTTACAGCCTGGGCGTCACTCTGTTTGAAGTCCTGACGGGCCAGCCGCCCTTCATCGGTACATCGCCGAACGACCTGCTGCGACGCCATTTGGCCGAGAAGCCGCCGCTGCCGTCGTCGATCAACCCGAACGTGACGCCCGAAATGGACCGGCTGATTGTGCGCATGCTGGCCAAGAAGCCGAAGGACCGTCCCGGCAGCATGCAGGAGATTTTCGGCGAGTTCCGCAACATCAAGCCGTTCAAGGAGGACATTCAACAGCTCATTGAAGAGAAAGCCAAGAAGACGCTGGCGGAGAAAATGCGGGACCAGGGGTTGGCGTCGAGGCTGGACAGCCGGTTGGACGCGGCGACCGGTCGTCCGACGGCTGCTCCTCAACCGGCAACGCCGGCAGCCGGACAACCCGCCACCGCCGCTCCGGCCGCTCCCACACCCACAGCTCCGACCGCGGCTGGAGCCGGGCAGGCTCCCACAGCTCCCGCCGTCCAGCCCAGCCAGCCGGTGCAGCCAGCCCGGCCGCCGGTGCAGCAACCGGCCGCTCCAACCGCTGCGCCCGTCGCGCCTCAGCAGCCGGCGGCGCCTCAGCCCGTCGCGCCCCAACCCGTTCCCTCTCAGCCGGCAGCTCCACAAGCCGCGCCGCCGCAGCCCGCTGTGCCGCAACCGCCGGTTCAGCGTCCGGCGCCAGCGGCCCCGACGCCCACAGCCGCTCCGGCGCAGCCGCCGACACCTCAGCGCCCAGCCGCCCAACCGACCAGCTCCCAGCCGCAGCCACAGGCTCGACCGACGCCACCTCCCCAGCCGGCCGGACCGGCCGCTCAGCCCGCCGCTGCTCAGCCAGCACCGCAACAGCCACCAGCTCCGTCGGCGCCTCAGCAGGAAGACGAAGACCTGCCGCCCCTTCCCGACGAGCTGCCTCCGGTCATTTGAGCGGGGCCGGCATTCGTTCGCTGGCAGGGCAGTGGAGCCGCTCGCAGAGCCCTTCCGCGAGGACTCGGCCGTCTGTGCAGACTCACGCTCTGAGCGTCCTTCTGCCCGGACGGCTTTGCCTTCGGGGACTGACTGCAGGAGCTGGTACCGAACGTCGGCTTTTGGCTTGGCGGCTGCCGTCGCCGGTGTCTACCATACGTCGTCTTGAAGTGCTGTCGTGCCAAGGGGAGGCAGTTGAGGTCTGCGCGGGACCAGCCTGTCGCCCCGCAAAGCCAAGCTCGCTGACAACGGAGACCGACCAGCATGGACCTGGTTCATCAATTGCCGTTCGAGCGGCCCATTTACGAACTGGAAGCTCAACTAGAAAAGCTCGAATCCCAGCCGGACCCGTCGCCAGCGACGCTGGAGTCGATCCGGCGCATGCGACGAGAAATCGCCCGGCTGAAGCGAGAGATTTTCGAAAACCTCGACCCGTGGCAAATCGTGCAGGTCGCCCGGCACCAGCTCCGCCCGCAAACGCTCGACTACGTGGAGCTGATTTTCGACGAGTTTGTCGAGCTGCACGGGGACCGAGCTTTCCAGGACGACCGAGCCATCCTGACCGGCTTTGCCCGAATGGAAGACTGGAAGTTCATGTTCGTCGGCCAGCACAAGGGCCGCAACTTGCAGGAGCGGACGGAGCACAATTTTGGAATGGCTCACCCGGAGGGCTACCGGAAGGCCATCCTCAAGATGCAACTGGCGGCCAAGTTCGGACTGCCCATCGTGTGCTTCATTGACACCGGGGGAGCGTACCCGGGAATCGGGGCGGAGGAGCGGGGGCAGTTCTACCAGATCGCTTACAACTTGCGGGAAATGTCGCGACTGCGAACGCCCATCATTTGCGTGGTCATCGGCGAGGGCGGTTCGGGCGGCGCGCTGGGCATTGGCATCGGCGACCACATTGCCATTCTGCAGTACGCGTACTATTCGGTCATCAGCCCCGAGGGTTGCGCGGGCATTCTGTGGAAACACGTGAAGTACCGAGAAGAGGCCGCTCGCGCTCTGAAATTCACGGCCAAGGACCTGTACCGCCTGGGGGTGGTCGACGAAATCATCAACGAACCGCTCGGCGGAGCTCACCGCGACCACCGTCAAATGGCCTCGGCCATCAAAGCCAGTCTGCTGACCAACCTGGAGCGGCTGTCGCGCATTCCGCTGGACGAGCTGCTGGAACGACGCTACCAAAAGTTCCGCCGAATCGGCGTCTTTCTCGAAGGTGCTCAAGCCGACCAGGCTTTGGCCGCCGATGCCTCCGACGCCTCAGACATCGCTGACCGGCCGGCCGCTGCGTCCCACTCGACAGCCTCCGGTTCCGACGCTTCGAGCTCCAATTCGTCCGGCTCGACCGAGCCAGCCTCGGCCACCAGCAGCCCAAACTCCGACGGCGCCTCCTCGGGCTCGCCGTCCGCGGGCTGAGCTGCCTGCCGCCGGATGCTGTTTGCTCTGGCTGAGTGGCAACCACGGCGACGCTCCGACGGCGTTCTGCGGCTGGCTGGCCGTGGTCGACGAGCTCGACCGTTCGCGAAACACCTCTTGCCGCAGCCGACACCGAGCCGCTTCGGCGGCTCACCGCAACGTCCGATAATGTTCGTTATGTTGAAATTTGGTGGGCTCAAATCGCGGAATCTCGGCCGGCCGGCGCGGCCCCGTCCGTCAGCCAGTCACGCCACACTCGCCGCTCAAAACTCCCGTCGGCTGTCCAACAACAACGTCACCGGCCCGTCGTTGAGCAGCTCCACGTGCATGTGTTCCTGAAACCGTCCCGTCTGCACTTCGATCCCCTGCCCCCGCAGTTCAATGACGAAGCTGTGGAACAGCGCGGCGGCGTGGTCCGGCGGAGCGGCTCGGGTGAAGCTGGGCCGACGACCTTTGCGACAGTCGCCGTACAGCGTGAATTGACTGACGGCCAGAACCTGTCCCCCCACGTCTTGCAACGACAAGTTCATTTTGCCGTCGGCGTCTTCGAACACGCGAAGACCAGCCACCTTCTTGGCCATGTAGACGACGTCGTCCTGAGTGTCGTCACCGGCCACGCCCAACAGCACCAGAAAGCCGCGACCAATTTGACCCACCACTTCGTCGTCGACCGTCACGCTAGCACGAGCGACTCGTTGCACCACAGCTCTCACGGCAGTCCCTTTCCTTTCGCAACATTCAGACGGAGCAGTTCGTTCGAAATGGGTCCGCGACAAGACGACCCGAACCGAAAACGCAAGCGACGCCGTTTAGACGCCAGGCCGGAGGCCCAGCCTGGCTTGAGGCCGCCGGTCACGGAAAAGCGGCGTCAGGCGCCCGGACGGTCGGCCGCGTCACCGAGTACGGCTCAAGCGGAATGCTCGGCGCTTGCTCGAGCAACAGCTCACGCACCAATCGGGCCGTGCCGGGAGACATTTGCAAGCCCGACCGGAAGTGGCCAGTCGCCACGTAGGTCCGCTCGAAGTTCGGCAAGCGACCGATGAGCGGCAAGCCGTCGGGCGAGCCAGGACGGAGTCCGGCCCAAGCCCGGACGACCTCGGCCTCGGCCAATGCCGGGACCAGCTGCTGAGCGAACTGCAGCAGTTGGCTGACCGCAGTCGCCGTCGTTCTCTTGTCGAAGCCGCAGGATTCCTCGGTCGAGCCGACCAGCACCAGGCCGTCCGGCCGCGGGACCAAGTAACGACGTCCACAAAGAACCACGCGCCGCAGGAGCCCGGCTGGAGCTCGGAGCAGCACCATTTGTCCGCGAACCGGCTCCACGGGCACTCGCACCCCCAGCTTTTTCCCTAACAGGCCGCTCCACGCCCCGGTGCAAAGCACCACCCGTTCCGCCATCAACCGGCCGCTCGTTGTCACCGCGACGACCGTCCGCCCGTCTTCGCGAAGCTCCAGCAGCTCCGTAAACGGCCTCAGCACGACACCGGCCTGGCCGCAGGCGGCGACCAGCGCTTTCAAGTGCCTCGGGTTGCGGACTTGGCAGAGGCCGGGAAGGTGCACGACCGACCGGTCGCCCGCCAGCGCCGGCTCTAAGTCGGCAGCCTGTCGGGCCGGAAACCACGTCGCCTCCACCCCTTCCCTGCGGTAAGCCTCAACCAGCGTTCGGGCCCGACTTTCGTCGCCCTCCACCACCTCGACGCCACCGCACTGCTGGTAGCCGTTGTCGATGCCCGTCTTTTCCAGCAATGCCCGCGACAGCTCCGGCCACAGACGGTGGCTGAGCGCCCGCAGACGAGCCTCGGCCGTCGCAGCCGACTCCAGGTTTCCCGGCGGCAGAATGCCTGCTCCGGCCCACGACGCCTCCCGACCGAAGTCACCTCGGTCGACGACCGCCGTGCGCACGCCCTGCCCCGCCAGCTCCCACGCCGTCGTCAACCCGATGACTCCGCCGCCGATTACAAGCACGTCGGACTGTGTCACCTCAAGACGCCTTTCCGTTCTTGCGGCTTGGACCGGCCCGGTCGCAGTGGCCGAAACCACCGAATGGGCAAACCGCGTCCTCGCAACAGCCAGTCGGGATTGTAGTCGTCGGACGGGCAGTAGGGGATGGAACGAAGGTCGGGAATCGACAAGACCGACCGGTCGACGCCGACCCGCGGCGTCGTTGCCCGGTCCACAAAAACGTAGGTTGAACACTCGCCGAAAGTTGCGATATGATTAGCGCGACGAAATTGGCCCAAATGCCGGCCGTCCGTCGCCTGGCGGACGGCCGTGCCACCAAAGGGCGTTGCAGGACCCAGGAAAAGCAGGAGGGCACCGAACGGCGGGAGTACCGACATGGAGGTAAGCGGTCCGGGACCAATTCAACGATCGTTCCCTATTCAGCAGGCTCGTCCGGCGTCGGAGAAACCGTTGCAACCGCAACAGCCGGAACTACCGAAAGACGAACTGGACATTTCTCCGCTGGCCAAGAAACTGGCCGAGGCGGGCGATCTGCGTCAAGCTCGGCTCGCTCAAATCAAGGCGGCCATTGAAGCAGGCGAGTACGAAACGCCTGAGAAACTGGAAGCCGCGGTCGACCGCCTGCTGGACAAGCTGTTGGAGGAAGAACGCTGAGGGGCCAATCGGTGGGGTTGACGGGAGCTGTTCCGGGGGGTTCGGCTTCGTCGACTCCAGCGGCGCGAATGTGAGACGGAAATGGCCCGAGCGAGGAGCGGTTTTCCTTCGCCAGTTTTCTCGTCGTTGTGTGTGCCGCCCACTCGGGGCGACCGCGGTTGGCCAATTTGAGCGCGGGGCGGTCGGGGCTGACAGCGCGTTGAGCCAAGCGGTGTTGAGACGCTCGAAGCGGAACACAGAGCTGGCCGAACAGGTGAAGGGCGCGTTTGTCCGGAGGCGTGTGGTCTGGTGACTGGGACGGGGACCGACAAGCTGCCGTTGTCGCCGGTCGAGAAGTTCCGGGAATTTCTCGCGACGAAAAACCAGCGGCTGACGCAAGAGCGGAAGACGATTGTGGAGGAAGTGTTCGCGACGCACGAGCACTTCGACGCCGAGCAGCTGGTGGACCGGCTGGCCAGCGTTCGGGCGGGACGGCGCGTCAGCCGGGCGTCTGTGTACCGCACGCTGTCGCTATTGGAAGAAGCCGGCATGCTGCGGAAGGTCACACGGGCCAACGGCCGGGACGTCTACGAGCACGACTACGGCTACCCCAAGCACGACCACATGATTTGTGAGAAGTGCCGGAAGCTCATTGAGTTTCCGGCCGAAGAGATTGCCGAGATTTTGGACCGCGTCACCGCTCAGCACGGGTTCCGCATGACGGGCCACCGGCTGGAGGTTTTTGGCGTTTGCCGCCAGTGCAACCAGCCGCCGCGCCGTCGGCACCGCAAGCTGGACCTGATTTAGTCCCGGCCGGACTCGTGCTACCCCCCTGCCCCGCCAAAGCTCTTGCCGCTCGTCTGCACCAAAAGTCTGGGCCACAGCGAAGGACACGCTACATGAAAAAAATCGAAGTCGTCATTCGGCACTACAAGCTGGAAGAGGTGAAGGACGCGTTGACGCGAATCGGCGTGCAGGGAATGACGGTTTGTGAGGTGCGAGGCTTCGGTCGTCAGCGCGGTCACCGCGAGCACTACCGGGGAGCGGAGTACACGGTGGACTTTCTGCCCAAAATGAAATTGGAGATTGTGGCGGGCGACGACCAAGTGCAGAGAATTGTCGACACGGTCCTGCAGGTGGCTCGGACCGGAGAAATCGGCGACGGGAAGATTTTCATTCTGCCGCTGGAAAACGTCATTCGCATTCGAACGGGCGAGGTGGGCGAAGCGGCGCTGTAGCCGTCGGCGTGGCAGCGGCGGGCACGGCCGAGCGGCTGGCGGAGGACGCTGGAGCGGTCGGCAGGCCTGGCCGCAAGTCGCTCGGACGATTCGTCCCCAAGCACGAGCGGTCCACAATCCCCGACCTGTTGGCTGAACTGGGGGAATGACATGCTGGCCGAAGCGGCTCAGCGGCTGGCTTTGTTGCGAGAGCGACGCGAGCGGCAATTGAACCGGATTCGCGAGCGGGCTCGCCAGGGCCTTTCCGGCCTGCAACTGGCCCGCGAAACGGCCGACACGACCGAGCAGCTCTTGCTGGAGCTGCTGGACTTTCACCTGTGGTCGCTCGACGAGCAGCGGCGACGCACGCTGGAGCAGAACGTGGCGCTGGTCGCGCTGGGCGGGCTCGGCCGCCGAGAAATGGCCCCCTACTCCGACGTCGACCTGCTGGTGCTGTGTCCCGAGCGGGCCTCCAAACGGTTTGCCGACGTGCTGACAGCCTTTGTGCGCGACTGTTGGGACGCCGGCCTGACTTTGGGACACAGCTTCCGCACCGTCTCGCAAACCTTGGCCGACGCCCGCACCGACCCCCACCTGGCGACCGCCCTAATCGAAGCTCGTCACGTTTGGGGCGCCGAACGGCTGACGGCTCAATTGCAGCGGCAGTTTCGCCGGCGGCTGGTGGTGGGACGGCGCAGCGAGTTTGTCGCCGAGTGCATTGCCAACCGGCAGGAGGAGCGGTTGCGGCACGGAGCGACCATGCAGCAACTGGAACCGAACGTGAAACGCTCGGTTGGTGGCCTGCGTGACCTCCACCTGATTCGCTGGATTGCCTTCGCTCGGTTCGGACGGACCGACTTGCAGGGACTGGTCGAAAAAGGCCGCTTGGCGCCAGAAGAGGCGGCGGCGCTGGAGCAGGCGGCCGACTACCTGTGGCGTGTCCGTTTCGACTTGCACTTGGCAGCCGGCAAGCCGCAGGACGTGCTGACGCGGCGTGACCAGCTGCGGCTGGCCAGACAGTACGGCGTCACCGGGACGGCCAGCCTGCTGCCGGTCGAGTGTTTCATGCGGGAGTACTTTCGTCAGACGGCGGTGGTGGCCGAGTGCGCTCGGCACTTTGTCCAGTTGCACCGACCGGTCCGGCTGCGGGAACGGGTTCGGCGGTTCTTCACGCAGCACCGAGCTGGCCGCGGGCTGGTCGTCAGCAGCACGGACATCGACCTGCAGTGGCCGGTGCGGCGAGTGCCGCTGCGGTCGTTGGAGGACGTTTTGCACGTGTACCGTTTGGCCGCCCTGCACCGGGTCGACTTGAGCCCGCGTCTGGAGAGGCTCATTAAGCAGGCCACCGCCGCGCTGGACCGGTCCGTCTCGGCCGAAGCGTCCCGGCTGTTCCTCGACATTCTCTCGACCCCCGGCAACCTCGCGTCGTTGCTGCGCAGCATGTACGCCACCGGTGTATTGGAGCGGCTGCTGCCCGAAATCGAGCACGCTCGGTGTCTGCTGCAATTCAACCAGTACCACTCCTACACGGTCGACGAGCACACGTTTCGAACGCTGGAGGCACTGGAAGAGTTCGAGCAAAGCGACAGTTACCTGTCGCTGGTTTACTCTCAGGTCCACCACAAGCAGTTGCTGCACCTGGCGCTGCTGTTGCACGACTTGGGGAAGGGTTACGAGCGGGACCACTGCGAGGTGGGCAAGGAGCTGGCTGAGCGAGTGGCCGAGCGGTTTGGGCTGGGACGGCGCGAGCGGGAACAACTGGTGTTCTTGGTTCACCGCCACCTGGCCATGCCTCACCTGGAGTTCTGGCGGGACACGACCGAGCCGTCGGTGCTGGTCGAGTTCGCTCGCGAGGTGGGCAGTGCCGAGACGCTGCGAATGTTGTTCGTCTTGACGGCGGCCGACTTGGCTGGCGTGGGCCCGGGCGTCTGGACGTCGTGGAAACGCGACGTCCTCCGCTCGCTGTTCGAGAAGACGCTGGCCATTCTGGGAGGGCTCGACCCCGAACAGCTGCACCGACGGCTGGTCGAGGACGTCGCTCGCAAGGTGCGTCAGGCCATTGTGCCGCTGGCTTCCAACAGCGAAGGCTCAGAAGAACGGCTGCTGCGCATGATTGAAACGGAGCTGCGGTCGTTTTCCAGCTACTACCTGGCGACGACTCCGCCTCACCAAATCGCCACCGACTTGGAAGCCTTGCACCGTTTGCAACCCGGCGAAATTCTGGTCGACGCTCGGTACCACGCCGACACGCACACCGTCGACTACCGAATCATGACCGACCAAAGGCACGCCGACGGGTGTTTTCACCGAATTGCCGGCGCCTTGACGGCCAAACGGCTGACCATTCTCTCGGCCGCCATTAACACGACCACCGACGGCCGCGTGGTGGACCTGTTCCGCGTGGTGGACAACGACTTTGCCGGCCCACCGCCGCAAAGCCGAATGGACGACGTCAGCCAAGCCATTCGCAAAGTGTTGCGTCGGGAGTTGACCGTCAAAGACCTGTTCCAACAGCAGAAGCGTTTCGAGCCGTCGGACGCACGGGTCGGACTGTCGAACCTGCCGACCCGTGTGGTGGTCGACAACGACACGTCGGAGCTGTGCACGGTCATTGACGTCTTCGCCCACGACCGCCCCGGCCTGCTCTACACAATCGCCCGGACCATTTACCAGCTGGGCCTTTCGGTCGACCTGGCCAAAATCGGGACCCACTTCGACCAAGTGGTCGACGTTTTCTACGTCACCGAAAAACACGGCGGCAAAGTCCGCGACGAAGCTCGCCTGACGCTGATTCAGCAGACGCTGGAAGAGCGGCTGGCCGAGTTCGAGAAAGCGGGCCACGTGGAATTCGTTTGACGACGCCGTCGGCACTCCGTGCGTCGTGCTTGGTGCTTGGTTCTTTGTGCCTCGTTCTTGGTTTCTGGTTCGTGCCGTGTGCCGCGCTCCGTGGCGTCGTGCACCACGGCAGGGCAGGCACAAGGCCCAGCCCTGTCGGGTGGCCGTTCGGCGCCGTCGTGAACCGTAGGGGCACCCCTAGTGGGTGCCCCGTGTCAATGCCACAGCATTGGGGCGGGCAGGCACAAGGCCTGCCCCTACGGCTTGGACGCCGTCACCTGCCGCGTGCCGCGTCCCGCGTCCCGAATTCCGAATCCCGAATTCCGAATCCCGAACCACGGCGGCCACGACGGGGCGCGTCCAGCCCGGACGGCCGAACCTCC
>CAYSAG010000168.1:0-11076 GCA_964428935.1 uncultured Planctomycetaceae bacterium | reverse complement strand
CATGCGTTTGATCGAGCAACTGTTCGGAGCCTCTCCGTTTCACCCGTTGGTGGAGCATGCGAAGAAGGTGCACGAGTGCGTCAAGCTGATTCGTCCGCTGCTGGAGGCTGTGGTTCAGCAGGACTACGAGCAGGTTCACCGACTGCAGGACGAAGTTTCGAAGCTTGAGTACGAAGCCGACCAGATCAAGCACAAGATTCGCGAGCTCTTGCCGCGGAAATTCTTCTTGCCCGTCCAGCGGGACGACTTGGACCGCTACCTGCACTGCCAAGACAACATCGCCGACGGAGTGGAGGACTTCGCCGTCATTCTGGTGATCCGTCGGACGAAGATTCATGAGCAACTGGTTCCGCTTTTCTACGAGTTTGCCGACCAGGTGATCCGAGTCAGCTCGACGCTGATCACGTGCTCGGAAGAGTTGATCCCGCTGGCCGAGAGTTCGTTTTCGGGAGCCGAGGCTGAAAAGATTCTGGACCGGATCAAGGAAGTGGGCGAGGAGGAGTGGAAGGCTGACCGGATCCAAAGGCGGCTCAGCATCCGCATGTACGAAATGGAGGACCAGCTGAGTCCGATCGACATTTCGTTCTACGAGAAAATGCTTCGAGCTTTGAGCGACGTCGCCAACTCGGCCGAGAACACCGGCGACATGCTCCGCGCCATGATCGTCAAAGGGTAACGGACGAGGCGGCTGGGCAGGCAGCGCTGGAGACCAGCGCCTACTGCAAACAGCCGTCCGGCTCACGGTGAGCTCGTTCCACGTGGGACTGTCGAGGGAAGACCGAGTCTTGTTGGAGTAACGCCTTCAGGGGATTGAGCACATGGGATTATTCGTCCTGACCGTTGCCATTCTTCTCGGCGCGTACATGGCGTGGGGCATTGGAGCAAACGACGTGGCCAATTCGATGGCCGACGCTGTCGGGTCACGGTCCATTACAATCAAGAAGGCCGTCATCTTGGCGGCTGTTTGTGAGTTTTCCGGATCGGTGCTGGTCGGGGCTCACGTCACCAACACCATTCGAAAGGGAATCATTTCACCCGACGTTGTGTCGCACACGCCCATGGCCTTCGCCTTGGCCATGATTTGTGCTCTGGCGGGCGCCGCCTTGTGGCTCCACTTCGCGACGTGGTGGGGCATGCCGGTTTCGACGACACACTCGATCGTCGGTGCGGTTGCCGGCGTCGGAATTCTCGCCGGAGGATTCTCAGCCATCGACTACGCCAGAATGGGCCAAATCATTGCCAGCTGGTTCATCTCGCCGATTGTCGGCGGCGTCATGGCCTTCTTCACGTTCCGGCTGATTGTGCGGTTCATTTTGGGAACTCACACGCCCATTCGGTCGGCCATTCGCTTTGCTCCCGTGCTCATCTTCTTCGTGGGCTTCGTCATGTCGCTGGCGACGCTGTACAAGGGCTTGAAGCACGTGTTGGGGCACTACACGTTCTTGAGTGACCACGCGATTGCCATTTCGTTGGGCGTTGCATTCGTGTCGGCGTTGCTCTCGCGGGTGTTCCTGAAGCGATCACTGATGAACGACCACCACAAGCCGGTGGCGGACCAGTTGCTCCGTGTGGAGGCCGTGCTGGCTCCGGTCGTGGTGATTACCTCTTGCTGCGTCGCCTTCGCTCATGGAGCCAACGACGTGGCCAACGCGGTTGGCCCGCTGGCTGCTGTGGTGGACGTGGTGGGAACCGGAGCCATCAAGAAAAGCGTAGAAGTGCCGTTGTGGGTCCTGTGCCTGGGCGGTGCCGGAATCGTGGTGGGCTTGGCGACGTACGGTTACCGAGTCATCGAGACGGTCGGCACCCGAATCACCGTCCTCACGCCCAGCCGCGGCATTGCTGCAGACGTGGCGGCTACGACCATGGTTTTGGTTTGCAGTCGCCTTGGGCTGCCCGTTTCGACGACCCACACCTTGGTCGGGTCGATCATTGGGGTCGGGCTGGCCCGTGGTCTGAGTGCCGTCAACCGGAGAGTGACTTACAACATTTTCTGGAGCTGGTTGGTGACGCTGCCAGCGGCCGGCGGCGTCGCCGTGGTGCTTTTCCTGGTGCTGCGCTGGCTGTTCCACGTCTGAGCCGCTGGAGGTTCGGGGCCTTTTGACGGCGGCGTCTCGCCGGCGCGCAGGTGTCTGGGCGCGGACCACGCTCAGTGGGCGGGGCCGAAACGTGCCCGTCATGCGGTGCCCTTTTCGGCTTGTGAGCGGACGGTCGGTGACGCCGCGCTTTTTTCCCGCGTCGAGAAGTTGCCTCTTGCAGGTGCCCAGCTCATCGGGCACAATGGCTGCAGGTTCTGAAACAATTCTGTTCGAGTCGAGAATTCTGCCGGCCGACGCGTCGAACGGGCGACTCGACCTGCGGTTTCGTGAGCTAGGCTTGGGACGGGGCGGAGCTGCCACGTTCGATTTCGCGACGCCCGCTGTTCCGGGGGACGCTTGGGTTCAGCCGGCGGTGAACTGCGTTGGTCGGCGGGCCGTTGAGGTCGCTGAGGTCGCAAGAACAACCACCGTCGACGCGGGGGCGCAGCGTTGGTTCCGAGTACACTGACCATTGACCCGGCCGGTCCGATGTCTTCAGCCGAGCTTCCAATCGCCGGTGCCGAGCGTGCGGTGGAAGTGGAGGAGAAGCACCGGCGGGTCGCCGAGTTTCTTTCCTCACGCGGCCTGGACGCCTTGCTCCTTCAGCGTCCAGCCAACTTTGCGTGGTTCACGGCCGGAGCCGACTGTACGCGCGGCAGTTCTGCCGAGCCCGCGGCGGCTCTGTTCGTCACGCCGCAGGCTCGCGTCTTGGTTTGCGGCAACGCCGACACCAGCCAGCTGTTCGAGCGTGAGTTGCCGGCGCTGGGCTTTCAATTGAAGGAACGCCCGTGGCACGAACCTCGGCAGGTGCTCATTGACGACCTGTGCCGAGGGCGCCGCGTCGCCAGCGACACGGGCGTGTGCGGCACGTTGGACGTGTCGGGCGAGCTGACTCGGCTTCGTTTCCCGCTGACGGAACGGGAGTGCCAGCGGCTGCGGGAGTTGGGCCGGATCGTGGTCCACGCGTTGGAGGCCACGGCTCGGTCGCTGGAGCCGGGGCGGTCGCAGGCGGAGGTCGCTGGCGAGTTGGCTCACCGGCTCATTCGCCACCTCGTTCGACCCGAGCGCATTCAGGTCTTGGCCGACGGAATCGGTCGACGGTACCGTCATTGGAACTACGACGACACCAGTGTCGACCGGTGGTGCGTGCTGTCGGTGGTGGGACGTCGCCATGGGCTGTGTCTGGGAGCGGCTCGGACGGTCTGTTTCGGCCGTCCGCCGGACGACGTCGAAAAGTTTTTCCGTCACGCCGTGCTGGTCCACGCGACGGGCCTGTTCTTCAGCAAGGTGGACTGGCAGCTGGGGGACACCTGGGCTCGGGTCGCTCGAATCTACGAGAAGTACGGAGCGGCCGAGGAGTGGCGACTGTCGGACCAGGGGGACGTGACGGCGTACGAGCTGAGCGAGGTCCCCGTCGTGCCCGGCAGCCCGTTCCGTCTGACCGCTCGAATGCCCCTCTTCTGGCACCCGTCGGTGGGACCGTGTCTAATGGGCGACACCATTCTGGTGGGCAGCTCCCGAACGCGCCAGGGAAAAGGTTTCGAAATCCTCACACCACCGGCCAACTGGCCGACGGTTTCGGTCGAGGTCAAAGGCGTGCCTTTGCGTTGTCCCGGGTTGTTGGTTCGCTGAGTTCGGTCCAACGTCCGCGCGGGCTGACACCGCAGCTCGAGACGCTACAATCCGTGCTGTCTGTTCGAGTCGAGCTCCGGCCGCCGGACCAATTGGCCGGACCGCTCGGTTCCCGCGACGAAGGCAGCACAGGAGCGAGAGTTGCGGAATGGAAGTACAACGCTTCGAAATTGCCGGTCCGCTGCTCATTCAGCCGCGAGTGTTCCAGGACGAGCGTGGCTTTTTCCTCGAGACGTACCACCGGCTGCGCTACGAACAGGCGGGCATTGGCGAGCGGTTTGTGCAGGACAACTGGTCCCGTTCCCGACGCGGCACGGTTCGCGGTCTGCACTACCAGATTCGCCGGCCGCAGGGGAAGCTCGTCTACGTCCTGCAGGGCGAGATTTTTGACGTGGCCGTCGACTTGCGCAGAAGCTCGCCTACGTTCGGCCGGTGGGTTGGGGTCCGGTTGGACGCGGAAAGCAAACGGCAGTTTTACGTTCCTCCGGGGTTTGCTCACGGGTTCTGCGTGCTGAGCGACGTGGCCGACGTCTTTTACAAGTGCACCGACCTTTACGCGCCGGAACACGAACGGACGCTTCTCTGGAACGACCCGGAAGTCGGAATTGAGTGGCCGCTGGAAGGCGAACCGATTCTTTCGGACAAAGACCGAAGGGGAACGCCGTTGGCACAGGCGGAGGTGTACGAGGAGCTGTGAGGGAGTGTGGGCTCGGACAAGCCGAACGACCTCGGGTCGCTCTGACCTTGGGCGACGTGGCCGGCATTGGTCCGGAGGTCACCGCGCTGGCGTGCGTGGACTGCCAGGTGCGTCGGCACTGCACGCCGGTCGTGTTCGGCAACGCGGAGGTGCTGCGTCGAGCGGCCGAGCTGCGGCGGCTGGAACTGAGTGTCTGCTCGGTGGAGTCTCTCGCCGAGGCGCCCGAAGGAGCCGACCAGATTCTGTGCGTTGACCCGTTCGGCGACGCGGTCCTGGACGTCCGGCCGGCGACCGTCGACGCCCGAGCCGGCGAAGCGGCGTACCACTACCTGCGGGCGGCCATCGACGCGGCTTTGACCGGTGCGGTCGACGCCATTGTGACGGCTCCCCTGAACAAGCTGGCCCTGCGACGAGCGGGCGTGCCGTTCCCAGGACACACGGAAATTCTGGCCGAAGCGTGCGGCGTCGACCAATTTGCCATGCTGTTGTACGTGCCTCGGGGCGAGCTGGTTCGCGGTCGCTCCGGCTTGGCCGTCGCACACGTCACGCTCCACACCGGCATGGCTCAGGTGCCCGGCTTGCTGACGCTGGAGTCCGTCAGTGAGACGATTGACCTGGTCGACGGTTTCTTGCGAAAAATTCGGTGCCGCCGCAGAAGAATTGGCGTCTGCGCGTTCAACCCACACGCGAGCGAAAGCGGTTTGTTCGGACGCGAGGAGGAGCGGGTCATTGGGCCGGCCGTCGAGCGGGCTCAGGAACGAGGCGTGCACGCCAGCGGACCCATTCCGGCGGACGTGCTGTTCCGCCGCGCGGTCAGCGGCGAGTTCGACGGCGTGGTAGCCATGTACCACGACCAAGGACACATTCCGCTGAAACTGATCGCCTTTGACGAAGCCGTCAACGTGACGGTCGGACTGCCAATCATTCGCACCAGCCCCAGCCACGGAACCGCTTTCGACATTGCCTGGTTGGGACAGGCCTCGCCGCGCGGAATGGTCCAGGCGGTGCGCGTAGCCGTGCAACTGGCTCAGTTTGAACGGCAGCGAAAACAACAGCTCGCCGGCTCGTGACCGCCCCGTGTGGCCACGTTCCGCGTCGTTCTCTTGTCCGAGCTGGCCGGTCAGCGTTTGTGGGGCGACTCTTGTGGTGGCCCCAAATGTCCTGCGGCTGGGTGGTCCAAGAAGCACGGGCCGGTTGACTTTGACGCGACGTCGGCGCAGCGTCCGGTCAAGCTGCCGACGCGACGTGCACCGCGTCGGTCGGTGCGTCCGAGAACCGACCGCCAGTACTGGAACGACCGGCCTGCTTGGTCGGGGTCGCAAACCGTTCAGGAACACTCCGTCGCCGGACGCGGAGGCGGCGGACTCGGAAACACAAGGGACTCCCTTCCAGGAAGGGACCAAACGGAGACCGTCAAGCCAATGAAAGACGAAACGTGGTTGTTTCTGGTTCGTCACGGAGCGACACGGGCAAACGAAAGCCGACCGTACGTCTTGCAGGGCCGCCGGACCGACTGGCCGTTGAGCGAGACGGGGCGGCAGCAGGCGGAGCAGGTGGCTCGGTTCCTGGCTGCGTACCCGATTCAGCGAGTGGTGTCGAGCCCGTTGAGACGTGCGGTTGAGACGGCCGAGGCCATTGCCCGTCCACACGGCTTGGCGGTCGAACGCTGGGAGGAGCTGACCGAGTGCGACGTCGGCCAGTGGGAAGGACTGGACTGGGAATCAATCATGCGTCGGTTCCCGGAGCAGTACCGGCGGTTCATGGACAACCCGGCTGAACACGGCTACTTGGGAGGCGAAACGTACGCCGACGTGTTGCGTCGGGTAAAGCCGGCGCTGGAGCGAATTCTACGCGAGTCGGTGGGACAAGCCGTTGTCGTCGTGGCTCACAACGTCGTCAACCGCGTCTTCTTGTCCGAGCTGCTGCAGGTCGAGCTGAGGCGTGCCAAGGGAATTCCGCAGACGAACGCCGGTGTCAGCGTGCTGCGGTGGCGCGACGGCGAGCTGAAGCTGCTGACACTGAACGCTGTCTTCCACTTGGGCCTTTTGCCGGTCAGCGGGTGAGCGGTTTTACTCGAGAACGGACCCAGCTGCAGGAGGCCGCGACCGTCTTGACAGCCCAGGCAGCACTCCGGGCGAACGCTCCTTCGGCTTGCCGAGCGGGCGTTCCGTCGGGACGTGGCGTGCGAGTTTCCACGCCCAGAGACCGAGTCGCACGGGCCGCGTCGAGCCACTGCCGGAACGGTGCGGAACTTTCTGCCCGCCTGGGTCGTCCAAGTGGCTGTCGTGAGCCGAAGGAAGTCGAGAAGGACGGGCCCGTCTGAACGGCGCGACAGGAAGGACGCTTTCGCCGAAAAACCAGTAGACGCTTCCTGGAAACGTTCTTGCGAAGCTCCACGTCGCTGGCCGTGTGCGCGGAGACCAGCGCGGTTCGCTTCTGAACGGGAATTGGGTGCAGCCGGCTGTTGCTCCACGGCCGCGCGAAACGCTTCGCGGTGACGGTCGGTTTCGCGAGAAGGGGACGTTCGGTCGGAGGTCGAAAAATGAAACGTTTGGTTGTCTCGGTCTTGGCCGTCCTGCTTGGCTTCTGTGCGTCGTCAGGCTCGCTTCCCGCTCAAGTGGTCATCATCGACACCGACGTCATTGTGCCGCCCGTTCCGCCTCACCCGCCGCTGCCTCCACCTCGACCGCGCGTGTCGTACAAAGTTGAGTCGGTTCGGTACGAGATTCGAGTCCGAGACCAGACGGCCCGCTTCCGGCTCAGCCAAACCTTTCGCAACACGGGCGACCGGCCCCTGGAGGTTCGTTTTCTCTTCCCGGTCCCGCCGGACGCCGTGGTCAGCGAGCTGGTGCTCTTGGTGGACGGAAAAGAAATTGCGGGCAAGCTGCTTCGCAAGGAGGAGGCTCGACGCATTTTCGAAAGCATTGTTCGACGACGTCGCGACCCTGCGCTGTTGGAGTACGTCGGCTACGGCCTGCTGCAGACCAGCGTGTTTCCAATTCGACCCGGCGAGCGACGCAAGGTCGAGGTGCAGTTCACGCAGTTGCTCCAGAGGCACGACGGGCTGGTCGACCTGCGGGTGCCGATTCGAGCCGTTGGTCCGGGGCGTCGAGCCATTGAGCGGGTCGACGTTGTGGCGCGGCTGCAGACCACCGAGCGGCTCAAAACGGTCTACAGTCCGACACACAAGGTCAAAGTCGAACGTTCCGACGCGCACCACGCCGTCTGCCGCCTGACGCTGCGAGATGTGACGGGCCCCGAGGACTTGCACTTGCTGTTCGGAGCCCACGACGCTGCCGTCGGCATGGACCTGCTCAGTTTCCGGCCGGAGCGGGACGAGGGCGGCTTTTTCCTCCTGTTGGCCGCTCCGGAATTCCAACGCGACTCCGGCTTGAAGAGCGTTCCCAAGACAGTCGTGTTCGTGCTCGACCGGTCGGGCAGCATGAGCGGTCGAAAAATCGAACAGGCCCGACGGGCGCTTCGGTTCATGCTGGAGCAGCTGAAACCGGCCGACACTTTCAACATTGTGGTTTACGATTCGAGCGTGGAGGCGTTCCGGCCGGAGCTTCAACGAGCAGACAAAAAGACACTGCGGGCCGCTCGCGATTTCGTCGAGGGAATCGACGCGGGCGGCAGCACCAACATTGACGCCGCTCTGCAGACCGCTCTCCGAATGCTGACGGACAGCAGCCGTCCCAGTTACGTTCTGTTTTTGACGGACGGTCTGCCGACGACGGGCGAGCGGAACGAGCTGCGAATTGCTGAGAACGCCAAGCGGGCCAACCGCGTCCGCGCACGCCTGTTTTGCTTTGGCGTCGGCTACGACGTCAACAGCCGGCTGCTGGACCGCTTGGCCAGCACGAACCGAGGGCGGTCGGTGTACGTCCGGCCGAACGAAGACATTGAAGAGTCGATTGCTCGGGTCGCGCGGGCTCTGGCCGACCCCGTCTTGACCGACCTGCAGCTCAAATTCGAGTTCGAGAAGGGAGGGGACGAGTCGGCGCCTCCAGCGGTCTACCGAGTCTACCCGCGCGAATTGCCAGACCTCTTCCGCGGCGAGCAGTTGGTGGTCGTGGGCCGGTACCGCCGCGCGGGGAAGGCCACAGTCGTACTGACCGGCCGCCAGGGCGACAAGAAAGTGCGGTTCGAAGAACGAGTGCGGTTCGTGCGACATTCGGACGACGACACCAACTCGTTCGTGGCCTCCTTGTGGGCCGCTCGTCGCATTGGGGAAATTCTCGACGAACTCGACCTACACGGGAAGAACCAAGAGCTGATTGACGAGCTGGTGGACCTGTCGCTGCGGTTCGGAATCATGACACCGTACACCTCGTTCCTGGCGAACGAGGACACGCGGTTGGCCGACAGCCGGAGGCTCTCCGAAACGGCCAGACGGCTCGTGAAACACGGCTTTTCGCTCCAGACCGGCCAAGCCGCCTTTGCTCAGCGCGAGTTCAAACAGGCGCTGAAGTCGGCCGAGCAGCTCAGTCGCGGTGCACCGGCCGGAGCCGGGGTTGGAGGGCTTCCGTTCGGCATGTCGCCGGGTGCTCCCCGAAGCGGCTGGTTCGGCGGGGCGGTTGGGTCGAAGGAGCTGGCCGCGGAGGAAGAGCTCGAATGGACGGCCCACGAGCGGGTCCGACGGGTCGGCAGCAAAACGTTCTACTGGAAGCAGGGACTGTGGCGAGACGCGACCGTGACGGACGACCAGGCAAAGAACGCCGTCGTGGTCGCGCAGTTCAGTGACGAGTTCTTCAACCTGGCCGCTCGAAACGGCGGACGCCACGCCAAGTACCTCACGTTCGACGAACCGGTGCTCGTAAACCTGGGCGGCCGGACGTACAAAATTGTCCCGGCCAAGGATTCGGAGCCGACGAAGGCCGAGCCACCCCAGTCAGAACGCCAGCACAGCAGGCCGAAAAACTGATTGCCCCGCTTTGTAAATTTTGCTATGACTCCGGCCCGCCCGGAAACGCAGCCGCTTTCGGCCGGTTGCGTCTTGTCTCAGGGCCGGTGTCGGAGGTGGCTCGGGAGAGCCAACACGGCCGAAACGACGACTCCGGGCAAAGAACCGCCGACATCCAGCTTGTCACGTCGGCGAGCTGTGTGAATGTTACAGGAGCACGGTGCGGCCGCTCGAGAAACGGCAAGGAGCACCGCCAGTGTTTGTCCAGCAAGGAGGCGGGACTTGAGTCAGGTGAAACCGTCACTGAGGGTGTTGTTCGTCGACGACGAAGAAACAATCCGCGAGGTCATGCGCATTGAGCTGCCACGGATGGGACACGAAGTCACCATCTGTGGCAGCGGCGAAGAGGCGGTCAAGGCATTGGAGCACCGCACGTTCGACGCCGCCATCGTCGATCTGAGAATGCCCGGACTGGACGGCTGGCAGGTGGTCGACCGGATCAAAGCTGTTTCGCCAGACACCGAGGTCGTCATTCACACGGGCCACGGCAACATGGAAGAGGCGATCCGGGCCATTCGCTGCGGAGCCTACGACTTCCTGCCCAAACCGTGCCGGCTGTTCGACATTGCCAACGTCCTTCAGCGCATTGCGGAGAAGAAGACGCTGAAAAACAAAGCTCTGGCTCTGGAGAACCGGCTTCGCGCGGCCGAGGGGGCTCCGGAGCTGGTTGGCATGTCCGCACCGATGCGTCACGTCAAGTCGCTCATCGAGAAGGTCGCTCCGACTAATTCCACCGTTCTCATTTCAGGCGAGACCGGTACGGGCAAGGAACTGGTGGCTCGTTGCATTCACGAGCTGAGCGAGCGGGCGAGAATGCCGTTCGTGCCGGTCAACTGCGGTGCGTTGCCCGAGTCCCTGGTCGAAAGCGAGTTTTTCGGACATCGAAAAGGCGCATTCACCGGAGCAGACTCGCCGCGGAAAGGGTTGTTCGAGGTCGCAGACGGCGGAACGCTGTTCCTAGACGAGTTGGGCGAACTCGACAAGGGAATGCAGGTGAAGCTGCTCCGGTTTCTGGAGTCGGGCGAAATTCGTCGCGTGGGCGAGAACGAGCCATTCCACGTCGACGTCCGGGTCGTCTGCGCAACCAACCGCAACCTGCAGCAAATGGTGGAAGAAGGCTCGTTCCGCGAAGACTTGTTCTTCCGTGTGAACACGTTCGAAATTCACCTGCCGCCGCTGCGGGAACGGGTGGAAGACATTCCCGTGCTGGCTCGTCATTTGGTGAAGCGGCACGTCAGACGGCCTGTCGACCCGGAGCAGATCATTTCACCCGCGGCGATCGAAGTCATGATGCAGTACGACTGGCCTGGCAACGTGCGGGAGCTGGCCAACGCAATCGAGCACGCCGTGATTCTGTCCGGCGGTCAAACCATTCTGCCGGAACACCTGCCGGCCAGCGTGCACCGGTCGTCGAACAAGCCGGTCGCCGTTCCGACAGGCGGCGTGGTGCTGACAGACCGGCCCAAGACGCTTCGCGAAATCGAGATGGAGGTGATCCTCCACGTGCTCGAAAAGCACAAGGGAGACAAACCGAAAACTGCGGCCGAACTGGGCATCGCGCTCAAGACGCTCTACAACAAACTCAACCAGTACGCCGCTCGCCGTGCCGCGGGGTGAGTGCGGCTCGCGAGCAACGCAGCGACCAATCTTGCGGTAGTGCTGTGTCACGCCGAAAAGTTGGGACTCACTCGACTGTGGGGAACTGTCTC
>CAYSAG010000167.1:0-11202 GCA_964428935.1 uncultured Planctomycetaceae bacterium | reverse complement strand
TTCTGGCAGTACAGCTCGACGTACCGTTCGTGCAGCTTGTCCAGCGTCTCTAGGTTGTGCGGCAGCCGGCCCAAAATCTGGCGCTTCTGCAGCCCTTCGGTCATGGCCACCTTGACCGTGCGGTCGAAAGGCAGCTCGCCCGAATGGACCTTGCGCAGAATGTCGACTGCGGCGCGCAACGCGTAGTCGTTCTCCAGCAACTTGCGGCGGAACCGGCGCCGAGTGACCTCGATCTTTTTCGCCAGAGCAATTTCTTGTTCCCGGGTCAGCAGCGGAATCTCGCCCATTTGGGTCAAGTACATTCGGACCGGGTCGTCAATCCGCCGCTCCCGGTCTCCCAACGATTCGACCAGTGAGTCGACCAGCGGGTCCTTCTTCTTTGCCTTCGACTTGCCCGAACTGCGGCCGTTCTCCTTCGGCTTCGCCGTCGGCTGCTCGTCGTCCACAATGTCCAGCCCGACTTCCTCCAGGGACATCAGCAGGTTGTCCAGCTTCTCCGGGTTGACGGCCTCGTCGGGCAAGTACTCGTTGACCTGCGAGAACGTCAAGTACCCCTGCTTCTTGCCCAGCTCGATCAGTCGGTTCAGTTCGGGGTCTAGTCTGTGCACGGTCTAGTCCTTCCCTACTTCGAGGAATCAGGACAAGGGCTCTTTGTGAATGACACGCCTTTGGTGAAACTCGGCGGCTTGACGAAGCAGTTCCTTCGCCTGCTCGTCCAGCCCGTTTGTTTGTTGCACCCGTTGGGCCAACTCGCCCCGCAGCCGCTCGTGGCGACGTCGCTCTCGCCTCAAACGAAAACGCTCGAGCAAGCCTCTCACCAAAGGAGCTTCGGACAGCTCAGCCGGCGAGTCGACGGACTGCCGCACCCGCCCGGCCCAGTCCAGTTCGACCGCTTGAGCGTCCAACCACGCCACGAGCCGCTTCAGCTCGGCGTCCTCGAGCCAAGTCAGCACGCGGTCCGTCGACGGCTCGCCCGCCTGCTCCGCCACCCGGCAACACGCTCGAAACAGCTCTCGCAACGCCGGCTGGTCAAAGTCCGACTCGGTCAGCGCTTCACGCACCGCCGGAAACACGGCCGGCACGGACAGAACGAGCTGCAGCAGGTCGCACTCCAGACGCTCGTCGGCCGACAACCGACCGCTCAACAGTCGGGCCACCTCGTCCCGCTGCAAGCCAGCCGGCTCGGCGGGTCGTGCCGGAGCACGTCGCGTAGACCGAGCCTGCTGCAGGTGGATTCGCAAACTGTGTTCCGGAACCATGAGCCGAGCGGCCAGCTGAGACAGCACAGCGTCTTCGCGCGGCGTGCCGGCCAGGCCAGGCGCCTCGGCCAGCAGCCCCAGCACGTCCAGCATGACCCGCTCGCGAGCCCGAACACTTTCCAGCCCGTACCGGGCGACCGTTCGACGAAACTTGTACTCCAACGCCTCCTCCGCCCCCTCGACCAACTTCCAGAACGCTTCCGCTCCGCGGGCCTGCAAAAACTCCGCCGGGTCTTGTCCCTCCGGCAACGTGAACAGCCGCAGGTCCATGTCGTAGGCCAAAAGGCGGGGCAGCGCCTTTTCCGCCGCGGTCTGGCCCGCCACGTCGCCGTCGTAGACCAAGACCACCCGTTCGGCCCACCGCTTCAGCAGGGCCGCCTGCTGGTCGGTCAGCGCCGTCCCCAAGGTGCCCACCACGTTGGAAATGCCGTACTGGTGAGCGACGATGCAATCCGTGTACCCCTCCATGACCACGACCAGCCCGGTCCGCCGAATGGCATCGCGGGCAAGGTCCAAGCCGAACAAAAGCCGGCCCTTGCTGAAAAGGACGCTCTCGGGACTGTTCACGTACTTCGGTCCGGCCTCGTCGCCGTCGCCGGGCAGGACGCGTGCCCCAAAAGCAACAGTGCGGCCTTGAGCGTCGCGAATGGGAAACAGAACCCGACCAACGAAATCGTCGCGAAAACCCCTTCCGTCGCGCCGTTCGCGCACCAGCCGAGCGGCGTGCAGCAGCTCGGGCCGAAAAAAACCGCGTGACCGTCGGAGCAGCCACTCCCAGTCACGCGGGTGAAAACCGAGCCGGAATTTTTCGATTGTCTCCAGTGTAAAACCTCGGTCTTGGAGCAAGTACCGTCGAGCCGCCTCGGCCTCGGGAGCCGTCAACAAGCACCGGTGAAACTCCCGCTCCGCCCACGCCAGCACCTCGTACAACTCGGGCTTCGACACCCCGCCCGGCTTGGCCCCGCCGCGCTTCGGCATTTCCAAATTGGCCCGTTCGGCCAGAATGCGCAAGGCTTCCGGAAAACCAACGTTCTCGGTCCGCATGACCCAAGAGAAGCAGTCCCCGCCTTCGTTGCACGCCCAGCAGCGGTACGTCTGGCGTTCGGGGTAGACGTGAAAGGAAGGGTTGTGGTCGTCGTGGAACGGGCAGAGGCCCACGTAGTCCCGCCCGCCGCTCCGAGGCGTCAGCGCCACACTCTCGCCGATCAATCGCACCAAGTCGGTTCGTGACCGAACCAACTCTTTGAACTCGATCGATTCAACCGACGACACGCGAGGCCCCCGTGGGTAGGCGAGAAGTTTGGAAGCTGGCTGCCCAGTCCGGCCAATTTCGGGTGGAAGCTGCTTGGTCTGTCGACCGCGTCGCCGTCTTGGCAAGACAACGTTTGTCCAGACTTTTCGGGCCTCCCTGCTGTTACAAAGCGTGTCAATTCTACCCGATGCCTTTGCACCGTCAAGGAAACGGCGGAAACGGACGCCGAAACTTCGGACGACGTAACCCTTTCGCGGAAAAAAGGATACGACTGCCCTGCAGCCGACAACTCAGCGACGGTTCCCTGCATTGCCCAACCGGAAGACCTGCCGCGGCCGAAAAAAAGCGAACTTGGAATGCCCACTTCCGACACTTGGCCTACAAGAACTGCGGCCAACCGGTCCTCGAGCCGCCGTCCGCTCGAACAACTGACGTCCCGGCCGCGACGGGACCCGAACGGCACAGACGCAACCGCGCCGCTCGGATGACCCGCCCGGCCCCGAGCCTCACCCGGACGGGCCACAAACAATCTGCCCGCCGTGTCCGTGCCGCTTGTTGGCTGTCCGGTCGGTCCGGCTGAGCTCAACCAGCCCGGCCACAACGCCGCTCCTGGTGCTGTCACCCACGGCCCGGCACTGGAGCCGCTACTGTTCCTCTTTGTTGACGTCCGGCCCGTCGGCCAGCGCGTAGAGGGGCTGGTAGCCGAACGGCTTGCCACACTTCGGGCACTTGGCCTTGGCAATTCCCTTGCCGCTTTTGCCGCCAATCCGTTCCTTCTTGCGAGCGTCCTCGCTGACGACCAACCCGCACCCCTGACAGCGCCACCCGGCCAGCTCGATCTTGTACGCCGGGTCGGCCTGGTAGTACTGTGGGTCGTCGACCGCGCGAATCACGTGGTCGGTGTAGTGGCACTTGGCTTCGACAATCGAGTTCTCCAGCGGGACGCCGCTCTCCGCCCCGAAGTCGCGAATGCCGTACAGCTCGTCCAACTGTCGCGAGAACTGCCGAAACTCGGACAACGCGAACGAAGCGAACATGAGCTCCGACTGCCCTTCCGGCTGCGGCAAGCGGACCGCAATTCGTCCTTCGCCGAAAACCGGAATGCCGGCGAACATGGACTCGTGCGGGTACGGAGCCGGCTGGACCACCGCCAGCTCGCGAATCTGCTCGGCCGTCAACGAGTAGTGTTCCCCAACCGGCAGGTCGTCCAGCGACTTGCCTTCGGCCAGTCCCTGCAGCATGGCTTCGCGCACCTCGGGCTTTTTCTTCTCGGCCGCCCCGAAAAGTCCGCCCTTCTTGACCAGACGCACCAGCGTCAGCTTGTCTTTGGCGAAGCCCACGTCGACCGTTTCGAACACGTCCTGCAAACTACCGGGCTTGAGCTTCAGTTTTTGCGGGTCGACGCGGTGAATGTGGACATCCTGGAGCCAAGCCACGTACTCGCCCGTGGGTTTGGGGGCCGCCTGCTCGGCGGCAGCCGCTTCCGGTTCTTTTTCTTCCTTTTTCCGTTCTTGCCACTCGGCCAGCGGCACAATGAACAAGGCCCGGCAGCGCGGGCAACGGCCCGTCATTCCCCGGTGCCGCTCCTGCACCTCAATCTGGTGGCCGTTGGGACAGAAAATGATGAAGCCGCCGCGTAAGGTTCGACGACCGGCCCGTCGCTGGCCGCGAGCCTTCCGACGCAGCTCTGCCTCCCGCTCCTCCTGCATGGCAATGTTCAGCAGCGCGTCGCCGCCGGTTGCCACCGAGTGCGGGACGTCGCCTTCTCCGGCGGGCGTTTGGGCCGCAGCTTGGTCCGAAGGAGCTGGCTCGGCCGCCTGGCCAGCCGCTGCCGGTTCCGCCGCGGGCTGGTCTGGAGTGGCTGGAGCCCCCTCGGGCGGAGCCTCCGCGGACGAGGGCGGAGCCGCAGCGGCCGCGGCGTCGGTGGAGGCTGCAGTTGGAGCAGCGGACGCCGGCTCGGAGCCGGCAACTGGCGTCCCGGTGGACGGCTGGGCCGTCGCGCCCGGCGGCGGTGAAGCCGGCTGAACGGCGTACGTCTGCGGCTCGGCTGCTGCGCCGGCCGGTTGTTCCTCGGCAGTGGCCGCAGCCACAGTGTCCGCCGAGGCGGGAGCCGGCGCCGCCGGTGTGGTCTGGCCTGCGGCGGTGGGTTGAGGCGGGGCGGGCTGTTGCGGCGCTGCCGTTGGTGTCGCCAGCTCGAAGCCTCCGCCCGACGACTGACCAGCCGGCGGCTCGACCGGCACCACGTCACTTTCGTCGGCCCCCGTCTCGGCGTCGGCAGGCGGAGTCAGCGTCTGAGCCTGAGCGGCTTGCATTTTCTGGTACGTCTGAGCAATTTCCGGGCGAAGGAAGGCTCCGCACTGCCAGCACCGCACCAGCTCCTTCCGCACCTTCTCGCCGCAGTCCGGACACGGAATCGTTTCTTCTTCGTCGTCTTGCTCGCTGTGCAACTGCACGGCCGGAATCTCTTTCATCATTTCCGGCTTCAAGACGTGCTCGCAGTGAGGACACTGAATCGTGTCGCTTAGAAGTGGACTGTTGCACGACGGGCAGTAGACAATCCAGTCCTCCATCGGTGCACCGTTCGTTTGAAAACGAGGCCCTTGCGGCGACCGAGTCACTCGCTGCGGCCCGTGCCGGCGCGACCCGGCTTCAGCGCGAACCGACTGCGGCCGGCACGAACCCGCCACGAACAACCGAGCCGTCGCAATTCAGGAAAGCCGTGCGAGCAGACTGCGCACACCCGCACCCGTTCGGCTGTAAATTGCCTGCCACCAATGTAGCATAGGTGCGGTCAAATTTCAGCAACGTTGTTTGCCGCGTCGCCGGCGGTTCTTCGCTTCCCTTCTTCGGCCGCTCGAGCAGGCCGAATGTGCTGGAAAGGGGCACGAGCATGTCGCTTTCGATTTCGGAACGGTTGCGTCCGCTGGTGGAGCAGGTTCGGCAGCAGAAGCTTCCCGACGTCTCGCCGCTGGTCGACGAGCTGCTCACGTCGGCCAAGCAGTTGGGAGCGAGCGACGTCCACCTGGTGCCGACCGAGCGGTGTCTGCAGGTTTCCATGCGTTTGGACGGTGTTCTGCACCCGGTGGCGGAGCTGCCGAAGGAGCTGGCGACGAACGTGGTGACGCGGCTGAAGGTGTTGGCCGAGCTCTTGACTTACCGAACCGACGTCCCGCAGGAAGGGCGAATCCGCTCGGTCCACGACGACGTCGAAATGCGGGTCAGCACGTTTCCGACGCTCTTCGGGGAAAAGGCGGTCGTGCGTCTGTTTGTCGGCTCCGGCCGCTTCCGCTACCTCGACGACCTGGGCTTGCCGGACTTCATTCTGGAGGCCATTCGGCGAATTCTGCTCGAGTGGGGTGGGGTGTTCTTGGTGACCGGCCCGGCCGGCAGCGGAAAAACGACGACCATCTACGCCTGCCTGCGCGAATTGGTAAACAAATTCGGCGGCGAGCGGAGTCTAGTCACGTTGGAAGACCCCATTGAAGCCGTCATTGACGGGGTCGCCCAGTCGCAAATCAAGCCGTCGGCGGGCTTCGACTACCACACGGGGTTGAAGTCGCTGCTGCGGCAAGACCCGGACGTCATTCTGGTGGGCGAAATTCGCGACCCGGTGACGGCCGAAACGGTCTTTCAAGCGGCTCTGACCGGCCACCTGGTCCTAACGACCTTTCACGCCGGCAGCGCGGCCGCGGCCATTAGCCGTCTTTCGGACATGGGAATCGAACCCTACCTGCTCCGCAGCGGCGTCTTGGGCATTTTGTCGCAGCGGCTGTTGCGGCGGCTGTGCCAGTGTGCCCGGGAGACGACCGACCCCGACGCTCGCCTGGGACTGGACGTCCAACGGGCGTTCGTGCCGGTCGGCTGCGACCGGTGCCAAGGCACGGGCTACGTCGGCCGGGTGGTGGTGGCGGAGCTGTTGGAGCCGGACCTGAAGGGACTGGGCCGGAAGATTCTGTCGAAACGGGACGAGGCGGAAATCGAAGAGCTGGCGGCGCAGGCCGGCATGACCTCCCGCTGGGAGCACGCGTGTCAGTTGGTCGAGGCGGGCGTGACCAGTCCGGCCGAGGTGCGACGGGTCATGGGTCTGAGGTGACGAGGCTCGCGACAGGCCAAGACGCGGCGGCCGGCCTTGGCCAACGCAACGTAGCCGGCTCCACGCGCGTTCCTGCTGGCGGCCTGTCGTCGAGCGAGCCAGCTTTCGGCTGCAAGGAGCCAGCTTTCACTTCAAAAAGGCAAAAGCACCCATGAGTACTGCGGACGGGGCAGTCGACAAGCCCGGGCGTCGGGTGACGCTGGAGCAACTGGCGGCGCTGAACGAAGAGCTGGCGTGGCTGACACGAGCGGGCCTGCCGTTGACGCTGGGACTGCGAACAGACCAGCCGGGACGTCCCCGCACGTTGGCCGAGCTGACTGAGCGGCTTGCGGCGCGAGTCGGCCAGGGAATGTCGTTGCTCGACGCCGTGCGTGCCGAAGGGGACGTTTTGCCGCCCATTTACCGAGCCACGGTGGAAGCAGGCCTTCGCAGCGGCCGGTTGGCGACGGCGTTGGAACGGCTGGCCGAGCTGGCTCGTTCGGCCGACCAATTGCGTCGACGCGTCAACACTGCACTAATTTACCCCGTGGCGGTCTTCGCGGTGGCTTACGTGTTGTTCGTTGGACTGTGCTTCTACTTCGTGCCCGAGCTGGTCGCCACCGACGCGGCGTTCGGCCGCGAACCAGCCGGTTGGCTGCGTGCGCTGGTGGTGCTGAACGACTGGCTGCCACTCTGGGGGCCGCTGGTTCCGTTGGCGGTGGCGGGAGCGTGGTTTTGGTGGAATCGGGCGGCCCAGTCGGCATTGGAGGGGAACGGGCAGTGGACGGCTTTCGGTGCGGTGTGGTTGCCAGGCGTGTCCGACCAGTTGCAAGCGAACTTTGCCGAGCTGGTGGCGCTGTTGGTGGAGCAGGAAACGCCGCTGCCGGAGGCGTTGGAGTTGGCGGGAGCGGCGGCGGGCAGCGAGCCGCTGGCCCAAGGAACGCAGGCCGCCGCTTTGTCCTTGCGAGCGGGTCAGCCGGTGGAGCAAGCCGTTGCAGCGACGCCGTCGCTCCCGCCTTTGGTTCGTGAGCTTTTGGTCTCGGCCGGCACCGACCAAGCCGCTCTGGTCGGCGGTCTGCGCGAAGCGGCTCGGATTTTCCGGCAACGGGCCCTTCGGAAAGCGACGCGGTTCAAGTTGCTCGTCCCGCTGCTGGCCGTGGTGTTCGTCGGCGGCACCGCCGTGCTCGTCTACGTGCTGTCGGTCTTCGTGCCGTTGGTGGAGCTGTTGCGAGGTTTCGTCGCTGCGGGCCGGGTGTGAGAGGCCACCGCGGACCGTCAGTTGGAGGCTCGACACTCATGAACGAACTGCCGGAGAAGAGCCAAACCTCTTCGACGTCGCTGCCGCTGCACGTGCTGTTGCTGGCGGCCAGCGAGGAGGGGTCGTCCCGTCGGTTGCGTCGGACGCTCCGACAGGCCGCCCAACAGCTTCGCGCCGGCCAGGACGTGCGCGAGGTGCTGGAAGCGTGCCGAGAACGACTGCCCGACAACCTGAGCCTGGCTCTCAACCTAGGCCTCCGGACCGGCGACCTCGAGTGGGCGCTGAAAGAAGCCGTGGACGAATTGGCCGAGCAGCGTCGGCTGCGCGACGTGGTGACCCCTTTCCTGTGGTACGCCGCTGCCGTCCTGACGGTCGCCGCCCTGGTGGTCTGCTTCGTCGCCGTGTACGTCGTGCAGGACTTCAAGGACATTTTCCAGGACTTCGGAGTTGAGCTGCCTTTGGCGACCGTGGGCCTCGTCGCTTTGTCGGACCTGCTGGTGCGGTACTGGCACCTGCTGCTGGCCCTGCTGGTCGGGGTGGTCGCGTTGGTGCCGTTTCTGCGACGCTGGCCGGCCACGGCACCGGCCGTCGAGCGTCTGTTCCGGGTGTTGCCGCTGGTGGGGCCAATGCGAGAAGCGGCGTGTCTGGGCCGGTTTTGCCGAACGCTGTCCATTCTGCTGCGTCGGCAACTGCCGCTTCCCGAGGCCCTCCGACAAACAGCCGCCGTCCTGCCCAACGACCCGCTGCTCAGCCACGAGTGCCGGCGACTGGCCGACGCCGTCGAGAAAGGGGTGTCGTTGGACCAAGCGGCCGCGCAGAGCGACTTGCCGCCGCACGTCCGCCGGGCGCTGCAACATTGGCAGGAGCCGGAAATGCTGAGCGACCTGTTGAGCGGCCTGGCCGACCTGTACTCCCGCCAGGCCGGCCTGCGTGCCTCGGCCGCTTCCGTCGCCCTGGGGCCTTGCCTGGTGGTGTTGATTGGTTTGTTCGTGGGTTTCGTGGTGTTGGGCGTGTTCCTGCCGCTCATTAAGGTTCTGAACGAGCTGACTTGAGAGGAACCGCGGGCGTCGGCCGACGTTCGGCTCGCCGAACGGCCGCCGACCACGGCACGGTGCAGTCGCAGACCGCCGGACAGCGCAAAAGTCAAGAAAAAGCCGCGGCCTGCCGGACTCAAACAGCGACAACGTGGAACGACCGACATGAACTGGACCGCTCCTTTCGTGTTCACCGGACTGGTGCTGTTGGTGGTTTTCCCCGCTGCGCTGGCGGTGCTCATGCTCGAGGCCGTTCGCCGGTTGCGGGACGGTGGGCACGAGCAGCCAGACCCGGCGCTGCGGAAAACGCTGCTGACGGCCGGCGCGGCCAGTCTGGCAGTCGGCTGTGCCTCGTTGGTTCTCGGAGCGGCCGGACTGCTGCTGGAGAAACGCGTGTTGTGGGCCGGTCTGGGGCTGAGTGCCGCAATTTTGCTGGGCGTGTCGGGCGTCTTGCTGCTGCTGGTGGCACAGTGCGTGGGGCGGCAGTTGTCGGCCGACGAGACGGTCCGGCTGGGACAGCGGCTGAGGGTCCTGAACCGTGTGGCGGCTTTCGTCTTGTGGAGCTACCTGGTCGTCGGACTGTTCGTCGTGCCGACGGCGCTCAGCGGCGGGGTCGCTGCCGTGGCCGTGGTCTTGGCCTTGTTCCTTGTGTTTGTGGTCGCGACCGAGTTCTTGTTGACGGCGGGCGAACGCGGAGCCGTCCGTCAACTGCAACTGCTGACAGTTGTGAGCGTGGCCGCGCGGCGAGGGCTGTCGCTTCCGGAGGAAATCGAAGCTCACGCCGAGGCCCAAACCTGGGGGCTGTTCACCCCGTGGCGGCCCTGGCGAATTTTGCTGGCTCCGCAAGCTCTTCACTACGCCGAGCGACTGCGGTCGTTTGCGGACACCTTGCGGGAAGGTGTGCCGCTGAGCGAAGCCTTGCAGCAGCACCACGGCCTGTTGCCGAGTTGGGTCGTGCTGGCCGTCCGCGCCGGCGAGAAAACGGGAACCACCGGCGAGGCCCTGTCCGACGCCCTGGCGAGCCTGGTCGAACAGGTTCGGCCCGCGTCGCTCGCCACGCCGCGAGGCTCCGTGCTGCTCTTCTACGTCCTTGGAGTCGGTCTGGTCATTCTGGTGCAGTTGGATTTCTTGGCGTACTTCGTCGTGCCCAAGCTGAAAAAAATCTACGAAGACTTCGGGGTGACGTCGGAGGTGGCCGGGCGGGGCGTGTCTCTCTACTTCGACGCGGCGGACTTCCTGGTCAAGTGGGGTCAGGGAATTTTCTGGCTGGCGGCGCTGTTGGTGGTGCTGGTCGTCCTGCTGGGACGTGGCCGCTGGCCGGTGCTGGACCGACTGAAGCAGCGCACGGAAATGCCCGAAGTGCTCCGCACCCTGGCCCGACTGGTGCGACGCGGCCGGTCGCTGCTCGACGGTCTGAGCGTGCTGGTTCAGACCGTCGAACCGGGACGGCTGAAACGGAGGTTGGCTCGTGTCTCGCGGCAAGCTCGCTCGGGAACCGATTGCTGGCAAGCCATGGCTCACACCGGGCTGCTCGACGAGGACCAAGTCGGCGTTCTGACGTCGGCCCAGAAGGCCGGGAACCTGCCGTGGGCGTTGGACGCGCTGGCCGACCAAATCGAAGAAAAGCAGGCCGAGCGGGCTCAACGGCTGCTCGAGCTGCTACGGCCGGTCGCCGTGGGCGTGCTGGCGGTCGCCGTCGGTTTGGTGGCCGTCGGCGTGTTGCAGCTCCTGCTGGCCGTGCTGAAGTCGGTGGCGGTGTCGACCTAGCGGCCGACCTGTGTCGGCCTCGGCCGCCGACCCCGGCCACACGGTCCTGACTGGGGCGGCCACACCGTCCTGACTGGGAAAGGAACGAGAATGCGACACACGGGCTGGAAGAAAAAACGACGGGTGCGAGAGGACGAGCAGCCCTCGGCTGCTGCGGCTTCCGGTTCGGTCCGGCGGTTCCGCGGGTTCGTGACCGTGGACGTCGTCACCGCCTGTGTCATTCTTGCGTTGCTGTTCGCCGTGGCCGTGCCGGTGGTGAGTCGAACGGGGGCTCTCCGGGCCGAGGCACGCCTCCACCAACTGGCCGTGCAGGAAGCTTCGAACGTGCTGGAGAAGGCACTGCTCTTGCCGTGGGACCAGTTGACCGCCGAGCGGCTGACGGCCGGCGGCCTCTCCCCCGCCGCTCGAACCCACCTTCCCGACGGCCGACTGAACGTGACCGTCGAGCTGGTGGACCAAACGCCGCGGGCCAAACGGGTGACGGTCGAGGTTTCTTGGCGACGACTGGACGGCCAGCACCGACCGGTCCGGCTGGTCGCGTGGTTCTTCGAGCAAAAGGA
>CAYSAG010000166.1:0-11233 GCA_964428935.1 uncultured Planctomycetaceae bacterium | reverse complement strand
GCGACAACGTGCCAGAGTTTGCGAGAAAGCAAGCGGGAGCGGATGGGAATCGAACCCACCTGGCTCCTTCTCAGGAGCCACACTGGGTTTGAAGCCCAGGGCGGTCACCAGATCCGCTTACGCTCCCACAAGGCCGTGTCGTCGCCGTCTTGTCTCGGCCCGCATTGGCAGCCGCGTCGCGTCGAGCGGGCACTCAGTCCGCGGTCCCGTTCCTGCCTCCGCTCACGTCTGCGCTACTGAAAAACTCGGCCTTCCAAGTTCGATGGCTCCACCCCAGCAAGCCGCCTAGGCCGCGGTCCCGCAACCGCCACAGCCTGCTTCCTCTTGCGGGCCGCTCCAATTTGCATTCGGTCGCCTGTGGGAAAAAAACTTTAGTTGTCCCGGTCGAGCGAGTCAAACGGGCGGTGTGGTGTCGACGCGAGTGTGAAGGTCGAGTCGGTTTGGTACAAACAACCGACGGCAGAAAGACTCACGTTGTGGGTCCGGCCGCCGGACCGTCTCGCGGTGGCCGCGTCGGCCAGTGTTTGGTGACCGGTGCGGTCCTGCCGGGGCGGCGCGCTGGCTCTTGGAGTCGTCGACGGGACTGGCCTTGCCAGAGAGGACGGCCCAATGCACGACGACCAAGTTCAACCGTTCGCCGCTTTTTCCCGCGAGCGGGAGAGGAAACTTCTTGTTGGCGGCTGCCGAGACAGTTGCGCCACAATCGACTGAGTGCCGATTTTTCGCTGTGACGCAGCACTAGCTTCGGTACAAGACGCGGCCAGTTTCGGTACACCGAGTTCGAATGCGAAGCGTGGTACCACTGGCGGCAGTCGATCGACGCCGTGGTACCTTGGCTGTGTTCCGCCGACGAGTGGTTTCTCGGACGAAACAATTGGGTAGCCCAATCTCGCCACTTGCACGACGCTGCCTCGCGGTGCGTCGTGGGAATCGAAAGCGGAATCGCCGAAATCGACCGGGTCAACAGCAGTCGCACACCGAGGCTCCCAGTACTACACGTTTCTACTGAGACCCGTGCCAGCTCTTGCTCGAACCTCACCGCATTCAGTCTTGGCGACATTGAGGAGGCATACTGTGCGTATGCGCTCATAGTAACAGTCATTTAGACACCTACCGATCGAGCCTGGAGGGTCTCGCGGTCGAATCATGTCATGCAGACGCCCTCCGGGTACTGGTCTGCCGGATTCGGTAGGCCTCGTCGGTTCCCAACCGCGAAGAACGTTCGCGGCTTTTTCTGGAAAGGCGAGCTGCGTCGCGTCCCGAATTCCGAACCAGTCGCGGCCACGACGGAGCGTGGTCCTCCGACGCAGCATCCAGCGGCACGGCAAGCGCGGAGCCCTTGACTAGAGCTACCTCCGCCGTTGGTAGGTTGGCCGGCGACGCACAAGGGTTCGAAACGGTGCTTCCGACACCGTGGGATTGCTATTCGAGTCGATCGATGGCAGAATCGGCGAGTGGCTGGAGCATCTGCACCGCGTGCGGCTCGGATCGCGGTTGCTTCGTTCAACAGGCCGTCTGCGGTCTTTTGAAAGCATCGGCCTTGCGAGTGTGTCTGGCGAGCAGACAGCGGCCCGGGAGCTATGCTAGGCTGGCGTGCCCGGCCGGTGAAGGCACGCAGGCGTCTCGACAGGCCGACACTGTAGTTCGACGGCGGAGCTGCTTGATTCCAGCCGTGCGGCGCCTGGGGCGCTGGTCAGGGTGGCGGTTCGAAAATGGGAGGAGGAAACCATGACGGACGGTCAACAGCCTGCGGTTGCTCGCGACTGGATGTACTGGTTGCAACGAGTCGTTTTTGTCACGGCTGCAGTGTTCCTCGGCGGCGAAGCCGTTGTCTTGGCGGGTCTTGCCTGGTGGCTCGGCTCGCTCAGCAATGCGTGGTCTTACTTGCAAGGCCACCGGCTGGTGGTGGTTTCCACGACGCAGCAAGGAGGAAAAGCAGGCCGCAACGCCACTGTGTCGCTGCAGTTTCGCAACGTCGGTTCGGTTCCAATCGAGATCATTTCGACGGCGCCGTGCTGAGGCGTGCGAGCGGTCAGTGAATTTCCGCTGACCGTCGCTCCTGGTCAGGAGCGTCCCATTCGTTTCGTCGTACGGACCTCGTCCACCCAGTCCGGTCTGTACACGTACCACGTCGAGGTGTACTACGTTTTGCGGCCCGAGCGGGCGGGCGGACCGAAGCGGCGACAGCCAAAAGGCGAGAACCCGGCGTCGGCGGCGACTGAGAGGAGCAGCCAAGCCAGTGACGGCGAGGCCGCCGCTTCCGGCGCAAGCAAATCCGACAGCCGGGGCGAACTGTGGGCTTTGACGGTTGCTTTGCCGGTCCACGTCACCCCGTGACTGCCCCAGCGGCGGCCCGTCGTTGCCGCGTGGTCTGCGTCAGTCCCTCTTGGTTGCCGGACAGCTCCCCTTGGCGGCCGAGTCGCCTCACCGCTCGTCGGCGCTGCCTGGGTCGGAGCGGCTGACAACTCGCTGGGCGCACCAGCGGCTTTGAGCCGCTCTCCGCTTTCGCTTTTCGACGTGCCCCCTGCCCTCCTCGCCCGACGGTCTGTCGACCCGCCGTGGCGCCGCGAGCTCGCGGACAGCCTCCCAGACGCACGGCCGAAAGCCCACCTCAAGCCGCCGTCAGTCGAGCCCCGACGGCCGCGTGCGGCTCGCTCGACCTAAGGTGCGACGCGACAACGACTTTTGGCGACCGGTCCCGCGGCGAGTAGTCGTCGTGGGGCCGGTCCGCCACGAGCCAGCGACGTCGGAAAAACTGGATTCAGTTTTTGACATATCCTTGTAACCAACCACGCCTCTGGTGACTCTGTGGTAGCGAGCTCTGGCGGGACTCCTCGTCACCACCACAGGGTGTTCGGCCAGGGAAAGCGCTGCGGCAGGAAGACCGCGGCGATTCACGGGGGCCGCTCAGCGGGCGCGGCTTGTCACAACGCTCCGTTTTTCGCCCCCCGCTCGTTCTGCGCGGCGAGGGGGCGGCGCGAGCAGCCAGTTCAGCCAGACCGAACTGGTCGCACGAAACGACGGCCGCTCGCGACTGGCTTCGGCTGCTACGGCACTTGGCGAGCCGTCGCGTCTTCCCAATGGACGGCGAGGCCGGTGCGCGGCGGGCGTCGAGATGCAGGCAGAGCCGAACGCTGGCGACGAGGGCTTGCCGCTGGCGCCGCTCGGCGGCTCTTGACCACAGCACCTTGTCCGAAGGTTTGTCGAAAACGGGGCAGCAAAATGGCCATTACACGACGGGAATTCATTCGGATTGGTGCGGGCACGGCTGGAGCGGCGGCGTTGGCTTCCGGGTTGACGACCCAGTGGTGGGGTTTGGACGCGTCCGAGGTCGACGATCCTCAGACCGACGGCGACCGCGTCGTTCCGACGTTCTGCGAAATGTGTTTCTGGAAGTGCGGCGTGTTGGCCCACGTCAAGAACGGGCGCGTTACCAAGCTCGTGGGCAACCCCGCTCATCCACTGTCTCGTGGCCGTCTCTGTCCTCGCGGAACCGGCGGAATTGGTTTGCTCTACGACCCCGACCGGCTGAAGAAGCCGCTGGTTCGCGTCAAGAAACGCGGCGGCGAAGCTTTTGAGGAAGTGTCTTGGGAGAAAGCCTTGGACATTGTCGCGGAAAACATGCTGAAGATTCGCGACAAGTACGGTCCGGAAGCCTTTGCTCTTTTCACGCACGGCCACGGCGGCAGTTGGTTCAAGCATTTGCTGAGGGCGTACGGAAGCAACAACATTGCCGCTCCCTCGTACGCCCAGTGCCGCGGGCCGCGCGAGGTGGGTTACTTTCTGACCTTTGGCGACGGCGTCGGCTCTCCCGAGGCCATTGACATTGAAAACGCACGCTGTCTGGTTCTGATCGGCTCGCACCTGGGCGAGAACATGCACAACACGCAGGTGCAGGAGCTGGCCGAGGCGTTGGGACGCGGCTGTCAACTGGTGGTCGTTGACCCGCGGTTCTCGACCGTCGCCGGAAAGGCTCGGTACTGGTTGCCGATCAAGCCGGGCACCGACATTGCTCTTCTGCTGGCCTGGATGCACGTCTTGATTCGCGAGAAGCGGTACGACGGCGACTACATTCAGAAGTACGCGACGGGCTTCGACAAGCTGGCTCAGCATGTGCAGGACAAGACGCCCGAGTGGGCGTACGCCATTACGGGGATTCGTCCCGAGCTGATTGTCGAGACGGCTCGGTTCATTGCCGGTTTTCGGCCGGCCTCGCTGATTCATCCCGGTCGTCGGACGACGTGGTACGGCGACGACACTCAGCGAGCTCGGGCCATGGCCATTCTGGCCGCTCTGTTGGGCAGTTGGGGCCGGCGCGGTGGGTACTTGATTCCCTCTCGCCTGGAGGTTCCCGACTTCCCCTACACGCGCTACACGTACAAGCCCAAGTACAAGGCGGACCGTCCGGAGAGTCTCTACCCGCTGGCCGACGAGACATTGGCGTCGGGCTTGTGCGACGCCACGATTCCCGGCAAGACGCCCTACCAGCTTCACGGCTGGATGGTTTACGGCACGAATCTGCTGCAGTCGCTGCCGAACCCGAAGGAGACGGTGCAGGCCATTCAGGCGTTGGACTTCATTGTTTCCATTGACGTGTTGCCCAGCGAGATTTGCGGCTGGAGCGACGTGGTGTTGCCGGAGTGCACGTACTTGGAGCGGTGCGACGACATTTGGGCTCCCGCCTACAAACAGCCTTTCGTCGCGGTGCGGCAGAAGGTGGTCGAGCCGCTGTACGACTCGAAGCCCGGCTGGTGGATTGCTCGCGAGCTGGCACTGCGTTTGGGCCTGGCGGACTACTTCCCGTGGAAAGACAGCGAGGAGTACGCTCGCTACCGCGTCCGTGCGGCGGGGTTGGACTGCGAGGAGCTGAAGGCCAAGGGAGTGGTGTTGGGCAAGCGGGTTCCGGTGTGCGAGGAAGAAGGATTGGAGCTGCGGTTCAACACTCCCAGTGGCAAGATTGAACTCTACTCAGAGGTGTTGGCTTCGGCGGGCTTTCACCCGTTGCCGGAGTACACGCCGCCGGAAGAGCCGCCGCCGGGACTGTTCCGCCTGCTGACCGGTCGGGCTCCCGTCCACACCTTCGGCCGCACGACGAACAACCGTTTCCTGTCGCAGGTCTACGACGAGAACGAGGTGTGGGTCAACGCCGACGCACTCCGTTCGTTGCCGCAATTCGCTGGCCGTGAGCCCAAGACGGGCGACCGCGTCGTGTTGGTCAATCAGGACGGTGTGCGGTCCGAGCCGGTGCGGTTGCGTCTGACTCAACGAATCCGCGGCGACTGCGTGTTCCTCGTTCACGGGTTCGGACACACCGCAAAGGGGTTGCGGTTTGCACGCGGCCGCGGCGCCTCCGACTCAAACCTCATTACTCGCTACAAGACCGACCCAATCATGGGCGGCACGGGCATGAACGTGAACTTCGTGAGCGTTGAGCCAGCGGAGGAAGTCGGATGAACAAACCACGGTACGGCATGACGGTCGACACCGTCCGGTGCGTTGGCTGCAACGCGTGTGTGTTGGCGTGCAAGGCCGAGAACCGAGTGCCGGAGGACGGCTTCCGCGACTGGGTCGTGACGGAAACTCGCGGCGTGTTCCCGGCGCTGACGCAAGAGATTCGCTCGGAGCGGTGCAACCACTGCGACAACCCGCCGTGCGTCTGGGTGTGTCCGACCGGAGCCAGCCACGTGACGGACGGCGGCATTGTCGCTGTCGACCACGACAAGTGCACCGGCTGCAAGGCCTGCATGGGAGCGTGTGCGTACGGAGCTCGTTACGTCCACCCGGACGGGTTCGTCGACAAGTGCACGTTCTGCCTGCACCGCGTGCGGAAGGGAGAGCAGCCGGCGTGCGTCAGCATTTGTCCAACGCGGGCGCTGACCTTCGGCGACCTGTCGGACCCGCAGAGCGAGGTGCGTCGTCCATTGCGTGGACGACGCTACAAGGTCTTGAAGCCGGAGCTGGGGCAAGGTCCGAACGTGTTCTTCCTGCTGTAGCTGCGACGCGTTCGGACGGTCGGCCGGCTTCGCCCCAGCTTCGGCTTCTCCTCGGTGTAGGCGGAGGACGCGGACTGGCGAACCTGACCAAACCCGGCGGCGCGTGGGTCGTTCGGAAGCGCCACGTGCGAACGACGAACGGCGGTCGGCGGCAACTTCGCCTGTAACAGACCCGCCGTGGCACGGTGCAGACGAAATTCAGAAGCCGTTTCGCTCGGCGGTTGGACAAAGGAGAGCAGTCGAATGAACGCGAACGAGCGGTCGCAAACTCGGTTTTGGAACCCGTACCTGGCGGGCGTGGCGCTGGGGCTTGTGCTCCTAGCGTCGTTTCTTTTGGTCGGGCGCGGACTGGGAGCGTCCGGGCCGGCGAACCGACTGGGCCTGTTTGTGGTCAGCCTGGTCGCGCCAACCCACGTCCACTCGAACGGCTACCTCGCCCACTTCTTTGAAGAACGCTCGGTGCTTCACAACTACTTCGTCTTTGAGTTGCTGGGCATGTTCCTGGGTGCGTTGACCAGCGCGTACCTGGCCGGGCGAGTGAAACGGGAGGTGATTCGAGGGCCGCGGGGTTCGGTGCGGACGCGTCTGGTCTTTGCCTTTGTTGGCGGAGCACTCATGGGTGTGGCCGCTCGTTTCGGACGTGGCTGCACGTCGGGGCAGGCGTTGAGCGGGGGAGCGTTGCTGTCGGCCGGAAGCTGGCTCTTCATGCTGGCCATTTTTGCCGGAGCGTACGCGTTGGCCTACTTTGTCAGGAGGCAGTGGACATGAAGTTTCCGCTGGAGTCGCTGTCGGGTGAGGCTGGCCTGGCCGTCGCCGTGCTGATTGGCTTCTGGTTCGGGTTCGTGTTGGAGCGAGCTGGGTTTGGCCGAGCGACCAAGCTGGCCGCTCAGTTCTACCTCCACGACATGACCGTCTTCAAAGTCATGTTCACGGCCATTGTGACGGCCATGCTGGGCGTGGTCGTGTTGCAAGGGCTTGGCTGGGTGGACCTACGCAGCTTGGCTCAGACGGCCATTAGCGACACCTACTGGTGGCCCATGCTGTTCGGCGGAGCCTTGCTGGGCGTGGGGTTCATTCTGTCGGGTTACTGTCCGGGAACGTCGCTGGTGTCGGCTGCGAGCGGACACGTGGACGGACTGTTGACGTTCCTGGGCGTGGTCGTGGGCTCGGTGTTGTTTGGCGAAGCGTACCCGCTGGTGGAGAAGTTTTACCTGAGCGGCCACGCCGGGCAGGTGTTCTTGTTCGACCTGCTGGGAGTGCCGGCGTTTGTGTTGGCGGCGGGCGTCGCGGCCGGAGCGGTTGCGTGTTTTCTGGGAGCGGAGTGGGTTGAGCGGCGAGCGGCAAGCTGGTTCGGCTTGACCGTGCCGGAGGACGCTCCCAGCGCAAACGAACCCTCGGGACGTCGGCTGACGTTCGCCTGGTTCGGACTGGGAGCACTGGTGGCGTTGCTCGTGCTGGCCGTGCCGTTCGGTCGGCCCACCGCTCGGGCAGCCCGAGCCCACTCCGTGCAGCTTCTGGACGTCGAGACGTTCGCTCGTCGGCTGGTCGAGCAGCCCTGGAAGCTGTGGATTGTCGACGTGCGTCCCGAGGCCGAATTCCAGGCCAAACGGATTCCCGGGTCCGAGCGCGCGGACTTGGAAGAGCTGACCGAGCTCGGGCTGCAGTACAGCCCCGGGGTCAAGGACCTGGTGCTGGTCGGCGACGCGAGTCTGTCGGAGCGGGACCTGCCGGACGTCGTGCACCAGTACCGCGGACGCGTCTTCCTTTTGAAAGGCGGTTTTCCCGCGTGGCGGCGGTTTGCACTCGAAACGCCCAAACCGCCGGCGCCGGACGCCTCGCCGGAGCAGCTGGAGGCGTACCGGTTTCGGGCCGGGTTGCACGCCGCGGTGACGGGCGTCAAGGCTCCGCCTCCACCGAAGACTAACCGCAAGTTCGTGCCGCCGCCCAGGCGAAAGTCCGGCGGGTGCAGTTGAGCTGGCGAGCCCGTCGGTCGGCGGAACGCGGCGGCCACTGTCCGGCCCTCAGGCAGCGGCCCAACGCTGCCGGGCCACCGGCGGCCAGCCACCGGCAAGTGCGTCGGCGCGTCGCAAGGTGCGTTGAAACGTCGCGTTGACAAAGGAGCGAACGGACATGACCGAAGTGACCGTTGCACGTCACAGTCACCTGGTTGACCCGCAGTTGCACATTTGGGGTTGGGAAGTCGCGGTCTACCTGTTTTTGGGCGGGCTGGTCGCCGGGCTCTTGGTTTTCACCGCGTTGCAGGCCTTGCAGAGCGGCGGCCGTTCGGAGCGGAGCCGCGTGTTGCGGTGGTCGCCGTTCCTGGCCGTGGTGCTGCTGTCGGTGGGCATGTTCGCGTTGCTGTTGGACTTGGAGTACAAGTTGCACGTGTGGCGGTTCTACGCGGCGTTCCGACCCACGTCGGCCATGTCTTGGGGGTCATGGGTGCTGGTGCTCATTTACCCGGCCGCGCTGGGGCTGGGACTGGCCGGGCTGACCGACGCCGAGCTGGGAGCCGTTTCAAACAGCGGACCGGTCAGAGCCGTCGGCCTGTCGAGAACGGTGGAGCGGTTGGCCGGAGCGGCTCGACGTCACTTCCGCACGCTCGTGTGGTCGAACCTGGGGCTCGGACTGGCGCTGGGAGCCTACACGGGCATTCTGTTGGGCACGCTGGCGGTTCGTCCGCTTTGGAACACGGGCGTGCTGGGGCCGCTGTTCTTGGTTTCGGGCGTTTCGACCGGCGCGGCACTGCTGTTGCTGTTCCCGCTGAGCGACCAGGAGTACCGTTGGCTGCAGCGCTGGGACGTGGGAGCTCTCGTGGCCGAACTGGCTCTGCTGGGGCTGCTGCTGGCCACGTTGGCCACCAACGGCGGAGCGGCGGGGCGCCACGCCTTGCAGCAACTGCTCGACGGCGTCTACGCAGGTCCCTTCTGGCCGCTGGTGGTTTTCGCTGGCCTAGTCGTCCCGTTGACGCTGGAGCTGACCGAGCTGCGGCGGCACCGGCCGCGGCTCTGGCTCACCCCGACCTTGGTCTTGCTGGGCGGGTTCGCTCTTCGTTGCGTGCTGGTCTTTGCCGGACAAGCGTGACGGGCTTTTCCGAGGAGCCGCCTTTTCGACGCTCTGGCCCCGGCTGGCCGACGTGCTGCTGAGCACGTTGCTTTCTCCACGAAGTTTTCTCGGAGTGTCCGGCAATTGTCTCGAGGACCACGCTCCGTCGTGGCCGCTGAGAGTCTGTGCTCCGACGCCGGCTCCTCCAGGCGCGTCCCCCACTCCGAACTCGCGAATGGCTTGAGAAAAGCGGACGAATTCCCGGACACTCGCAGTTTTCTCCACGAAGGCCCACCCCGGGACGCGCGGCCGACGCACCCCACCGAGGACGCGGGCAAGGGCCGAGCACCCCGACGACGGCAAGACTGCCCACGCAGAGCCTTCCGCCGAGTGCGTTCAGACGCCGCTCTGAGCTGGCAAACTCACTGCCCGCTCGAAGCCGGCTCGAAGCAAACCACCTCGCCGCTGGTCAGGCACACGAACAGTCGGCCGTTGGCAGCAGCCAGACCGTCCCAGCGTGGAGCGGCCGGCAGTTTGTACTCGGCCAGCTTGCGGCCGTCCGACACCGACGCCGCCCAAAGCACGCCGCCCAGCTTACCCTCGTACGCGGCCTCGTACTTCAGCGGCGAGTGGTCGGGTGGGAAGTAGGCGGGCGTGCCGGCCACGAACAGCACGTCGTTGGCCAAGGCAATGGCCTTGCCGGTCAGCGGAATGGGGGTGGTCCACAAGACGGCCGAAGGCCGCTTCCCCGAACCGCGTGGTTTGCGACGTCGCGGCCCCAGCGGGTCGGTCACCACACGTCCTCCGACCAGCCGGTAGCCCCCTCGCCGCGGGTCGAAGTAGCTGTGTCGGTGAACCGGGAAGCCGCGCACTTCGTAAAACTTCTTCCCGTCGGTGACCAGAATGTCGCCCTGCGGTTGAAGCGGACTCAACGCCGTCGCTCCGCGGAACCTCGAGGCCACCGTCCAGTACGTCCGGTGCTGCGGCTTCGGGTCGAGGAAGCCGGCGGACGGAAGGACGTGCGGCCCGGCCGTCTCAGCGTCCGACAGGTCGAAGTGGAACGCCTTGTGCCGCAAGTACAGAAGCTGGCCGTCCGTGACGAAAATGTCGGCTAGGAAACCGGCGTCCGCGTCTTTGCCGTGCGTTTCGGGAAAGCCGGTCTGTGGGTCGAACGGTCCGTAGACGCCTCGGCTGTGCAACACCTTGCCGGTCCGTAAGTCGAGGGCGTAAAGGAAGACCCCGCCGTCCAAGAAACTGCTGCGACCGGCCGCAAAGTAGACCACGCCCCGGTGAACCAACACGCTGCCGTGGACCGGCCACGCCGACTCCGGCTGCCCGAAGACGCAAACGGTGCGGTCCGGCAGGTCCTTGAACTTCCAAGCCAAGACGCCGTCGCTCGCTCGCAGGCAGTAGACCCAGCCGTCGGCCGAGCCGAAGACCAACCGGCCGGAGGCGTAGGTGGGCGGCGAGTCGACACGGCCGCCGGTGACGAACCGCCACGCCGGCTGGCCCGTGTCGGCGTCGAAAGCCCACACGGCGTGAGCGTCCACGTCGGCGACGAAGACCCGGCCCGCGGCCACGGTCGGAGCACTGGGCACCGTGGTGACTTTGACGCTCCAGCGCCGAGCCAGGGGCGGCTCGACCCTCTCGCTCGTCACCCCGCCCCGCGTTCCGTCGTGCCGGTAGGCGGGCCAGTCGCCCGAGCTGGGCGGGGTGTCGGCCGGCTGCTGCGTCGACCACTCGTAAGCAGGGCCGCGAACCAGCCGGACTTGGCGTCGAACCGGCAGCGGCTGGTCCGGACGCTCCAGTCCCGGTTCGCTCGTCAACGCGTTGAAGTGGTGAAGCAGAACGCCGACGTTGCACTGGCACGAGTAAGGCGGAGCGTACAAGAGGCCGTTGGCCGGCAGGACGCCCATTCCACACGTGCCCCGCACCCAGTGGTTCGGGAACTCCCGCCCGTCTTGCAAACGCACAAAGTCCGCACCGCCCGTCTTGCTGTTAATGTAGAACTGCGTCGTCACGAAGTTGCGGTAGCAGCGGTCGTGACCCATGGGGCCGGTCATTTTCTGTCGGTAGGTCAGCAGCGGTGGGACGGTTGTCGCGTCAAGCTTGGTTGGATTGTCCGTGCCTCCTATCATCTTTGCCATGTCGGTATAGCTTACGTCAGAACTCGAGTGTCCTTAATGTTGGTAGTT
>CAYSAG010000165.1:0-11350 GCA_964428935.1 uncultured Planctomycetaceae bacterium | reverse complement strand
CTCCACGGGATTGTCGTCGCCGCTGTCCGCACCGTCGGTGTACTGGAACCCCGCACAAGTGGTCTTGCAACCTGTCGCGACCAGTTTCTCCAGCCCTGGCACAGCGTAAGTTTGGTCAATGTTTCCAATCGCCTTGGCCAAGTCATTGATTTCCTGCACCAGAGCGATTCGCACGGCGCTCCAGCCGACGGCGGCGGCGCAGAGCACCAGCGTCATGATCAGCACCAGCTCCAGCGAGACCACAAAGCCGGCCTCGTCGTTGTACAGCTTGCGCAACATGGTCTGAGTTCCTTTCGTGAAATGAGTCGACCAACAAAGAAACCCTGTCCCGAAACACACACCAGAAAGGCTTTCGCGGAAGCTCCCCCGCGACCAGCACCGGCGCTGCAGTCGCCGCTGCTGTCTGGGGTGTGAAGCCGTGGTGGCCGCCACGACCGCACCCCGTCACGCTCCGTCCCGACTGCGGTTCCGCGGAACCTTCGCTGACCTTTCAAACGGCCGTCGCGCCCGCAAGACGGTCCGTCGAGCGACCGACCTGTCCCGGACGCGACCGGTGGAGCCCTCTGGCGAACCCACCGCTCACTCTCTCACGACCGAACCCGGCCGCTGTGCCTCGGTGTTCGTCGCCGGAAGAAGGGCCTATTCTCCAACCGCGTCTCAACCCGACGCGGACTGTGTGCGCGGGGCTGCTGCCGCGAAACAACAGCCCCAGGGGACTCAGGATTCGCTCGCCGCAGTCGCTGCCCCCTAAGCCGGCAGCTTCGCCCGGACGCTCTCTCACCTTCGTCCGAGCCGCGCGAGCACCCTGTCGTTTCTGGGAACCAGGAACGTTGACTTCGGTCAACCGCTCGGCAGAAACCACCTCGGCCGCTCCGACCGAGCCGTTCCTGCCGAAGGCATGGCCGTCGCAACGCACGGCCTGTGCCACTCGTTCACGTTTACTGAACGCAACGTCGCGTTGTCCTGGGTCAACACGCCGCTGCAAACGACACAACTGACAGCGTGCAAAGGGGTTACACGCGAGAGGCAACAAAAGAGGCGAACTTTCGAATTTTTGCGGCTCGTTGCCAACGGGCAGCGACCGGCGTCAAGACCCCTTGACAAACTGAAAGCTGAAGCGTCAAGCAGACCGAACAGTGCAACGGCTCGGACGCGGGCTCCTCGCTCAGCCACAGCGGCCGGTCCGACTCGCGAAGCCGAAGCCCGCCGAACTTCGTTCACGCAGCGCAAAGGCTTCCACCGGCGTCTTCGCGGCTTTGGGAAAAAGCTGCCAGCGACGGGCGGCACGTCGTGCCCGCGACGCACAAGAAACGCCTTACTTCTCGCCGCCGCTGCGTGTGAGCAAGGCGCGCAGTTGCCGGAGGTCGACGTCGCTGCGCAGCGCGGTGACGGATCCGTCGGCCATTGCGACCAGCACGACGCCGGGGTGGTTCGACCGCTCCGAGTCGTCGGCCAACGCCAGCTCGGCCAAGAACTGCGACAGAGAAACGTCGTTCGGCTCCATCCAGTGAACCACGTGCCCGCTCACTTCGACCAGCAGCAAGGTCTGGCTGGGGTCGTCTTTGATTTCGGAGTACCCAACCGCCGACGAGCCAGGGAACACGCCCTGCGGGTCCACGACCACGACGTAGTTGGTCATGTGTCGCAGCGGCGAGCGGTCCAGGCCGGTCCTTCGAAGCCGGGCTTCGTAGCTGGGGCAACGAAAGACCCACGGCATTGGGTCGGCCAGACGGAGGTTGTGCGGGCTGTTCCACGGCTCGTCGAAGCGGTAGCCCGCCAGCAGGTTCTTGCACTCGAGAAACGGCAGAATGAGAACGCGCCAACTGTGGGCGGGCCGGCCTTCGGCGTCGGTCAGGTAGGCCGGCGGGAACGTGCCGTAGGACTCGCAGTAGTTGTGCAAGGCCAATGCGAGTTGTTTCAAGTTGTGTCGGCAATGTGTTTGCCGTGCTGGCTCTGGCGAACAAGAGACGAACACAACCGCGGCAACCGCCACAGCGCACAGGACCACAACGACCAGTGCCACTCGAACGACCGACCACCGGCGCCGTGCTTTCCCTTCCATTGTTTCGGCTCCTGTGAAAGTTTCCGCCGCCGGGCCGACGACGAGCTGAGGCGTGGACGATCCAAAGACCTTGACGGACCGAACGGCCAGTCGGGGAGCAGCTGCGTGGTCGCCGAGCCGGCAGGCTGCGCGGGACGTCGCTCGAACGGACGGCGGCACAGGCGGCTCGTGATGCCGACGCTCGCCCGCCGGCTGCAAGACGGCCCGTTCAAGCCAACCGCGCTGCGTCCGGCGACGTCCGACCGCTCGTCGGGCGGCTCCGGCTGAACAGTCTCTGCGGACTCGGCCTTTCGCGGAACGGGCCGTGCCGGCTCGTCAACAGCTGGTCGAGACGCTCTCACTCGTCCGGCAAGCACGCTCGCCAGTTGCCCTCCAGCAGCTTGCTCAGCCGCTGGACCACGTCGGCGTACTTCGGGTCCCGTGCCCGGTTCGTGAACTCGTGCGGGTCGACCCGGTGGTCGTACAGTTCCAGAAACCCGTCCGTCAGTTGCTTGTTCAGTCGGTAGCGTTCGGTTTGAATGGCGACCTGCGTGCCGTTCCCCGCTCGCCACGTAATGGCTCCCTTCTTCCACGGCCGGTCGGGGTTCTGCAGCAAGCTTTTCATGCTGATTCCCTCGACCCGTTCCGGTTGCGGAAGGCCGCACAGGTCGAAAAGAGTCGGGAAGGTGTCAATGGTTTCGACGGGCCGTGAGCAGCGGGCGCCGGCCGGAGTGACTCCCGGCACTCGCCAAATGAAAGCCACTCGTGCCGACTCTTCGTAAAGGCGAACCTTTCGCCACAAGAAGTGCTCGCCCAGCATGAAACCGTGGTCGCTCCACAAGACCACAATGGTCTTGTCGGCCAGCCCGGTTTGGTCGAGGGCGTCGAGGATTTTTCCGACGCACCAGTCGACGTACGAAATGCACGCGTAGTGCGCCCGAACCGCCTCTCGCCACTCCGGCTCGGTCAGGCTCAACTGGTCGTTGCTCGGCTTGCGAATGGGCGTGTCGGCCAGGTCGTCGGGTGGGTTTTGCGGCAGCCGAATTTTCTCGACGTCGTAGAGGTCGAAAAACTGGTCTGGAGCGCGGAACGGCAAGTGCGGCGAGTGGAACCCAATGGCGAAGAAGAACGGACGCGGGTGCTTTTCTTTGAGAAAGCGAACGGCCTGCTCGGCAATTTGCCCGTCTCGGTCCTTTTCCGGCGGGTTGCCCGTGGGTCCCCACACCAAAGGAACACGCTGCGGGCCGACAGGGTTCTTGGGGCCGACCGCCTTTTTGCGAGGCCGGGCCGCACGCGGGTCGTGCAGCTCGGGCAGCTGCCGAGTCCAACTGGCGTCGTGCTTGTACAGCCCGTGGTAAATCTTGCCAATTCGCACCGTGTCGTAGCCGTGCCGGCGAAAATGCACGGGCATGGGAGTGACGTCGGGAAGCATTTTCCGCCAGTCGTGGCCGTTGCTGAAGACGCGCGTGGTGTCGGGCCGCAAGCCCGTCAGCAGCGACGTCCGAGACGCGTTGCACACCGGAGACATGCAGTAGGCCAGCTCGAACAACACGCCCTGACTGGCCAAACGGTCCATGTTCGGCGAGTGGACTGGGCCGCCGTAGCAGTGAAGCCGTTGCGGACTGAAGTCCTCGACGGCAATGAAGACCACGTTTGGACGTTGCGGCAGCCGTCCCGGAGTGCGTTCGGCCGCGGGTAGCCTTGGTGCGACGGCCAGCCAAGCCACTGCGGTCCAGCAGGCCAGCAGCACGGTTCGTCCGAGCAAGTGGCGCCAGTCAGGCCGACAGGTCGTGACGTCGTTCATTGGGCCGTTCCTTGTTGCTGAAAGTGTCGTGTTGCAGGTAGAGCACGCTCGCGCAGACGGTCGACCGGGCAGCCCCCGGTGGTAGCCTCGGCCAGTTCGGCCGCCCGCTGCTCGGTTCGTCTGGGCACGTCTTCCGTTCTACCGGCTGCCGCGACAAGTTCAAGCGACGGCGGAGCAGGGCCGAGCGGCCTGGTGGAGGTGCGCGGGGACAGCTTGCGGGTCGGGCGTTCGTGGAGCGGCGAGCGGGTGCGACGTCGGCGGGATTTGAGTGCGTCGGTGGCTTGTGTGTCGAAGGGCGAGGCGGCGGCGCGCGGGAGGCGTGCCGTTGCGCGACTCGGCCCTTGCTCGCCAGCTCCGACGGCGCGGGCGCGCCGACGGGAAAGTCGCAGCGTGTGAAAAGACGGCTCGCAAGGGGAGGCCGGCGGAACGGGGCGAGAGGAAGAAAAAGCGGCGGCAGCTTCGGGCTACAAAGTGAAGGCGGCGGTCCTACAGGCACCTCGGAAGAGAGCAGACAGGGTTGCGTCTGCTTCAGCCCGTGGACAGAGAACGCTGCCGCCGCGCGGAAACCAAGGCCACTGCTCCTCGTCTGCAGCAGCCAGCTCACACCCTCGATTTTTCGACTTCATCGGTCGGCAAGCTCACTTTTTAGCCGTCGCGGGCCCGCCTGTCGTTTGGTCGGCGGCGACCAGACGCCGACGCGCTTCGACCACGCAGGCGGCCCCTGCACCAGAGGCCTCTGGTGCTTGGCCGCGAGCGAGGTGGCTTCCTTCGCGCTCGACTGGCGTCATTCCCCCGGTCGGCTACTCCTAAATCGCACGAGCGGCCCGGCAGCGGCGCGCGTTTTGGCGAAATTTTGGATTTTCTGACAAACTTGCGGCTGCAGGCGGCTTCGACTAACGTCTGACGCCGACGCGCCGTGGCCGGCGACACCTTGTTCGCCGGGGCGGCGTGGCGGGACGGCGAAGCGGCGGCCGTCCGTGGCGGCTCGGCTGGTGTCCGCTCGCTCTCGGGCCGGTCGGCCGTCGAGGTTGTCCGCTGGTCGCCGGCGACAGGCCTTCGGGCGGCCACGACGGCTCTGCCAACCGCAGCGGTGGGGCGACCGGGCTGCGGCATTGTAAGCCTTGACGGCACAACGGGTTGGGAAGTGCGTCCATGACTCCGGACCAGATTCGGCAGCTCTTGGAGAAGGTGGCCAGCGGAGCGGTCGACGTGCGGGAGGCCGCCGAGCGGTTGGCCGCGCTGGCCTCCGGCCGCACGGCAGCGACCACGGACGCCCACGTCGACCTGGACCGCCAACGCCGGTGCGGCTTTCCTGAGGTCGTCTTCTGTCAGGGGAAGTCGGTCGAGTCGGTCGTCGAGATTTTCGAGGCGTTGGTGGGAGCGGGGCAGTCGTGCTTCGGCACGCGGGTCAGCCCCGAGCAGGCCGAGGCCGTTTTGCGGCGGTTCCCGCAGGCTCGCTACAACGCCGTGGCCCGCACGGTGTGCGTGCCCAGCAGGGAGTCGTCGCCGGCGGTGGGCAGGGTGGTCGTGGTGTCGGCCGGGACGAGCGACCGGCCCGTCGCGGAAGAGGCTTTCGAGACGCTGCAGTGGATGGGCTGCCAGGCCGAACTGATTCAAGACGTGGGTGTCGCCGGCCCGCACCGTTTGCGTGAACAGCTTCACCGGCTGCGTGACGCGGACGCGGTGGTGGTCGTGGCGGGAATGGAAGGAGCGTTGCCGTCGGTGGTTGGGGGCTACGTCGACTGTCCGGTCGTGGCGGTGCCGACCAGCGTCGGCTACGGAGCCAGCTTGGGGGGAGTGGCGGCGCTGTTGGGAATGCTCAACAGTTGCGCCGCCAACGTGGCCGTGGTGAACATCGACGCCGGTTTCAAAGGCGGGTACATTGCGGGGCTGATTGCTCGACGGGCCGCCCAGCGGCAGCGCCGGCTGTCGGACTGACGGTTCGGCGAGCCGAGCGGAAAGCCCCGGGGAGCTGGTCTCCTTCGGCGGCTTGGAGTTTCAACGGCGGCCGGGGCGTTGGGTCGAACGTCTGAGGATGGTCATGGTGGAGCGGGTCGAGAGTTTGCCGCAGCTTGCTCGCCGGCCGGTCGACGGTCACAAGGGGACCTTCGGCCGGGTGGTCGTGCTGGCCGGCAGCGTCGGAATGAGCGGCGCGGCGAGCTTGGCTGGGCTGGGGGCATTGCGTGGCGGAGCCGGCTTGGTGTACGTGGCTTGCCCAGACGTCGTATTGCCGACGGTTGCGGCGGCGGAACCGTCGTACCTGACCATTCCTTTGCCCAGCGACCCGCAGACGGGCGGGCTGCCGGAAGGGTGCGAGGCGGCGGTCCTGGAAGCGTGTCGCGGCAAGGACGTGGTTGCCGTCGGACCCGGGCTGGGCAACCGGCCCGGCACGCGAGCGGCCGTTCGGGCCGTCCTGAACGAAGTTCGGCAGCCCGTGGTGGTCGACGCCGACGGGATCAATGTGCTGGCGGGACACCCGGAGTGGCTTCGGTCGGACGTGGGGCCACGCGTGTTGACTCCACACCCCGGTGAGTTTGCTCGGCTGACCGGTTTGGGCATTGCGGAAGTGCAGCGACGGCGGGAGGAGCTGGCCGTGCGGTTCGCGCGGGAGCACAACGCGGTGGTCGTCCTGAAAGGGCACCGCACGGTGGTCACCGACGGCAACCGGGTGGCGGTCAACCCGACGGGCAACCCGGGCATGGCCACGGGCGGCTCGGGTGACGTCCTGACGGGCCTGCTGGCCGCTCTGCTGGGCCAGGGACTGTCGGCGTTCGAGGCCTCGCAGCTGGCCGTCTACCTGCACGGACTGGCCGGCGACTTGGCGGCGGAGCAGTTGAGCGAACAGGCTCTGATTGCCTCCGACTTGGTGCGGTTTCTGCCGCAGGCGTGGCAGCGGTTGCGTTCTTGATGTTTGTCGGGGTGTCCAATATACATTAGCCGTCGCTGTGGGAAGGTGAGGGGTGTGTGCGCGGATTTTGCGCCGAGCGGCTCGACGGCCGGCTGCCAGTCTCTGTGCGTCTTTGTGCCAGCTTGACCGAACTGATTGGCCGGCCTTGCACGCGGCTTCGACTTGCGGTGAGCCGGCTGCGGAAAGCAGCTTCTTCTTCGGTCCGTTGCGGGCCGGAGCTTGGTGGAGGACAAGGCACAGGCCATGTTTCAACGCCTTGGGCAGTTTGTTTCGCGGTTCTGGTGGTTGCTGCTGGCCGGCTGGATTGGCTTGCTGGTCGTGCTGAAGTTGACCGCGCCGCCGCTGTCGGCCGTTGTGCAGGACGGCGAGTTTGCTTTCCTTCCCTCCGACGCTCCCAGCCGAGTCGGCGAGCGGCTGTTTCGCGAAGCGTGGGGGCACCCAGTGGCCAGCACTGTCGTGGTGGTGGTGCGTCGCGAGAGCGGCCCGGAAGGACTGACCGACGCGGACAAGCAGTTCGTCGACGAAATCCTGCGCCCGCGTCTGGAAGAGGCCGTGGAGAAGGCCATGGCCGCCACCGGAATGCTCGAGACGCTGGCCAGTGCGGAAGGGGAAGAGAAGCTGCCGCCAGAGCCGCGCGTGCGGACTTTCAGCGACAAGTCCATCGGTCGGCTGCTGATTAGCGAAGACAACCGGGCGACGCTGGTCGTCATCGAATTGCCGACCGACTTCATGGACGCGCGTAACTCGCAAATCATTCGGTGCGTCGAGGAGCTGACGGGACCGGACGGCCTGCTCCACCGCGAGCGACTGGTCCCGCCCGGCTTGCAACTGGACATCAGCGGCTCGGCAACCGTCGGCTGGGACATGATTCGCGCGGCCAAGGAAAGTGCCGACGCAACCGAGCTGTGGACCATTCTGCTGGTCATCATTTTGCTGGTCATCATTTACCGTTCGCCTCTGTTGGCGCTGATTCCTTTGATGACCGTCTACGTGGCCGTCAAAACGGCTCTGGCGCTGTTGGCGTGTTTGGCGGCGTTGGGCGTGGTGGAGTTGTTCCGGGGAATCGAAATCTACACGACGGTTTTGGCCTACGGGGCGGGCGTGGACTACTGTCTGTTCCTGACGGCTCGCTACAAGGAGGAGCTGGACGAAGGGGCGGAGGTGCCCGAGGCGGTCGCCAACGCGCTGGGCAAAGTGGGAGCGGCTCTGACGGCCAGTGCCGGCACGGTCATTTGCGGCATTGGAATGATGAGTTTTGCCGAGTTCGGCAAGTTCCGACAGGCGGGGCAGGCCATTTCGACCGGCTTGTTCGTCGTGCTGTTGGCGGCCTTGCTGTTCGCCCCGTCGGTGCTTCGTCTGGTCGGACGCTGGGCGTTCTGGCCGTACGTGGCGTCGGAGCGGTTGACGGGCACGGCCGGCTGGATTTCCGCCACCAGCCCGCTGGCTCGACTGTTCAGCCGAGATTGGACGCAAACGCTGTGGGACCGAACGGGCGCACTGGTGCGGCGCAAACCCGGTACCATTTTCTTGGTGACAGTGGGGTTGATGCTGCCGTTCGCCGTCGTCGCCGTCCTGTTGTTTCGGTATTTGACGTACGGGCTGTTGAGCGAGTTGCCGCGGGACTTCGCCAGCGTCAGGGGTGCGCAAGCCGTTCAACAGCACTTTCCAGCCGGAATCACCGGTGTCATCACCGTCCTGCTGAAGGACGACAACCAGGACTTCAGCTCCTCCGAGGGACGTCAGCTGGTCAAGTGGCTGACCGACGAACTGGCTCGGCGAGCCGACGAACTGCGACTGGCCGACGTGCGCTCGCTGGCTTACCCATTGGGGCTGAAGTTCCAGGACGAACCCTCAACCGGACAGGAAACCGGCGGCTCTCTGGCCGCTCGAATGATTGCCGAACGCATTCGGCGACAGCGCATTCGACAGTACTACGTGGCGACGAAAGAGCCGCTGAAGTCGCACGTGACCCGAATCGACGTGGTCCTCCAAGACGACCCATTCACCCGCAACAGCATCGCTCAGTTCGAGCGGCTCATGGAGACGGTCCGGCAACTTTGCCAAACGCGGAGCCTGTCGAACCTGGAGGTCTACGCCATTGGGCCGCCAGCCGACATTCGTGATCTGAAGGTCGTGACCGACAGCGACGAGGTGCGCATTGACACGCTGGTGCTGCTAGTCGTGTTCCTCATTCTTGTGGTGCTCTTGCGGCGAGTCGGCGTGTCGCTGTACCTGATCTTGACCGTCTTCTACAGCTACCTGGCGACGCTGGGAGTGACGTTCGTCGTCTTCTGGGCGCTGGACCCGGGCAATTTCGCCGGTCTGGACTGGAAGGTGCCCATGTTCCTGTTCACGATTCTGATTGCCGTGGGCGAGGACTACAACATTTTCTTGATGGCCCGAATCCACGAAGAGCAGGTGGAGCATGGGCCGGTTGAGGGAATCGTGGAAGCGCTGCGGAAGACGGGGGCCATCATTTCCAGCTGCGGAATCATCATGGCCGGAACTTTCTCGTCGTTGATTGCCGGTTCGCTGCGCGGAATGGACCAGTTGGGGTTCGCGCTGGCCTTCGGCGTGCTGCTGGACACGTTCGTCGTCCGACCGATTCTGGTTCCGGCCTTCCTGGTGTTGCTCTACAGCGGACGGCTGGGACTGCTGGGCCGGCTGTTGGGCGCTCGCACGGAGGAGCCCGAGACGGTTTCTCAGGCACCGAGCCTCTGAGGCCGGCGTTTGGCGGGTTGGCGGAAGCGGTCCGTGGAGGCCGGTCGTCGTCAGCTCGGCGCGTCGACGCGGTGCGGCGTGGTCGAGGCAGCTCGCTGAACGCTCGGCCGTGTCGCGCGGCGTCGGCCGAACGTGGACGACGGTCTTGCCGAAGCGCCGCGTCGGGAAGTTCCTCGCTGCAGCCGGCAAGCGGGCCAATCAACGGCCTGCCTGTCTTGGCGCCCTTCAAGACCACTGCGTCTGGCAAGACGAAGCGTCTGGAGCCATGAACCACTTGGACAACCTGTTGCTGCTGACCGACAGCTACAAGATCACTCACTACAAACAGTACCCACCCGGCACGGAGCGGGTTTACTCGTACTTCGAGTCGCGCGGCGGCGAGTTCGACGAAATCGTTTTTTTCGGGCTTCAGTACTACCTGAAGCGTTACTTGGTGGGACAAGTCGTCACGCAGGAAAAGATCGAGTTCGCCGAAGAGTTTCTGGCTCGACATTTCAACGGCGACCGTCGGTTGTTCAACCGAGCCGGCTGGGAGCACATTCTGCGGAACCACGGCGGACGGCTGCCCGTGCGAATCAAAGCGGTCCCGGAAGGAACCGTCGTGCCGCCGCACAACGTGCTCATGACCATTGAAAACACGGACCCGCACTGCTGGTGGCTGACCAACTACCTGGAGACGCTGCTGGTCCAGGTTTGGTACGGGTCGACCGTCGCAACCCAGTCTCGGTTCATGAAGCGAACGCTGCTCCGGTACCTTCGCGAAACGGGCGACCCGTCGCTGGTGGACTTCAAGCTGCACGACTTTGGCTTCCGCGGGTCGACGTCTGTGGAAGCGGCCGGCGTGGGCGGAGCGGCTCACTTGGTCAACTTCAAAGGCACGGACACCATCGCCGGTTTGGTCGTCGCTCACGACTACTACGGCGAGCCCATGGCCGGCTTCTCGATTCCGGCGGCCGAACACAGCACCATTACGGCGTGGGGACCCGACGGTGAACTGGACGCCTTCCGGAACATGCTCGTTCAGTTTCCCGACGGGTGGGTTTCGGTCGTCAGCGACTCGTTCGACATTTTTCGCGCGTGTTCCGAGCTGTGGGGCCGGCAGCTGAAAGACATGGTTCTGCAACGGAACGGGACGCTCGTCGTGCGGCCCGACTCGGGCGACCCGCCCACGGTCGTCGTAGAAGTCCTCCAGCTTCTGGGCGACGCCTTCGGCTACTCGGTCAACGAAAAAGGCTACAAGGTCCTGGACCCGCACGTTCGAGTCATTCAAGGCGACGGAATCGACCGGTTCATGCTGCCGCGCGTCCTGGAAGCCATGAAAAAACACGGCTGGTCGGCCGACAACATTGCTTTCGGCTCCGGCGGCGGCCTGCTGCAGAAACTGAACCGCGACACCTGCAAGTTCGCCTTCAAGTGCGCGGCCGTGACGGTCGACGGCGTGGAGCGGGACGTCTACAAGCGGCCCGTCACCGACGTCGGGAAAAGCTCGAAAGCGGGACGACTGGCTCTGGTTCGCGAGAACGGGCACCTGAAGACCGTCCGCTGGTCGGCCGAAGTCGCCCCACGCGACCTGCTGCAGGAAGTTTTCCGCGACGGCGAGCTGTTGGTCGAGACGACGTTCGCAGAAATTCGACAGCGAGCCTCTGAGGGGCTGTAGGGAACGAGCCGACTTGACGAAGCGGTCGCAAAGGCCCGCACCTCGAAGCCCAACGAGCTTGGGCTGTTCGTGCGGCCGGTGCGTCTGCCACGTGCACCTTTCGTTTCCGACTCTACCTTTTCTTGCTGCCGGTCGTCGACGGCCTGACGAGCTCGATTCGTCGAGCGTGGCCAAGAGCTGTGCAAGCGCGACGAAGCGGCCGTCGAATCCCCGAAATTC
>CAYSAG010000164.1:0-11368 GCA_964428935.1 uncultured Planctomycetaceae bacterium | reverse complement strand
CGTTGGGCTGACTTGGACGCGCGTGCGTCCAACGCGGCCACGACAGAGCGTGGCCGTCCAATTCCCGGACACCCTCAGATACTCTATGATTGCCACAGCGGCGTTCGATCGTTTCGGGATTGTAGAGGGCAGGAGCCATGCAGGTAGTCATCACAGCGGTTGGTCCGGACAATCGAGGTTTGGCCGATCCAATCGTGCACCACGTCACGGAGGCGGGTGCAAACATCTACGAAATCCAGATGTACGACCACGACAGCGAGCGGCTGTTTGCCATGCTGCTGCGGATCGAGTGGCCAGAGTCGGCCGGTCCGCTCGAACAGCTGCGCGAAGCCATGAACGCAATCGGCCGCGAAAAACGACTGTCGATTCGCACTTGGTCCCGCGACGCCCGTCAAGGACCGCCCCGTCTGGCTCTGTGCACGACGTACCGCACGGAGCCGCCGTTGGCGGTTCTGCGAGCCATTCGCGACGGCCGACTCAAAGCCGAGGTGGTCGTCATGATCGGCAACCGCGACGCGTGTCGCGGAGTGGCCGAGCAGTTCGGTGTCGACTGGTACAACATCGGTGACCGGAACGGCGTCCCCGACAACGACCGAATGGTGGAATTGTTCGACCAATACGACGTCGACTACATCGTCCTGGCCCGCTACATGCGCATTCTGCCGCCGAGTACGTGCTGGAAATTCGCCGGCGGCCGGATCATCAACTTGCACCACGGTCTGCTGCCTTCGTTCCCTGGGGCGCGACCCTACGAAGACGCCTACCAGCACCGGATGTTGACTTACGGGGCGACGGTGCACTTCATCGTCCCCGAATTGGACGCCGGAAACCAGATCATTCACCAGAGCACCTTCACCGTCTTCCCGGGAACTCCGTTGGAAGAAGTCAAACGGATCGGACAAACCGACCACGAGCCGGTGTGTCTGGTCGAGGGGCTGCGGCGAGTCGTCGACCGGGAAGTGGAGCTGCACTTCCACCGGGTCGTCCGGGTTGACAACCGCCGGCGGTGAGCAGCTCGACGCACCGGCCGCTTGGCAGCCGCGGGCAGCCGGCGACGCGGCTCGGGTCGCCTGGGCTTCAGCCTGACAGACTGCCGCGAACGGCTGTGACCGCGGCTCCATGGACGCGTTCGCCCGTTGCGTGCCGGTGCGGCTGCCTCGGTCTGGGCGCGTCGACAAAAGGTCGGTCTTGCGTACTGCGACCGACCGGCCGTAACATGAGGACGAAAGAAGCGAGTGGACCAGGTCCCCGGGTCCGCGACGGACTCACTCGACGCCCACGCCGGGCGGCCCGGTGCTGCGTCCTGCACGGGTCGTCCGGATTACGACGGTTTTGCCTCCGACGACGATCGGATTCGCTGCGGCCAGCAGCGTCGATCCGGGCTCGCGCCCGATCCGATGAATGTCGTAAAGGCGACGCCTTCTCGATGAATTGCCTGTGACGGGCCCGCGGAGCGTCGCGTTGGCGGAGTTGGCGCGTGAGCTGAGTGCAACGTTGGGCCGAACGGACACTGCGGCACAGGGTCGGCTGAGCACATCTTGTGGCGAGGTACCCCATGGCTGGCGACGAAGAACTGTTCCAAAGCGACGACGAGCTGGAAGGGCTGAGTGACTCGCCGGAAAGCCTCTTCGACGAGTCGCTGCATGAAGACGACTTGGCGGTGGACGAAGAAGAGGAGCTCCAGGCAGAGCAGCCTGCAGCGGAAGGCGACGGTCTGGCCGCAGCGGTGGCCGACGAGCAAGCGGCTGCACCGGCCCAGCCCGGCGCGCAGCAAGCGCTGTGGCCGTACGGTACCAAACGCCGGCTGTTTCTCACGTCGCTGGTAGCCGCCATTCCGGCCGCCGTGCTGGCCGTGCTCATGGTCGACGCGTTCCTGCGCTACACCGACCGCATGAATGCGAAGGTCATTTCCGTGGCGGCCTTGACATTGGCAGCGTCCGCGGTCACAGCTCTCCTTCCAGTCGCCATTTTGATTTTCTGTCCGAAAGAGGCCAAACCGGAGAAGCCGGTCAAGAAGGAGCCGGAAGAGGAAGCACTCGAGGAAACCGAACAGGCACGCGGCGAGGAACCGGAAAGCTTCGGCGACGTGATTCCCGAGGACTTCGACGCGTCCGAGGTGCAGGCGGCCAAGGCCGAGGAGGAGCTGGAGCCGCTTGACGTTGACAGCTCGGCCGAAGAGTCCGAGGAGTTCACTTTCGACGAAGACCTCTTTTCCGACGAGTCGGAAGAAAGCCGGGGCTAGTGCTGTTCGGTTCGGCCGTCGTGTTGCGAGTAGCTTCTTTTTGCTTGCCCACAGGACCCGCTGGCTTGTTGGCTCGCCTCACCGTCTGCTGGGTTTCTCTGCTGCAGTGCAGTCGACCTCGCCTCGAGTTCGTGCCGGTCGGCTCTCGTCCTCGCACCCACCATTGGTTGCTCCCTTTTGTCAGCCAACGTAAAGTGGAACCTGTGCCCCGTCAGGCTGCGGACTGAAGCCGTCGTGGTGCCGCGTCGCGAGGACGCCGCCTGGCGGTGGAAGGCGAGCTGGTCGGTTGGTCGAACACAAAGGAGAACGGGAATGGCTCAGAGTTCTCGCCGGGAGTTCCTGAAAGGCTCTGTTGGTCTGGGGGTCGCTTCGCTGGCTGGCCGGGCGGTCGAGGCAGCTCGAACCGATCCGCTCCGGATCGGCGTCATCGGTGTCGGTTGGTACGGAATGGTTGACGCCAAGGCGGCGCTCAACGCAGGCGGCGTGGAAATCGTTGCGGTGTGCGACGTCGACTCGGACCACTTGGGATCGGCCGCCGAAACGCTGCAAAAGCTGCAGGGTCAGCGTCCCAAGACGTACAAGCTGTACGAGGAGATGCTCGATCGCGAACGGCTGGACGCGGCCATCATTGCCACCCCGCCTCACTGGCACGCGCTGCAGCTGATTGCGTGCGTGGAGCGTGGTCTGGACGTGTACTGCGAGAAACCGATTTCGTACGACGTGCGCGAAGGCCGTGCCATGGTCGACGCAGTGCGCAAGAGCGGCCGCATCGTGCAGGTGGGCTTTCAGCGGCGGCAAAGCGAGGCGTTCCGGCAGGCCGTCGAGTTCGTGAAGAAAGGCGGCATCGGCGAGCTGGTCCAAATTGATGCTCAGATTCACTACCACGCGGGGCTGAAAGACCCGACGCCGCAACCGCCCCCGCCGTCGCTCGACTGGAACCTCTGGTGCGGCCCTGGTCCGCTCATTCCTTACAGTCCGCAGGTCGGTCACAAGAGCTGGCGGTTGGAGAAAACCAGCGGCCACGGTCACCTGGTCGACTGGGGTATTCACTTGATCGACGCGATTCGGCACTTCGTGGGTTTGTCCATGCCGAAGTGGATCACCGCAGCTGGCGGCTTGTACCACTACGCCGGACGAATCACCACGCCGGACACTCTGTCGGTGCACTTCGAATTCGACCGCTACCCGGTGCACTGGCGGCACCGCCTTTGGGGTTCCACTGAGTACGCTCCAGAAGTCAACAACGGCATTTTCTTCTTCGGCACAGAAGGGACGGTCTTCGCAGCGGACCGTAAGTGGGTGGTCATTCCGGCGGGCAAGAACAAGCCGCGCGAAGAACACGAAGCGCCCGCCAACCTCGGACTGCTTCACATGGTTGACTTTCTCGACGCCATTCGAAAGCGCCGCCAACCGTGCTGTCCGATCGAAGAAGGGTACCGCTCCACGGCAACCGTCCAGCTGGCCATGATTTCGTACGAGACCCAGACGACCGTGAAGTGGGACGCCGAGTCCGAGCAGATTCTCGACAACCCGGCAGCCGCTCGGTTGCTCCAGCGTCCGTACCGAGCCCCCTGGAAACACCCGTATCCCTACCGGGCGTGAACCGACGGCAACCGCCGCAGCAAATGCCGAAGAAAGAACACACGCACGGAGCTGCCGAGCTCGACCGACCGGCGTGTCACGCCGTCCGGCGATGAGGAACGCCGAGCTTGCGAGCCACGCGTGGGATGTGTCCCCGGCCTCCTTCCAAAACGCCCGTCCCGCTCGGCCGCGCTCGCCTCAAGCCTTACCGTTCCGGCGGCAGTGACCACTGGTCGGCTCAATTCAGCATGCCGTTCATGATCTGAATGGCGGCCGGGCCGACCAAAATCACGAAAATGCCCGGAAAAATAAAAAGGACCAGCGGGAAAATCATTTTGACGGCCGTCTGCTGAGCCCGCTCTTCGGCCATTTGCCGCCGCTTGACGCGCATGGCGTCCGACTGGACGCGCAAGGCCTGAGCAATGGACGACCCGAACCGCTCGGCCTGAATCAAAATGGCTGCCAAGGCCCGCATGTCGTCGACACCCGTGCGTACTCCCAAGTCGTGGAGTACTTCACGGCGAGGCCGTCCCATTTGGAGCTGCATGTTGCACAGAGCGAACTCGTTGCAAAGGTCGGGCGCGGCGTCTTTCATTTCCTCCGTCACTTTGCGCATGCCCGCGTCCAGTCCCAACCCCGACTCGACGCACACGACCAACAGGTCGAGCACGTCGGGTAGGCTCAAGAAAATCTTCTCCTTGCGCGACTTGATCTTCAGCGACAAAATGACCTCCGGCAAGTAGAAACCGATTCCGCCAGCCGCGACCAAAGACATCCAGCCGTTCTGGGTCAAGCCGAATTTCACCAAGCCGAAGACCGCCCCCAGCACCAAGCCCGCCACCAGCGACGCCACCTTGATGGCCAGAAAGATCGGGACGGCGTTGGGCCCGTTGAACCCAGCGTTCGCCAGCCGCAGCTTCAGCTTGTTCTGTTCGAGCTCCGACTTGGGTTCCAGAGCCTTCGACAGAGCTGGAGCGGCCTTCTCCAACACAGCGCCCACCCCTTTCTGCTTGGCCGCTTCCTTCTTTTGTTTTTCTCGCAGGTGGGGGTGGCGCAATTCCTCCAATCGCTCGGCGGCCCGAGACGACCGCGAGTTGGCCAGACTGAAGACCGCCCACACAAAAAAGCTAATGGCGAAGAAAATCGCCCACGGTACCAAGGGTGCCAGGTCCATTTTCCCGTTCCCCGTTTCTTGGCGATGTCGTGTTGGTGGAAGCCAGGAGCTCCAATTCGGACCCTTCGTGGCGTCAGACTTTGATCGTCACGATCTTCTTGATCATGAGAGCTCCCAGGATCTGCATGAACGCCGCGAAGGCCAGCATCTTGCGGCCCATCGGGTCCGTAAACAGCACCATGACGTAGTCTGGGTTCATGCGGTAGATGGCCAGGAACACGACCAGCGGCAGCGCCATCAGTACGATGCCGCTCAACCGGCCTTCGCCCGTCAACGCGTGCACCTGCCCCATGATCTTGAACCGCTCGCGGATCAAATAGCTGAGTTTGTCCAGAATCTCCGCCAGGTCGCCGCCGGTCTGTCGCTGAATGGCCACTGCCGTGACGAAGAACTTCAGGTCCATGTTGGGGACGCGTCTGAGCGTGTTTTTCAAGGCCTTTTCGATCGGCACGCCCAAGTTCTGCTCCTCGTAGGCCATTCCAAACTCCGTGCTGATCGGGTCGGGTAGCTCTTCTCGGACCAGGTTCAGGGCCGAGGCCAGACTGTGTCCGGACCGCAGTGCCCGCCCGATCAGCTCCAAAGCGTCGGGCAGTTGTTGAGCGAACTTCTTCAGACGCCGGCGTCGTCGCCAGTAGAGCCAGAGCGTCGGCAACGAGCCCACCAGAATGGCTCCCACTGGGTAGAACGGTGGAGGCGAGCCGGTGGCCCACGCCGTGACGACCCCCAGCGCGGCACCGCCCAGCGTCAGGCCCAGGAAGGCGTCGATGCTGATGGGTGAGTCAGCCTGTTCAAAGAACAGCGACAAGTCGTTGAACCGTTCTCCCAGGCCTCCGAGAGCCTGCGCGACTGGGCTGATGGCGTCTCGCAGCAGCTCCTCTTTGGCCACTTTGGGCTTGCTGGAGCCGCTGGTCGTCGACCGTTTCCCCACCAGCACCTCCAGCCGCTCCTCGGGACTGCGTGGTCCCACTTCGCGCAACAAGGCGGCCACTGCAGCGACGACAGCCACGCCGCCAATGAACGCGGCAACCGATATGAGAAGCACGGGATCCAGTTGCATCATGACGTTTCTCCGGAAAACCGACGGCCAAGCTCACGGCCTTTTCTGCTGGCGGCCGTTTGGTCGAGCCGCCGCAAGTCCCAGCCGCACGTCAGTAGTTCAGCACACGTGGTGCGAACAGATTGGCAGGCAGCCGCATGCCAGCCCGCTCCAGCCGGTCCATGAACGTCGGACGAACGCCCGTGGCCTCGAAGTGGCCGTAGGCTTTGCCGTCCTCGTCAATCCCGTCCTGCACGAACAAAAAGATGTCCTGCATGACCACCGTGTCCTGCTCCATGTTCAGCACCTCGGTGATGTGCGTGACCTTTCGCGGGCCACCCTGCAGTCGGTTCACCTGGATGATCAGATCGACGGCGGCCGCAAACTGTTGGCGGATGGCTCGCATCGGCAGCTCCACTCCGGCCATCGTCACCATGGTCTCGATTCGCGCAACGGCGTCACGAGGCGAGTTCGCGTGAATGGTGGTCAGCGAACCTTCGTGGCCGGTGTTCATGGCCTGCAGCATGTCCAACGTCTCCGCGCCGCGGCACTCACCGATGATGATCCGATCGGGCCGCATGCGCAGAGCGTTTCGGACCAGGTCGCGAGCGGTCACCTCGCCCTTGCCCTCAATGTTGGGCGGGCGAGTTTCCAGCCGAATGACGTGTCCCTGCTGCAGCTGAAGCTCGGCTGCGTCTTCGATCGTGATGATTCGTTGGTCATCAGGAATGAAGCTGGACAGTGTGTTGAGCAGTGTCGTCTTACCGCTTCCCGTTCCGCCGCTGATGATCATGTTGATGCGAGCCTTGATCGCGGCTTCCAACAACATGACCATCTCCGGCGTGAAAGTGCCGAAATTCAGGAGGTCTTCCAGCGTGAGCGGGTTGGCGCCGAAACGGCGAATGGTGATGACCGGTCCGTCCAGCGAAAGGGGCGGAATGATCGCGTTCAGACGGGAGCCGTCTGGCAGACGAGCGTCGACCATGGGGCAGGTCTCGTCGATTCGACGTCCCACCTTCGACACGATGCGGTCCAGCACCTGCATCAGGTGTTCTTCGTCGCGGAACGTGATGTTCGACCGCTCGATCCGCCCGTTTCGTTCGACGAAAATCTTTTTCGGGCCGTTGATCATGATGTCGTTGACGCCGGGCTCTTTCAGCAACGCCTCCAACGGCCCGAAGCCGAACGTCTCGTCCAAAACCTCCTCGATCAGACGCTCCCGCTCGGCCCGGCTGAGCAGCGGGTTTTCGCTGTCGCACAGGTGCTCGACGACGAGACGAATCTCGCGTCGCAGGTTGTCGCCTTCCAAATCCCCCAGTCGAGACAAATCCAGCTTCTCGACCAGTTTCGAGTGGATTGTTTGCTTGAGCTGTTCGAAGTCGCTTTCTGCTGTCAACCGGACGTGGCCCGGATTCGTGCCGAGATTCCCAGACGTTGCCATCTGCCGTGCCTCCTGTCGCCTTTCTTCCGTCCGAGACGTTCTTGACCCGCGCAGCCACCCCCTGTCCGCTGCGCGAAGCTCACGCGGACCAAGAACAGAACCGACCGCCCCAAAAGGTCTGCGACCACGGCGGTCCATTCCAACCTTAGCTCACACCGTTCGCGCGTGTTGCCAAAATGAGCCGGTCAGTTGAGAAAAAGCGACAGACCAAGAAAGAAAGGCTGTGTCCGACCGGACCGGTCGCCGCGGAAGGGACGAAAAAGCGAAAAGGACTGGAGAGAGTGATTTTTCGGGCGGTACCGGAGCGCCCGGTTTTTTGCACAAAGTCGATCGGCTGGCAGTCGGCGGACTGACCGGCAAGTCTCACGCCGACCGGTCCGCTCGCAGGCGGCGTAGCTCGACCGGCAGCGAGAATCGCACGTCTTCTTCCGACGCACCCACCTCTTCCACCGTGGCCCCGTAGTTTTCTTGAAGGTGCTCCACGCATTCCCGGACCAGCACCTCCGGTGCACTGGCTCCGGCCGTGACCAGCACGGTCTCACATTGTTCCAGGGCGTGCTCGGGAACTTGGCGAATACTGTCGACCAGGTACGCCGGCTTGCCGCAACGCTCCGCCAGCTCGCGAAGTCTCTGGCTGTTGGAACTGTTTTGACTGCCGAGCACGATGACAAGGTCGGCTTGTGGGGCCAGCTGGGTCACCGCCCGTTGGCGGTTCGTCGTGGCGTAGCAAATGTCCTCTTTCGACGGGCCGACCAATCCCGGAAAGCGTTGTCGCAGACGCTCGATGATTGTGTTGGCTTCCATGACGCTGAGCGTCGTCTGAGTCAGGTAGGCGACTTTCTCGTCTGGCCCGAACGGCAACCGGTCCACTTCCTCGACGCTTCCGACCAGCCAAATGTGTTCTGGGGCTTCGCCCAGCGTGCCGACCACCTCGTCGTGGCCCGCATGGCCGATGAGAACGATTTTGTAGCCCGCCCGAGCGAACCGAAGGGCCTCCACGTGCACTTTCGTCACCAGCGGACAGGTCGCGTCGATTGTGCGAAGGTTGCGGCGCCGAGCTTCTTCTCGTACCGCCGGCGAAACTCCGTGGGCACTGAACAACAGAACCGAACCGTGCGGAACTTGCCGAATGTCGTCGACGAACCGAACCCCGCGTTTGGCAAACTCCTGCACCACGTGCTTGTTGTGCACGATTTCGTGGTAGACGTAAACCTCCTCGCCGAAAAGCCGAATGGCTTCCTCCAAGGCCTGGATGGCCATGTTGACCCCCGCGCAGAAGCCGCGAGGCCGAGCGAGCAAAACCTTCATTGCCCTGTCCTTTGCTCGTTCTGGGAAGTCGGCGTTGGAACGCCGTTTGTGTTCGACAAGACTCAGCTTCCAAACCGGGCGGCGTCCCCTTTCCTGCGGCGCCGTCCGGCTGGCCGTCACTGACTGTCGTCTGTTTCGGCGCGTCCGGCTTGCAGCTCGCCGGGCATTCTGGGCGGCAAGTTGGACAACATCAAGCCCCCTTCGGCCGCGTTTCGGCCTCAACGCACTCGGGCCGGCTCTTCCCCACGGCCAACAAGGCGGCCGACGACTCTCGGCACCGGCGTGCCGCGGCCCTTGCCACGGCTGGGCCGTTCGCGTCTCGAGCGTCTCTGCTTGCAAACCCGCCGAGCCGGCGGTACGCTCGTTCTCCGGACGCTCCAGGCGCCTTCGGAGACCTGCCGATGCGTGCCGCCTTCGGCGGAAGGGCAGTTTTTTCGCGTTCGAAGCGAGCAGTCGTCGCGCCCGAGCCGGGTCGGGCTCGCTTCTCCGCGCCGTGTTCGGCAAGTGGCCTGCCTGCGGGGCCGAACGAAGCCGGAACGAGGTCGGTGGAACGCTCGCCTCAGGTTCCCGGTGCGACGCGTCTGGAGCGCCAGACGAGACACTGCTGCACGGGACGCCACGAGAGGCCAGCCGGTGCCGCTCGTGCCCGAGCGCCCTTTTCTCGAAGCGTGCGGGAACACCCGTTTGCCGAGCACGAACGAAGCGAAAGGACTGAGCCCATGCAACGACAGCAGTTTCCCTCGCACGACGTTTTCTTTTCGTGCCCGATTCGAGCCGGCCAGGGAGTCTCTGCCGGTCCAAGCCGTTTGGCGAGCTGCACCGGCGCCGCGCTCCGGCGGCTGGGAGCTCGGAACCGCACAGCGTGGCACCGACTCGCTTCTTTGCTCATGGTCGCACTCGTGTCGGTGGTGCAGGCGGCTCCACCGGCCGCTGAAAAACCGTCGGCTCCTGCGCAGCCCGCCGACACGCCCCAGTACATTCGAGTCACCTTGTCGACGTGGTACGAGGTCGACCCGAAATGGCCGCAGCGGCCGCCCAACGTTCCGTGGGGGCAAATGCCGGGCGTGTTTGTTGACCAGCAGGACCGCGTGTGGTTGTTTACGCGAGCCGACCCGCCGGTTCAGGTCTACACGGCCGACGGCCGGTTCGTCAAAGCCTGGGGCTCCGGGCTGATCGCCCAAACAGACAAGGGCCCAATCAGCCATTTCATCAAGATTGACCGCCGGGGGCACGTCTGGCTGGCCGACGTCGGCGGGCACGTCATCTTGGAGTGCACACAGGACGGCCGCCTGTTGAAACGGCTCGGCACGCCCGGCGAGCCCGGTTGCGACGAAACACACTTTTTCCGGCCCACGGACATGGCCATTACGCCCGACGGACAAGTCTTTGTGGCCGACGGCTACGGCAACGCTCGCATTGTCCACTTCGACGCGCAGGGCCGCTTCGTCAAGGCGTGGGGGCGGCTGGGCACCAAACCCGGCGAGTTCAACCTGCCGCATGCCATTGCCATCGACTCGAAGGGACGGCTCTACGTGGCCGACCGCAACAACGCTCGCATTCAAGTCTTCGACCAGGACGGCCACGTGCTCGACGTCTGGCGCAACCTCATCATTCCTTGGGGGCTGTGGGTGACGCAGCGGGACGAGATTTGGGTGTGTGGGTGCTCGCCCATGCCTTGGCGCGACGAGGACGAGCTGCTCAGTTGCCCGCCGAAGGACCAGATTCTCATGAAGTTCGACCCGAGCGGCCGGGTCCTGCAACTGTGGACGGTTCCGAAGGGCAAGGACGGCCAGGAGAAGCCTGGCGAGCTGAATTGGGTTCACGGAATCGCCGTCGATTCACACGGCAACATTTACGCGACGGACATCATGGGCCAGCGGGCTCAAAAGTTCGTCCGGCACAACTGAGCCGTGGCGTGAGCGGCTCGGACGCCAAGTTGCGTACCGGTGTCGGTTGCCGCGCGCGGGGTATGCCCCGGTACTTCGGCTGCCCGCGCCGGTCTCCGCCGCCTGCGTGCTGTCCCTTCCGGCTTAACCCCCGCCGGCTTTGGCTGTGGTCTGCTGCGGAATCGGAACCAGTTCAATGGCCCGCAGGTTGATCATGGGCCCCTGAATCGGGCCGTCGGAACGGAGCGTCAGGCGGAACTTGCCGGCGGGCAAATTGACGTGGCCGAAGCTCTTGCGGTCGAAGCGAGTCCACCGGCCGGTGCTGGCGACGGTGTCCTGGACCGTCTGCGGCTCGACGACTCGCCCGTCGTCCGTACGGCCGGTCACCTCCAATCGGAACGGCTTGTCCGCCTCACCGCTGTAGCAAGCGTAGTCGAAAACCACGTCGAAGACGCCGCCGTGCAAGACCGTGAACGACCACTCCGCTCGGTCCTGCTGGCTGGACCAGTTGGTCAGCATTTCCGGTCGCTGCGAAAACTCCAACGTCGGGCCGTACACGGCGGCGGTGGCTGCGGTCAGTCGAATTCGGCCGTCCGGCTGCTGTTTGACCCATTGCGGCGAGTTGCCCGGAAACTGTTTGGGCGGCGGGCCGCTCTCGGCAATGAAGGCAAACAAGTCGGCCATGTCTTGCAGGGTCATT
>CAYSAG010000163.1:0-11422 GCA_964428935.1 uncultured Planctomycetaceae bacterium | reverse complement strand
AAGTCGGGTCGGCCGGTGATTTCAATGGCGTGTCGGGCCAGGCCCGGGCCGTCCGGGTCGTAGATTCGAGGCCCTTGGGTGTCGAGGAAGATTTCCAGCGAGTCGGCCTGGGCGTCTGGCGTGACGACGCCAGCCAGGTCTTCGGCCGTGACGTACAGAGTGCGCAGTCCGTCGTGCGGGAAGCCCAGCGTTGGGTTGTTCAAGTCGACGGTGGTCGTGAAGGACCACTCGCCGCTCGGGAACTGGTTCGTTCCGTCCAACGGCTGGGCGACGGTCATGCCGAGCAGCAGGTCGGGGTTCGCGCCGCCCGACTGCAAGCCGGCGGTGCCGTTGGTTTCGACGTAGACCCGCACCAGCGTGTTCGCTTCCGCTCGGCCGAAGAACGTCGGCGTCGTGTCGTTCGTAATTCGGTCGCTGAATGTTTCCGGCAGGCCGACCACGCCGCTGTCGCTGGCCGAGTCGAGCCCCTGAGTGGTGTCGGCCGCGTTGATTCGACCGAAGTAGGCCGGCGGCGGAGTCGTGTCGACCACAATTTCCAAAGCCGCGCTGCGCCGGCCCCAACCGGTCATTGGCTGGACGCCGGGCTGCGAGGTGTCGCCGTCCGTGTTGGACGGGTCAATCATTTGCACCCGCGCGGTCAGGAAGTGCGTGCCGTCGTTCAGGACGGGCGTGGTGAACGTGAACAGACCCGGCTCAATCTGCGTGGCGAACCCGAGCGGCTCTTGCACCGTGTCGTTGCCGGAGTTGCCCGGCGAGGGAATGCTGGCCCCTTCGTCGAAAATGGCGACGGCGAAGCCGGGCTCGGTCGGCTGGGTCGGTCCCGGCCGGAACGGAATCGGAATGATTTCGTCCGGCGGGGTGCTGGTGGTGCTGTTGCCGGGCAGGTCCTGCAGGAAGAAGGCGTCGTCCAGACGGAAAACAATGGTCGGCGTGTTGTCGTGCAAGACGTTGTCGGTGTGGGACCGGCCCGTGTCGCTGCTTTGAACGAGGAACTGGTCGCCGACGGCTGGAGCGGCCGTGAAGCCCGGAGCCACGGTCAGTTCGCCGGTCGCCGGGTTGAAGGCCGTCACCGTCGACCGCTGTCCCTGCAAGGCTCCGCTGGTGAACTCGAGCACCTTCCCGACCAGCTCGTTCGTTCCGGGAGCTCCGGCCAGTGCGGCGGCCGTGAACTGCGTGGCGCTGGCCGCGGCCGTCACCGACGTTTGCACAATGTAGTCCTGGACCTCCAGGTCGAACGGCACCGGAGCGGGCGTGTTGACGACGGTCACGTTGTAGTTGTTAATGGCTCCGTCCACGCCGACCACTCGCAGGAAGTACGTCTGCGCCGCAACGGCCGGAATGCGAATGCGTTCGTCTTCCTGGAACGAGTCGCCGTCGACGTTCAGTTCGGGGTTGTCGCCGGTGCCGTCGTTTCCGCCGAAGACGGGCGAGGCGGGTCGTGGAGCAACCAGGTCGCCGTCCACGTCGTAGAGGAAAATGTCGAGGTTGCCGTTGCCCGGCAGGCCGGGGCGTCCGCTGTTGAGCGTGCCGACCTCTTCGAAGAACACCTGAATGTCCAGCACGCCCGTGGTGACCGCTTCGATTCGGTACCAATCCTCGTCGCCCGGAATGTTCTGGCCGGTGCCGAACGGGTCGACCAGTCCGCCTGGGTCGATTGTGGGGTCGACGTTGACCGTTTCGTTGGCTCCGAGCAGCGTGGCCGTGAACCGGTCGTCGTTCAGCTCGAACGGGTCGTGCTTGAAGACGACCAGCCGGGCGTCGTCGCCGGTTCCCTGGTTCAGCGGCGTGCCGTTCTCGTCGACAATGTCCAGTCGCTCAATGCCCGTGAAGACGTGCTCGAACGGCTCGGCGTTTGCCGGCCCGACCGTCACCGTGCCGGCGTCGTCGGTCACGCCCTTGCGGTACAGGACCAAGTCGTCGGTGGCGTCGTCGACCACGACCAGCCGGTCCGAGGCGGCCAGGTTCGAGCCCCCGTCGACGTTCATGACCAGGCTTTGGCCGAACAGGGTTCCGGAGCGGTTGAAGAAGACGTCGGAGACGGTGGTGCGAATCAGGTCGGCGCCGGCACCGCCCACAACCGACGCCTGCTCGACCGTCACGTCGCCCGCTCCGTCAATGAGCAGCGTGTCGGTTTCGGTCGTGCCGTTGACGGTGTAGGTCAGTTCGACCATGGTCGGCGGGCCGGGGTTGAGGTCTTGGCGAAGGTCAATGGTGTCGTTGCCGCTGGTTCCTTGAATCAGGACCGTGTCGAAACCGGCTCCGCCGTCGAGCGTGTCGTTGCCGGCCCCGCCGACGAACGTGTCTTCGCCGGCGCCGCCGAGCAACGAGTCGGCAGCGGCTCCGCCTTGCAAGAAGTCGTTGCCAGCTCCGCCGACCAGCGTTGCGTCCGCCGACAGCACGTCGTCGCCGAGGCCGCCGAAAAAGAGCAGCTCGACCTGGCCTTCCACTCCGTCGGCCGCTTTCAGCGTGTCGTTGGCGTCTTCGCCGTCCAGAATCAACGTGTCGACGTCGTCCTCTGAGCTGCTGGCCTGAACGCCGTAGGCGAAGCCCGCGACGTCCACCACGTTGCCGGAAAGCTCCACCAGCACGTCGTCGCTCACCGTGCGTCCGTGCACTTCCAATCGGTCGGCGGCGCCGTCGGCCGAACCGAAGTCCACGCGAACCGACTGCAGGTCGGTCAACGCCAAGTCGGTGCCGCGCAGGAGGGGCGTCGAACCGCTGGAGGTCGCGTCGAGCTGGTTGTTGACGACGACTTCGTCCGCGCCAGCCTCCACGTTCACCTCCACCGTTTCGACGCCAGCCAGATTCTGGTAGGCCGCGTTGGTGTTCAGAGCCAGCAGCACACGGGACGGGTCTTGCAGCTCGCCCGCTCCGTAAAAGCCGCCCAGACTGTCGGCGAAGGCGCCGCCGCCGAACAGCTCGACCAAGTCGTCCGAGCTGTCGGTCGTAAAGCTCAGTTCGTCCCGACCCGCTCCGCCTTCCACCAGGTCACTGCCGTCGCCGGCCAGCCAGACGACCAGGTCGCTGCCGTCGCCGCCCAGCACTTGGTCGCGTCCGCGTCCGCCTTCCAGCGTGTCGTTGCCCAGCCCGCCGTCCAGCAGGTCGCTGACCACGGTGTCGGTGACCGGGTCGGTGCCGACCAGACGGTCGTCGCCGGAGCCGCCCAACAAGGTGACGTGCACGCTGTCGCTGGTCGTGGCCGACGCGTCGACGAGGTCGTCGCCGGAGCCGGCCTGGACGGTCGAGTCGGCCAGCAACCCGACCAGCGTGACGGTGTCGTTGCCGGAGCCGAGGTCGAGCAGCGTGGGCAGGGTGAAGCCGGTCAGCGTGACGACGTCGCCGTCGCTCAGCGTCGTCACCCGCACCTCGTTCAACCCGGTGCCGGCCGTAATGGGAACGCCGTTGACGGTGACGACGGTCGCGCCCGAGGCGACCGTGTCGGCCGCCTCGGTGCCCAACAGTTCCAGCACGTCGTCGGCCGTCGCCGCGGCGTCGCCGTTGACAGTGAAGGAGGTGGCGAAGCCGGTCAGGTGAGTCGGCCAGACGCGGAACAGGTCGGAGCCGTTGAGGTTTTGCAGGGTGAGCGTGTCGAAGCCGTCGTACGAAATCGACTCGCGGTCGTCGATTTGAATCCAGTCGGCTTCGTTACGTCCGGCTTTCACTTCCCAAATGTTGTCGGCCCCGTCGTCGTAGACGAGCAGACTGTCGCCCGGGTCGCTGGACGCCCGAAACCGCAGGTGCTCCACGCCCAAGTAGTCCACAGGCACCGCGTTCATGGTAATGGTCCCTTGCCCGGTCTGAGTGGACGCGCTGCCCGGACGGACCGTGAACGCGTCGGCCACGCCGGCGCGGTCCGTCAACACCAGCTCGTCGCTGCCGCTCGGTCCGCCGCCACTGACGGCAATGCTCGTGTACGGCTGCGGCGCGGCGATTTCGAACGAGTCGTCGCCTTCCAGACCGTCCAGGAGGAGCGTCTCGACGTTGGTCTGCAGAAGCCGCGTGCGCGGGCCGTTGGCGTGGAACAAAGCGACCGTGCCGCTGGTGGCCAAGACGTCGAACGCGTCGGCGGCGTTTGTGCCTTGAGCCACCAACAGGTCGTCGCCGGCCTGCCCACTGACGACCACCGAACCGCTGCCCGAGCCGAGTTGGACGTAGTGAATGGGAAGCAACGAGTTGACGGCGACCCGGCCGGCGTCCAGACGGAACGGGTTCGGTGTGTGGAGCAGCGTGTCGTTGCTGGCGGTGCCGACCACCGTCAGCGTGTCGTTGTCGCCCTCGCCGTCGTAGACCAGCCGTTCGGTCGTCGCCACGTTGAGAGTGAGAGCGTTGACCTGCAGCGTGCCGCCGTCGACGGCGGTCGGCGTCCAGACGACCGTGTCGCCGGCACCAGACCCGGTCACCGTCAGTGTGTCGCTGGCGGAACCGGGGTCGCCGCCGAGCACCGTCAGGCCGTTGAACAACCCCAAGCTGTTGACGTCGACGGCCACGTCGTCGTCGCCGGCCAGGACGTTCACGGTCAAACCGCCCATGTCCAGGTACGCGACCGGCGGACCGCCGTCCACGCTCACCGTGAAGTCGTCCGTGTCGGTGCCCACGACGGTCACGTCGTTGTCCGCGTTGGTGCCGTTGACCGTGACGGACGTGGTGCCGTTGCCCGTCACGAACGCCGACTCCAAGTGGTCGAAGCTGAGCGGCAGGTTGCCGTCGACCACGAACGCTCCTTCGTCCGACTGCGGCCCTGGTGTGAACTGGACGGTGGAGTTGGCCGTCATCGTTAACGCGTCCCCGGAACCGCCTACCGGGTCGACGCCCCCGTCCACGAAGACCTCCACGTCGGCCACCGGCGTCACCGAAAACGTGTCGACGCCCTCCAGACCAACCAGGTCCACCTGCGTCAAACCGCCAAACTGGACCGACGAGCCGTCGACGGTCACCGTCCCCTGCGGCCCGCCGCCCGGAACAAGAACAAACGTGTTCGAGTCGGCGTTGCCCACCGCTTCCAGCACGTCCGAACCGGTGCCGCTGACGCTGAAGGTGCCGTTCAACCCCAAGTGCGCCGTGGCCAACTGAATTCGAAAACGGTCAATGCCCGTCGGGGCCACCGGGCCGTTCTGCAAAGTGACGTCGTTGAAGCCGGTGAACTCAATCACTTCGCGGTTGTCGATTTGCACCCGCGTGCCGCCCAGCAACGTGCCCGCGTCCACCTGCCACAGGTTGTCGCCCGAGTCGTCGTGAATCGTCAGGTCGTCGTTCTGGAGAAACGCCGCCTGGCCGAACAATGTAATGTTTTCTACGCCGCTGTAGGCCACCGGCAGCGTTCCGACGCCCGTCACCGTCACCGTGCCGCTGCCCGCCGGCAAGTTTGGAAAGACCTCGAACGCGTCGCTCGCGGTCGGGTCGCTGAAGACCTGCAGCAGGTCGCTGGAGCCCGGGTCGCCGCCCTCCACGGCCACCAGCTGGTACGGCTGAGGAGCGTTGACCACGAACACGTCGTCTCCAGCCAGCCCGTCCAGAACCAGGTTCTCGACGTCGGACTGTAGAACGTCCACGTGGTCTTCCGCGCCCAAGACCGCGTTGGTCTGCAAGTCCACCGTGCCCGTAGCGCCGACCACCGTGAACTGGTCGTCGGCCCCCGTGCCGACGTACTTCAGCGTGTCGGCGTCGGCCGCCCCGTCCGGGTCGACGACCGTCAGCGTGCCCGTCGATCCAATGTCGACAAACTCCAGCGGCAGCAACGCGTCGACCTGCACGGTGCCGGAGTCGACGGTCGGGCCGGCTTGGACGACCGTGTTGGTGTCGCCGGCAGGCGTGTGGACGGTCAGGGTGTCGTTGCCGCCCTGGCCGTCGTAAATCAGTCGCTCGAGGTTCGTTACGGTCAACGTCTGCCCGTTCAGGGTCAGCGAGCCGTTGTGGGGCGCGGAGGGGGACCAGGCGACCGTGTCGCCCGTGTCCAGCCCTGTCACCGTCACCGTGTCACTGCCCGCACTAGGGTCACCGCCGTCAATGGCCAGGGTCGACAAGTTCAACGCGTTGACGTCCAGCTGCACGCGGTCGTCGCCGCCGTAGGTGCTCAGCACCAACCCGCCGTCGAAGTCGAAGAGCGTGGTCAGCGGCGCGTAGTTGGCAGCCAGCACGAAGTCGTCGGCGGAAAGAGTCAGCCCGGCGACGCTCACGTCGTCGTCTCCGTCGGTTCCGTGCGAGTGGACGGTCAGTCCGGTCGGACCGCCCGCGGAACTGACAGACACGTACTCAATCTGGTCGAACGAAATTGCCGTGCGTGCCGCAGTGGCCAGTTGAATCAGACCGCTGGTGGGGGAACCGGGCAGCAGCGAGACGTTTCGCGAAGTGCGAACGTACAACTGGTCCGTGCCCAAGTTGGTGCCCTGACCGAGCGGTTGGCCTCCCGTGACCTGGTAGTCCAGCCCGCCGGCACCGTTGACCGTGTCCACGCGCAGTTCGACCACGTCGGCTCCGTCGCCGGCGTCGACCCGCACTCGTTCGAAGTCGTCGTTCGGCAGCGTGTTGCTTCCGGCCGACAGGCCGCCGGTGACTTGGAAGGTGGTCGTGGCGGGCGAGGTGTCGTGGACGATGGTGAGTGTGTCGGAGCCGCTGGTTCCGGTGACGAGAATGGTGTCGGCACCGGAGCCGCCGACGAGCGTGTTGGTTCCGCCGCGGCCGTCGACCACGTCGTCGCCGGCGCCGCCGTCAATGGAGTCGTCGCCCGAGCCACCAATCAACGTGTCGTCGCCCGCTCCGCCCACCAGCGTCGCGTCGGCCTTCAGGTAGTCGTTGCCCGAGCCGCCTTCCAGTCGGACGGCCGTCGAGCCGGAACCGAGGGGAGCGTTCGGGTCGACCTGAATGGAGTCGTCGCCTTCCAGTCCCTGCACCACCAGCTTCCCGGCGGCTGGGAAAAAGACCAACCGCCCCCACGGCAAAGTCAGCTCGGCGTTGGCCCAGCCGAAGAACGTTCCTGCGTCGGCAACGGCAATCTGGTCGTTGCCCGGTGAGCCCTGCACGGTCAGCTCGCCGTTCCACTGCGTTCCGTTGACCGCGCCGACGTTGCGAAACAGTCCGACAAACACACGCTCCACGCCCGTGCCGGCCAGGTCGTCCACCGAGACGGCAGCGGAGGGATTGGTAAAGTCGCCGTTGACGTTGAGGCGTTCGACGGCTGTTGCCGAGGTGAAGTGGGAGAGCGACGAGACGAACACGGAGTCGACCGCGCCGCCCCGTCCCACCGTGTACGCTGTGTCTCCGTGGTCCACGTTCAGGTCGTCGACGCCACTGCCGCCGTCGACTTCGTCGTCAGCCGTGCTGACGAACGAGTCGCTGCCGTCGCCGCCGTCGAGCCGGTTCTCGCCGTCGCCGCCAATGAGCCAGTCGGGGCCGTCGCCGCCGAGCAGGGTGTCGTCGCCGTTCAGGCCGTAAAGCGTGTCGGCGCCCGAGCCGCCTTCCAGCCGGTCGGCTCCTCCGCCGCCGGTCAGTTGGTCGTCGCCCGGGCCGCCAAAGACCGTCAACCCGACGCTGGTGACGTTCGCGGCGTCGACCGTGTCGTTCCCGTCGCCGGTTTCTACGGTGAAGCTGGTCAGTCCCGTGGCGACCAGGTCAGAAGAAAACGTCACGGTGTCGTTCGGGGCGGCCAGCGGCTGGTCGTTCAGCGCCGTGTCGACCTTGAAGTGCGTGACGTTGGAGAACGTGAGCGACTCGAACGCCACTCCGCCGCTCGTGCCCGTCACGCGGTTCTGGCCGGCCGCCGGGCTGTCGACCGTCACGCTGTCGCTGCTGTTCGGCGTGACGAAGGTGAACTCGGCAAAACCTGTGACGGTAATCGGTTCCAGGCCGGTGAAGGAGACCAGTTGGCCGTCCAGGTCGAGCAGACCGCTGCCGGGTGCGTCGGAGCTGGGCAGGTAGGCACCGTGGTTCGTGCCCGCTCCTTGAACGACCAGCGTGTCGCCGGGCGTGCCGGTCTGGCCGCCGCCGTCGAACCGAAGCCCGCCGTCGGGAACCGGGTTGCCGTTGGACAGGTCAATGGTCAGCGTGTCGTTGCCGCCGCCTCCGGAGAGGGTCAGCGAGTTCAGGAACGTCACGGGCACCACCGTCGTGACGACTCCGTCCACTTCCACCTCGACCACCGTCGGGTCGGTGCTGCTGCGACGCACCACAAAGGTGTTGTCGGCGCTCGTTCCGGCGACCACAGGGTCGGGGTCGAGCTGGTCGCTGGCATTGGGCAGCAACCACGCTCCACGCCCCAACGTGCCGGCCACCAGCACGTCGTCGACCGGGTCGTAGTCCAGGTCGTAGACCAGGACGTCGGGCAGGTCCGTGCCGAACTCGCCCCAAGCCCCGAAGTTGGGACCGGGCGAGACGAACGTGCCGGACCGCGTGCCCACGACGACCACGTCGACGGCCGTCCCCGGAATGTACTCAATGGTGCGGAAGTCCGTCGAACTGGTCGAAGTCAGGTTTCCGGTAATGTCTCGCCAGTGAGCTCCGCCGTCGGTCGACAGGAACACTTGGTCGCTGTCAATGGCGAAGACCGTCGTCCAGTCGTCGGGGTCGACGGCAATGCCGGTAATGGTACCGGCACCGGCTGGCAGCGGCGCCGTGGCCGTAATGGCACCGCCCGCCGTGGTCCGCGTCCAGACTTGGCTGCCCTTTCCGACGTAAATCAAGTCCGGGTTCGGCACGCCGTTGCGAAAGCCGCCGTAAACCATGGCGTTGCGGTTGGCCCCGGGGCCGCCGATGTTGGTGAACGTGGCCGCGGCGTGGACGTTGAACGATTCGTAGAGATTGTTGGAGCCGCCGATGAGCATGCGGCGCGGGTCGACCGCGTTCAGCTCAATGGGCGTGACGAACTGCGCGTCGGAAATGCCGGGGCTGAGAACCGTCGAACTGACGACGTTGTTGTTGCTGTCGACGACAAAGCGAGTGAAGTTCCCCAGGTTCTGAGCGCTGGCGTAGCGAATGGACTGGTTGCTGGCGGCCAGCGTGACCGAGTCGACGGCCACGTCTCCGCCGTCGCCGCTGATGCCCATGCTGCGCCAGACCGTGCTGCCGCTGAAGGTCTGCTCGTTGTCGGCGTTGTCTTGCAGGCCGGCCAGAATGACGTTGGAAAGCGTGTCGTAAGCGACGTCGTGGATTTCGGCGACTTGCAAGTTTCCGTTGAGCGAGGTCCACACGCCCGTGCTGGAGGTGGGTGTAGACCTCCGGTAAATGCCACCGTCGTCGCTCTCAATGAGGTTACCATTGGCGTCGAAGACCATCCACCGGGCGTCGGCGTGGGGAGCGGTGCCGGGCTGAGGACCGCCACCGTCCGGGTCGGCGTTCGCTCCCACAATCGACGTGAACTGACTGCCGGACGGCTGCGAGGCGTCGCCTCGGACCAGGTTCCCGTAGAACGGAAACGAGCCGATTCGGTCGCCGCCGAGGTAGACGATGTTCGGGTCGTTGGGGTCGGCGACGATGGCCGTGTTGGGGTTCCCCTGAGCTCCCGGATGGATGCTCGGCACGTCCATGGCCGTCCACGACCCGCCTTGGTCGGTCGAGCGGAAAACGCCGGCCAGGCTGTCGTTGTTGACGACGGCCACGTAGACGACGTTGTTGCCCGGGCTGTCGTGCACCGCAATCCGAATGTTGTTCGTCGTGGCTCCAATGCCCGTAATCCCCGACGTCACGTTGGTCCAGGTGGCGCCCGAGTCGTCCGACCGGAAAACCCCGACGCCTCCCACGGCCGCGTAGAAACGCGCGTTGTTGCCGGGGTCGCCGACCAGGTCCAGGACGGGACCGGCCGGCAAGCCATTTGTGCCGGAAATGTTCGTCCAATGGGCGCCGCGGTCAGTGCTGCGGAACAAACCGTCGACGCTGGAAGCGGCCAGAAGGGTGTCGCCGCGAGCCGCCACGTTGGTGAACCGCTGGCCCTGCAGCAACGGGTCGTCGAAGACCGTCCAGGTGGCTCCGCCGTCCTGCGTGTAGTACAGCCCAATTTCGTCGTCGCCGCGGCTGGCGAAGTTGCTGAAACGTCCCGTGCCGGCCAACAAGGTTTGGAACGTGGCGTCCGTGGGGTCGAATTGCAAAGCGCCGATGGACTGGGAAGGAAGGTCGTCGGTCAGGGGCGCCCACGTCGGATTCGGGTCCGTGGCGTTGTCCGTCCGCCAAATGCCTCCGTTGACCGCTCCAATGTAAAGAATGTCGGCATTGGTCGGGTGGGCCGCAACCGTTTGAATGGCGCCCGTAATGTCGTTGTTCGGCTGGATGGCAATGTTGACGCTGCCGCCGGGAGCCGGCCCCTGGGGAATCCACGCCGACAGCAACGTGCGGTCTTCCAGGAATTCGGCGGCCTGAGCCAGCCAGGTTCCGGTCTCCGACGTGCCGGCCGACGCAAAGGCCATTCGGTTCCGTCTTCGACCCCGAGCCGCTCGACGTCGTCGCCCGCGAAGCATCGCCTTCCGCAACTGACCAGCCCATTGACCAGCGCAGCGGCCCCGACGGCGCAAAGACACTGTGTGCGTACCCATGGTCCTCTCCTCTCGCTGACGCGATTCCAGACAAGCCCCCAGAGGTGCCCTCACTAAAGAACAGACCACCGCGGCCGCTGCGGACAGAGCAGACCGACCGCCAAGACGAAACCCGCCGAACGCCCCCAAGACGCACTGACGCGGTTCGACAGCTACTCCCGCGCGACCGCACAAGACAGGACGGATGGAATGTGGAACATGGCCCGCTCGCGCAGAAAAGTCAAAATACGCAAATTCTCACAAGTGACGCCAATGTACCACCCGCCGAACCCAAAGGGAACAGAGAAGCGGGAAAAAACGTAACAATTGCCCAATCGGTCGACTCGGCAGTCTGCGGCGAGCGGACGGCGCGGAACGTCGCGCCGAGCCGACGGCGCAGACAAAGAAACGGGCCGAGGTTGGCGGGGTGAGCGAAACGCGGTGGCAGGCGGCGCTTTCCAGCAGCGTTTGGTGAAAGCAATGGCACGGTACAAACTCGCTGCGGTGGGAAAGCGTCAGGCCTGCTGCGGCGCAGACCTTGGCTGGCTGCCGAGCCAAGGCGGCTGACTCAGCCGTCTCTGGCCGGTCGGCAGGCGGGAGCCGGTCGGACGGCGGACGCCGTAGACCGGTGGAACCGCTGCGAGACGGACGTGCAAGCACGCGCGTGGCGGGGAACGATCTGGCCTAGCGTGTCGGCGCCGCGACACACCCTCCTCGTGCTTTGTCAAATCGAAGATCTGGGATATCGTTTGTGGCGAGCACGACGGAGTCTGCACGCCGGGCTGGACCGACCCGTGACGACGGCCGACCGAATCCACCCCCTTCCCCCCCCCGCCCGGTGTCCGATGGGCGGAGTAATTGTTTACCGCGCTGAAGCCGGGAGGAGGAGTGGGTTTGGGGACGTGAGCTGGTCGTGGAGGAAGCGGATG
>CAYSAG010000162.1:0-11544 GCA_964428935.1 uncultured Planctomycetaceae bacterium | reverse complement strand
CCGCATCCAGACGAACGCCCGTCCGCCCAAAAAGAAAAAAGCCCTTGCCGTGCAAAGGCTTGCGAAATCATGCAAGTTGTTGCCACACAACAAGTTGGAGCGGAGGGGATTCGAACCCCCGACCTCTAGAGTGCGATTCTAGCGCTCTCCCAGCTGAGCTACCGCCCCACAAGTCATTGACTCAATTGCCTCCGATCGCCGCTCTTCGAAGTGCTCCAAGGGCCGGCCATCGAGCCCGCAATCGGTTTGCTTGGTCGGCCAGTCCGAGCGGCTGAACCGACCGGGGACTCGGCCCCGCCCACCGCTTCGGCGCGGCTGACCGGACGCGTAACGCAGGCAAATTCTACCCCTCTTTTTCACGCTTGAAAAGGTAATCGGCTGGAAATCGCCGCCACCTTCAGTCGCTGACCGCCGGGTTTGCCGTTCGCGAAGAGGACTCGCGTCGCGCCGCCGTCCCCGGCGTGCTCTACCCGTCCGGCTCGAGCTCTGGCTCCATGTGCTTTCCAGATCGCACACGAATTGGTGGTCTGACAGCCACTCGGTTTGGAGACGGACCTCTGCCGCCAGTCGCTTGTCGGTTGCAGCTCTCTCGCGGAGCCCCGCCCCGTCCGGCTCTGCGTGCGGACCTGGGACGCCAGCCTCAGCAGAAGGTTCGCTCCACAAACGTCGTGTCGACCCGCCCCTCCTGGAAGTCGGGGTGGCTGAGAATTTTCTTTGCCAAGGGAATCGTCGTGGCGATGCCCTCAATGACAAACTCGTCCAGCGCCCGCAATGCGCACGCAATGGCTTCTTCGCGTGTCGGCCGGTGAACGATCAGTTTTGCGACCAACGAGTCGTAATACGGCGGCACGACGTAGCCTTCGTGGATGTGGGTGTCCAGTCGAACTCCCGGGCCGCCGGGTAGGCGCAGCTTGGTGATTTTGCCCGGTGTCGGTCGGAAACCGTTGTCCGGGTCTTCGGCGTTGATTCGGACTTCGATGGCTGAGCCGACTTGGCGAATGTCTTTTTGCTTCAAACGGAGTTTTTCGCCGGCGGCCACCCGAATCTGCTCCTTGATCAGGTCGACCCCCGTGACCATCTCTGTGACCGGGTGCTCGACCTGAATTCGGGCGTTGACTTCCATGAAGTAGTAGTTGAGGTCTTTGTCGACTAGGAACTCCACCGTTCCCGCGTTGGTGTAGCCGGCGGCCTTGATGAGTCGGACGGCGGCCTTGCACATTTCTTCGCGGACTTTCTTGGGCAGATTGGGTGCGGGCGACTCTTCGACCAACTTTTGGTGTCGGCGCTGGGACGAGCAGTCGCGTTCCCACAAGTGAATGGCGTTTCCGTGGTTGTCCGCAAGGACTTGCACTTCGACATGCCTGGGGTTTTCGATGTACTTTTCAATGTAGACGCCGGGGTTCTTGAACGCCTTTTCGGCCTCAATCGACGCGGCTTTGAGTCCGTTGCGGAGCGACTCGTCGTCGTGGGCCAGTCGCATTCCCTTGCCGCCCCCGCCGCCAGCCGCCTTAATCATGACGGGGTAGCCGACTTCGCGAGCGATTTGGAGGGCCTGCTTTTCGTCCGTCACCAGCCCCTCACTGCCCGGGGTTACATTGACGTCGGCTTCACGAGCCAGTTGCCGAGCGGCCACTTTGTCGCCCAGTTTGGCCATGGCTTCGTGCGGCGGGCCGATGAACTCGATGTTGCAGCTCCGGCAGACCTCGGCGAACTCCGCGTTTTCCGCCAAAAATCCGTACCCCGGGTGGATGGCTTGCACGTTGCCGACTTCGGCCGCGCTAATGATTCGGTTGACCATCAAGTAGCTTTCGGTGGCGGGGGGCGGACCAATGCAGTAGGCCTCGTCGGCCAGCTTCAGGTAGTCGGCGCCGCGGTCGGCTTCGCTGAACACGGCCACGGTCTCGATGCCCATCTCGCGGCAAGCCCGCATGATCCGCAGAGCGATTTCACCGCGGTTTGCAATCAGAATTCGCTGAAACATGTCGGCTCGTCCAAACTACCCCAGTTGCGTTCCGTCCTGCTGGGTCTGTCCGGGAGGGTAACCGGGAAGACCACAAACGAAGCGGCTGGGCGGCTGTCGGCGAACGGCCGCAAGCCGTGTGACCGCGTCCGGTCCGACGGGCTTCACTTGCGCGGACGGACCTTGAACAGAGGCTGCCCGTACTCGACGGGGTCGCCATTCTTGACCAGCACCTCGACGATCGTCCCGCTCACTTCGGCCGGAATCTGGTTGAACACCTTCATGGCTTCGACAATGCAAACGATTGTGTCCGGCTGGACCTCAGAACCGACCTCCACGAAGGGCGGGTCGTCGGGCGAGGGGGCTGCGTAGAAAGTGCCGACGGTCGGGCTCTTAATGTAGACGAACTCCTCGGTTTCTTCGGCTGGACCCGCTTGGGGCTCGGCTGGCGTGCCTGCTGGAGCGGTTGGTTGAGGTGGAGCCGGGGTGGGTGGCGGGACGGTCGGAGCGGCTGCTGGCGGCGTCTGCACGACTTCGGCCGAGCCGCGGCGCAGTCGCCACAGCTCCCTGCCGCTGCGCAGACTGATTTCCGTCACCCCGTGCTCCTCCATCATTTCCATCAGCGCTTTGAGCTTCTCCAGGTCAAACGGGCTTGTTCCACCTTCACCGTGTCTGGCCATGGATGGTTTTCCTGCTGCAGGCGTTCCCCGAATTCCCGTTGGTAAAGAAGACGACGGCTTGCTCGGAGGCACAACCGCCTCCAAAGGACAGCAGCGCAGGTCTCACCAGAGCCCGACCTGGCAGCGTCCTCGACGCTCGGTCCTCGGCGCGCAGCCACTCCACCACGTGCGCACACACAGACCACAAAAAGACACTGCGGGCAAACCAGCGGAACCCGTCGGTGTGCCCTGGTGAGGGGAATTCAAGTCGCAACCTATTGTCGCCACTTGAATTTGCGGCCGAAGTTTACCTGGCCTCTCAGAGAGCGTCAAGCCACGCTTCGCCAGCCCGCCAGCTTCGGCCGCCGGCCGACACAAAACCCTTTCCCGCCCTCGTTCGCCTCAGGAAAAACCGCGCTGGTGTGCCTTGACGCCGGGGCGTCCGCGCCGGCCTCGTTGGAAACGGCCAAGCCGTCGGCGAGTGGCTCCACCGGGCCACTTCCGGCCGGCCACCCTCAAGACCTGGCAAGCCCACGGCGGCAGCTCACCGCTGGTAAATCGGCAAGAAGCGGTACTCGACGGTCAAAGCCAGCACGGCCATGCTGGTGGCGTAAATCGTTCCGTGACTCCGCTCGCTGCCGGTCATGGCCTGCCAACTTCCGTCCGGCCGCTGGCTGGAGAGCAGAATGTCGCGGATGTGCTTCCACGTTGCGGCCCAGTACTCGCCGCCCACCTTGAACATGCCAATGGTGCAGTAGTAGACCCCGTAAAAGAAGTAGTGGTCGTTGGGACGCAGAGGCCTTTCCATTAAGTAGTTGGCGGCGCCCAGCACCTCGGGGCAGCGGTGGGCTCCACAGACTTCCAGCGACAGGATTCCGGTGCCCGAGCGAGTCGGGGTGGTGGAGCCGCCGGGCTGGTAGCTGAACCCGCGGTTTCCGCGCGTGCTGCACCTCTTGACGTAGGCAATGGCCAGGTCAATGGCGTCGGCAGGGACGTCGCAGCCAATGTCTTTCGCTGCTCGGAGGGCCAGCAACTGCCAGCCGGTGACGCTGAGGTCGCTGTCGCGGCTGGTGGGTTGGTACCGCCAGCCGCCCCTGTGGTTGGTCGGTTTGGGAATGGCTTGAGCCTGCAGAATCAGCCGCACCGCCCGCTCGAGTGCCTCCCGGCACTGGCTCTGCAGCGGCTCCTGCACCATTCCCGTCATTTCGGCCAGCATGAGCGTGCTAATGCCGTGGCTGTACATGGGACCGTGGCTGCGCCGGTGGACAATCATTCCGTTGGCCTCTTGGTGCTCCAAGACCCACCGCAGCCCCCGTTCCAGGACCTCGCCGTAAGGCCCTTCGCCTGGCACGTGCCCGGCCGCCAGAAAGGCCATGAGAGCCAAGGACGTCGCAGCCGTCGACTCGCCGACCCGCTCAATTCGCCACGCCCCCGAAGGCAGTTGCTGGCTGGCCAGGTAGCGCAGAGCCCGAGCCACGGCGCGGTCGACTTCGGCCGAGCTGTCCGTTGCGACAACGCCCGGACCGCCCGGCGGCTGGTCGAGAGGTTGGCCGCGAGCCCGAGACGCCGCCTCGAAAAAGAACGTGCTCACGGCAACGGCCAAGCACGCCGCACCGACTACCCGGCGTCGTCTGGTGGACCGGCCTGTTGCTGCAGCTCGGGTGACCATGTTTTCCTTCGGCAGTCCCACTTCTTCGACGTTCGTCGCACGCCCCCGTTTGTTGCGCCGACCGTCCGTCTGGAGGCCCGCTCGCCACAAGCGCGTCCTTCGGCTTTGGACTGGCCGCCGGCTGCTGCTCCGACACCAGCTGCCGCCGACAGGCCGAGAACGGCCGCCGGCTACGGCGAGCCACCGGTCTGCGCGTGGGACTGGGAAATCTCCTGGAAGTACAGCTTAATCAGTTTTGCGTAGTCGCCGTTGGGACGTTTCTGTGCCGCCTGCAGAATTTCCGTTTGCAGGTAACCGGGCAGCTCACCCCAATTGCGGTTGGTCAATTGCTTCAGTTGGACCTGAAGCTGGCTCAGGTCCACGCCGACTCGTGCGCCCGAGCCGTCGCCGGTGGAAGACGGGGTGCCCGCAGCCGCGTTGCTGGTCGGAGGGGCTTGCGTCGGAGAGCCGTTCCGTCGTCTGTTTCGACTGGGCTGCAACCGCTGAGCCGCTCCGCGTAGTGACTGAGCGGCCCGGTTCAGCGCCTCGGCCGCTCGAGCCAGCGACTGTTCGAGCGACGCAGACGCCGACTGTTTGGTGGGACCGGGCCGGCCGGACTGCCCGGCGTTGGCTTGCTGGGACGCGTCGCCGGGGTGAGCGGACGCGTCGCCCGCTTCAGCCGCCTGGCTCGACGCCGCCGACCGCGACTCGGCTTCGCCCGGCTCACCGGTGGTCGAACGCTGGCCGTCGCGAGCCTGGTCAGTCGTCGCTGCCGCCTGTTGAGTTGCCGGCTGGCCGCTGGCTCGAGCGAGCTGCTGTCCGGCTTGTTGCAATTGCTGAGCCGCTTGAGCGACTTCCGAGCCCACACGCGGCGGCAGCGGAGTGGCGGCTCCTGTCGCCTGCGGTTGGCCGGCCAGCTGAGCCGCCTCGCGCAGAGCTTGGACGGCTTGCTGAGCCGCCTCGGCTGCCTGTCCGACGTTGCCTTGCTCCAGTGCGCGGGCCGCCTGGGTCATGGACTGCTCGCCTCGTCGAACCGCCTGTTCGGCTCGCTGAGCCCGTTCGGCTTCTTGTTGCATGGACAGCGGCTGAGCCGCCAGGGTTTGGGCCGTTTCGGCCAGCTCCTCCGACAGCCCTTCGGCGGCTTCGGCCAGTTGTTGCTGGAGCTCGTGCTGGGTCTGTCGGGCGGTGGCCGTTGAGTCGGCCAGTTGGGACAGCGTTTGAGCCACCTCCCGCTGTTGTTGCTCCAACTGCAGCCCGCGTTGTCGCAGCGTTGCCGTGTCGGACGTTGGCGGCAGCGTCGTTGTCGCCTGACGCAAGGCGTCGGCGGCCTGCCGGGCGGCTTGGGCGGCCTGGCGGAAACGGCCGGCTTGAGCTTGCCGCGAAGTTTCCGTTCCGTGCTGGACGGCCTGCAGAGCGTGCTGAGTGGCTTCCGACTGCTGGCCAGTGCGGGCCGCCGCGTCCAGCGCGAAGCGAGCGGCTTGTCGGTTGAGCTCCGCTTGCCGCGTCAGCAGCTCGGCGACGCGAGCGGTCTGGTCCGTCGACGCAGACACCTGCTGAGCGGCTTCCGCAGACGCTGCCTCGGCCTGTTGTTCACCAGACGCCGGCTCGCCCGCGCCGGACTCCGCCGACGCCCGCTCGGCTGCCGGCTCTTCGGTTCCGCGCGACTCGGCCGTAGCCGGTTCTGTCGCAGCCGGCTGGGCCGTCGCTGTTTCCGCCGACGCGTCGCGTGACGGCTGCTGTCGGCCGGGCGCTGCTTCTTCCGGCGGTTGGCTGGCCGGCTCGGTCGGCCTCTCGGACTGACTCGACTCCGCCTGCTGCGGCGCTGCTTGCGGTGTCCCGGCCTGAGCGGTCGTCGGCGGTTGCTCCGTCGCTCGTTCGGAAGCTGCCGCTTCCTCCCGGCTCGGCGACGAAGGCGTACCGCTCCGTTCGGACGACGGCCGCTCTTCCGTCCGTCCGGTCAGTCGTTGAGCCTGCTCGGCGGCCTGCCGAGCCAGTTGCTCTTGCAGTTGAGCCAGCTGTTCCGCTCGTTCGGCCAGTTCAGCTCGCGCGGCGGCTCTTGCGGCCTGTTCGCGCTGGAGGTCGTTCGCGTCGCGAGCTCGTTCGGCTGCCCGAGCGGCTCGGCGGTGAGCCTCGGCCGCTTCCCGCGCCTGCCGCTCCACTTCCCGCAAGCTCTCCACGACTTGCTGTTGGTGGGCGGCCGCTTCGTCCAAACGTCCCTGTTGCAAAGCCTGTTCGGCTTCGCGAGCGTGACGGACGGCGTCGGCCCGAGCGAGTGGAGCGGCCTGCACCGGCAGTCGTTCCAGTGCGTCCGCCAACCGCCCCTGCTGCTCACGAAGGCCCTGAGCGGCCCGCGACGGGGCGTTCCGACGAGCGGCTCGAAGGGTGTCCCGTCGGAGCCGAGACTGCTGCTGGGCCAGCCGGCTGGCGGACGACGCAGCGTCTCGCAAAGTCCGTTCGGCCGCGTGCTCCGCTTCGCGACGCCGCTGCCGTGTTTGGTCCCACTGCCGGCGGTCCGCTTCGGCTCGGTCCGCCTGCTCGGCCGGCGAGGCTTGCCCCCGTGTTTGCTGCCCAGCCTGCCCGCTCGCCGCGTCCTCTCTGGACCGGGCTGCCCGCGCCTCCGCCGCGGCTTCGGCTTGCTGTCGAGCCTCTGTTTCTCGCGTGGTCCCTTCTGCTTGCCCCGTCGCCCCTTGTTGTGCAGCCCCCGCCTTTTGCGTGGTGTCTGTCTGCGTGGTGCCTGTCGTTTCTCTGTTTGCCGCCTGCCCGCTTTCGGTCTGCGGCCGGCCGGCTTCCGGTCGCTCGCTCGTTTCCCGCTGGTCGTTCCTTGCCGTCGGCTGTTGGCTTTCCGCTGGCTTCGCACCGGCGCGCTCAGTCGCCTCCGGGTTCGAACTTCCCGCGTCTGTGCTCGACTGGCCCGAGTCGGCCCCCGTGTCCGGCCGCTCCGAGCGGGCTGGCCGTGGCGTGGGAGACTGCTCGGACAGTTGGCGAGCGAGCTGTTCGAGCGTTTGAGCCGCTTCGCTGGCCTGTCTGGCCGCCTGCTCGGGCTGACGCCGCACGAGTGCCTGCACGGTGTCGGCGGCCTGCCGGACCGCTTGGGCCTGGTCGCGGCGAACCTGCGGCGGCAACGGCAGGTTGGCCAGAGCCATTTGCAGACCGACTTGGCGAGCGGCCTGGCGACGAAGCTGCCGCTCGTCGAGCTGCCGCCGGTCGGCGTTGGGCTGGCCAACGTCGGCGCCGAGCGGGCCGGCGTCTGGGTTTGGCCGGTCGTCCTTGGCGTTCGGCTGGTCCGTGTTGGCCTTTGGCCGCTCCGCGTTGCTGCTTGGCGGGTTCGCGTCGGCGCTGGTCCGGTTGGCGTCGGAGCTTTGTGAGGTGTCGGCCGCCGGCGTGGCGCGACGCAGCTGGTCGGCCAGGGCTCGCTGACGTCGAGCCAGTTCTTCGACGGCCGCTTTCGGGTTGTCGGGCAGGTCGGCGGCCTTTCGCAATTCGTCGGCCACTTCGCGCAGTGCTTCCGCCGCCGACCGGCTGGCTTCGGCCGCTTGCGGGAGGTCGCCGCGTCTCAAGGCTTCCAAGGCTTCTCGAAGCGTCTGCGGGTCGACGGCCGGAACGGGAGCGGTTCCGCGTTGAGCTTCGACGTCGGCGGCCAAGTCTCGGGCTTGCTGCCACGCCTTCGCCTGCTGCTGGACCAGGGGCTGCGCTTGCTCGGCCTGCTGCTGGGCCTGTTCGGTCAAGGCCTTGCTCAGCAGCTCCTGCGGCTCGGCCAATTCCAACGCTCGCCGAGACAGCTCCGAAAGCTGCTGAAGCATGTCTTGGCGAGCGGCGTCGAGCAGTTCGGGGCGACGGTCGAGCAGCTGAGTCAGCTCTTGCGTCAGGTCTTGTTGTCGTTGCAGAAGGTCGCGAGCCGCGTCGGCCGTGTCGGTTCGCACCTGCTCGGGCGTTTGTCCGTCGGCCAGCATTTCGGCCTGTTTCTGCTGGAGCTGCAAGACGTCGCTGGCGAGCTGCCGGGTCTGGTCTGCCAACTGGTTCAATTCGAACAGGTCGCGTTCGAGCTCGGCCAGTTCGTCGAACCGACGGGCGACGTCCTGCAGTTGCTGTTCGGCGCGTCGAAGCTGACCGGCGGCCGAGGTCAGCGGGCGACGCTTCTGTCGCAGCGGTGCTTGGAAAGCCTGCTTCAGTTGCCGTTCCGCCTCGGCCAGCGGCTGAGCGGCCTCTCGCGTGGCGGTGGCCAGGTTCGCGTAGAGTGGGTGCTGTTGGAAACGGTCGGCCAGCTGTTCGACCAGTCGCTGCAACTGCCGGTTTCGGTCGGCCTGCTGGGGAATTTGGTCGTTGTCGAACCGGTCGGGCGAGCGTTGAGCGGTGGCGGCTTGACGAGCCGTCTGTTCGACCGACTGCCGCTGCTCGGCCAGTTCGGCCAAAATCGACTCCAGTTCCTCCTTCAACCGACGCTGCTCGGCCGTCAGTCGTTCGAACCCCGGCGGCGGAGCTTCCGGCGCGACGACCAGCGTGTGCGCGGTGGACCACGTCTCCTGCGGCCCGGGAACCGCTCGGGTGTCGGCGGCCCGCACTCGGTAAGTGACGACGTCGCCCACCTTGAGGTCCAGGGCGGCCAGGTCGAGCGTGAACGTGTACTCGACCCGCTCCTGCCCCAACCGGTCTGCCGGCACCGACGTCACGCGGGGCGGTTCGTCCGCCCGCTGGACGTGCAGCTCCAATTCTCCGACGGCAATGTCGTCGGTGGCCACGACGGGAATGGGCAGCTTCTGGCTGGCGGTGACCTCGCGTCGCTCGGGCTGGTCCGGCAAAGCCAGTTGCGGAGGCTGGTCGCGGACCACCCGAAGGCACCGGTAGGGTTCGTTCTGGTTTTCGAAGCCGTAGACGTCCTTGACGACGAACGCGAACGGGCCGCCCAGGTCGGCTCGACAGCGGAGCACGGCCGAGCGTCCGTCCGGAGCCACCTCCATTGGCTGGCGAACAACCGAGAAGGCCGGTTCGGACGGCTGGTCGGACTGCTCCGGAGGCGAGCCTTTCTCCCGCCGCGAGCCTGGCGGGGTTTGGTCGCCGGCGGCCTGGTCGGCCTCGGGCGTGGCCGAGGCGGGTTCGTCGGAGCCGGGCCGGACGGCCTGGGCTTGCTCGGCGTCGACCGGTTGCGTGGGGAGTTCGTTCGAGCGCGTGTCGGTTGGGGCGGCGTTGGCGTCCGCCTCACCGTCCGCCCGCTGGCCCGAAGCCTCGGGCTTCGGACGCTGCCACTCGATGAACGCCTCTCGCACCGGCTTGTTGAACCAGACGCGGAAGGTCAACTCACTGTGCTCGAACACGGGAATGTCGCCCAAAACGCCGTCGACGAATTGGGCGGGCAGTCCGGTGTAGGCGGGAGGCTGAACGTCCAACGTAGCCGCGGTGACTTCAGGTCGCTCGACAACCTGCACGCGGTAGGTCTCGGAGTGTTCTCGTCCCGCCCAAACCGTGTACTCGAACGACTCGGCCGGTCGGGCCACCGTGGTCTGGAAGCGCACGGACTGCTCGGGGGCCGGAACGGGCCGGCCCGCAACCGAGGAACCGGAAGGCCGGTGTGGAACGGAGCGGCTGCGTAAGCGAGAGCCGGAGTGCCCGGCCGACGAACTGCCGGACGAGCGGGAGCCGCTGGTTCGTTCCGAGCGGCTCGACGCGCCCGTGCCGCGGCCCCGACCAGCGGTGGAGCCGCGCGGCGTGTCGATTGGTCCTTCCGGTGCGAGCACCAGTCGCCGGCGGTCGCGAGCTCCCGACTCAGACACCGTCTCCAGCCACGCCACCTCGGGCAGCTGACCCAGTCGCGTGCGGCGACGAATGGTCACGGCAATGGTGACGTCGTCTCCGCGGACGACAACGCAGTTACCGGGCTCGACGTCGAACGTCCAAAAGCCGGCCGAGGCGGTGCTTTGCCACGGCATGAACAACCGCTTCCACAGCAGGGCGTAGCCGTCGGGCACCAGCAAGGCCGGAACGAGCAGCAGCACGAGGCTCAACGTACCGACCAAGAAACTGCGCAGGTACGGGCCGGCCGGCAAGGAACGAGTCAGGTCGACGCGGGCCGTCTGCTTGAGCGTTTGACGCAATAGCAGCTCGCGCATGAGAGCCGAGCCTTTCCACTGCTCGGGCACGTCCTCGTCGCCCAGCTCGACGCTCGACACCAGCCGCTCGTTGAACTGCGGAAAGGCCCGTTCGGCCACGGCGGCCAGTTCCTCGGGACGAACCGCTTGCCCCAGCGGACGAAACAGCTTTCTCCAGGCGACGGACAACAGTCCCACGACTGTTGCGGCCAGCAGTGCTGTGCGCACGGCCGAGGGGAGCGCAAACAAGAAGTCCAGCGTCAACGACACGCCGACGCAGACGACAAAGACGCCGGCCACCCAACCGGCGCCTCGCAGCAACGTCAGCGTCCGCAGCCGCCACTCCAGCTCCTCCAGCCGTTGCCGGAGCAGCTCGACCGCTCCCCGAGTCAGTTCGGCCTGCGCCATTGGTCACACCTCGTTCTTCCGCGCCTTTTGGCCCGCACGCTCATTGTACCACGCCGTCCGACCGTCCGGTACGACGCGCGGCCGTCCGAGGCGGCCTGGGACGAGCGAGTTGTGTCTCGGAGCGGTGGAACGTGTGCGACCGTCGTGCCTCCGTGCGAGCCGGCTCACGCGAGGGCGTGCACCGTTCGTGGCGACGTTCAGCGTCGCTTGCCAAGCGGGAAAGTCCGAGCGTGGTCTGGGCTCGGTCCGCATCCCACCGTCCGAACGGCTGCTGGCCCAAGCGAACCGCGGAGGGCAAATGCCGAATGCAAGAAATTTCTTGCAGAATTTCGAACGACGCGCGAACTTCTTCTGGCGCGAAAGCGTCCATTAACTTGACTGCGCTGGGGTCGAGGTACGGGCGAACCGCGCTCGGGTCAACGCAAGAGCCGGGTCGAGTTGTCAGAGGGGGAGGTTGGTGACGTGGTGAGTTGGTCCAGTCGTTTCCGTCGCGACGCACAACCCGCCGCAGGCGGAAAAATGTGAACGCAGGAGGGCAATGCGGTGTTGTGGTCGAGTGTCACAAGCTCGCGAACCACGCCGGTCGTCCGAAGCGAGTTCTCGGCGCGAGGAGTTGAGCGAGCCGACCTGCGTGGGTTCAAGACAAGTCGACGCCGACTGAAGTGCTGTGACGACACAGGCTGAGGCGTGTCCTGCGTTGTGTGGGAAGCCACCCGGTGTCGGAACGGCACCGGGCTTCCACTACCTCGGGGAGCTGTACCAGTGCGAAGAAGAAGTCTTGCGGGACGC
>CAYSAG010000161.1:5983-11634 GCA_964428935.1 uncultured Planctomycetaceae bacterium | reverse complement strand
GGCCACGACGGAGCGTGGCCCTCCGGGGCGGCCACGACGGAGCGTGGCCCTCCGGGGCGGCCACGACGGAGCGTGGCCCTCCGGTTCCCGGGCACCCTCACGTAGCTTGCTGTGAGCAAAGGGCGTCGAACCAACGCGGGGCCCTGTCGGAACGGCATGATTTGCAGCTGGCCTTCGATTTCTTCGACTCCAAACCGGTCGTCCTCGAAGCGACCGACGCCCGGCTCACCTCCGACGCCCGGTGTTGAGCGGCGTCCGGTCAATACGGACGTAGTCTTCGGGGAGTTGTGCCGATTGGCGAGGTGCGCCGTCGAGAGACGCCCACCGGCCGAACGCTCCGGCGCTTGGTCGGCCGTCTGCGTTGCCTCTTCAAGGCCTGCGGACCGTGCCGCGGCCGTCACGTCGTTCCGACGGCTCGAGCGCTTCTCGGCTCAGCACGTCAAATGCAAGGCCGCCACGACCGACTGTTCGCCGTCACGCAGCAATTGGTTGTAGACCTCGCACGCTTTTCCGGTCCGCTCGACGACCAGCCGCACGCCGGCCGACTCAGCGGCCTGTCGGACCTCGGGCATCACTTTCATCATGCCGAAGGCGCCCGTCCCGACGACCAGCACGTTCGGCCGTTCCTGCAAAACCGACTCAATGTCGGCCAGTTGCAGTTTGTGTCCCTCCAGACGCCACCAGCCGGCGTCCACTCGGTCGGGGAAAATGAGCACGTCGGAGGTGTAGGGGCGGTTGTCGACGACCACCTTGCCGAAGCGGTACGAGTCGATCATTTCTCGTTCGCTCCTTCCTTTTCCTGGAAGCTCGCCGCCGACCCCGCGCGGCGGTCAGGCATCCGGTAGGTCGTCCGGCCGGTGGGAGCGAGCGTATTGAAGCAAAGCTCGGACGTTTTCCGGCGGCGTCTCGCGCGGAACCTCGCAGCCGGCGCCGACGATGTACCGCGGTCCGGCCTGCCGGTGGCATTCGCCCAATGCCAGCTCGACCGACTGCGGCGTGCCGTCGCGCAGCGTGCGCACTGGGTCGATGTTTCCCAGCAGGACTTGGTCTGGCCCCATGGCCGCTCGGGCTTGGTCCAGCGGGGCCTGTGAGTCCAGGTCGACAATGTCGCAGCCGAGCTGTCCCATGCCTTCCAGAATGGACCGGGTGTCGCCGCAAATGTGCAACCGCACCAAGCCACCGGCCTCTTTGATTCCTTCCACCAGCCGCTTTTCGTAAGGCAGGACGAATTCATTGTAGAAGTGCGGACCGACCAGCGAGGCGGCGGCGTCACCGACGCCAATCAGCTCGGCGCCGGCCTGCAACTGAGCCTTGGCGAACCGAAGCTCCATTTCGACCACAAATTCGAACAGGTCCCGCACGAACTGCGGGTCGTCGTAGAAGTCGAACATGATTGTGTTGATGCCCCGCAGGTCGGCCGCTTCGGCCATGGGTCCCTCGACCCACCCTTCGATCAGTTTCTCGCCGCCCACTTTTTCGCGGAACAAGGCGGCCGCTTGCACGCGGTCGAACATTCGGCTGCCTTCGCGGTGCGGGTCGGGCACCCGCAGCGACAGCAGTTTGGTCTTGTCGGCCAGCAAGGCGTTCGATTCGTCAATGGCCGGCGGTTGGTTTTGCGGGTACCGGACGGCCGCACCGCAATCGGCCGCTTCTCGAGCCGGGTCGGAAATGCAGGACACGTAGTCGAAGCCGAAGTCGTGGGCAACGCGAACCTGAGCCTCGACCAGCACTCGGTGGTCGGTCGCGTAGTCGCGGTAGTCCACGCCGGCGTGGTCGGCTGCGAACATCATGGTAATTGGCATCAAAGGCAGGTGGTCGACCGGCTCGCCACGCAAATGCCGCAAAATGCGTTCTCGACCGTTCATGCTTGGACCTCCTGGCTTCGTGAGGCGACTCAAGACGCTCGGCAGCGACGGGGCTTTCGCCGACCGCTCACGAGCCCCCAACCGACCGTCCCGGCTGGCCGTCGTAACGTCCCACTCGCAGCGCCGTGTCGAACATGGCCACAATGTTTTCTGGCGGGACGTTGGCTTGAATGTTGTGGACCGGAGCGAACACGTAGCCGCCGCCGGGGGCAAAAATGCGGACGTGCTCTTCGACTTCGCGAGCCACGTCGTCCGGCGAACCGAACGGCAGCGTGTTCTGACAGTCGAGTGAGGCTCCCCAGAACGTCAGACGGTCTCCGAACTCTTCCTTCAGTCGACGCGGCTCCATTCCCGCCGCCGTGGTCTGCACCGGGTTCAGAATGTCCACTCCCATTTCAATCAGCGACGGAATCAGCGGGTAAATCGCTCCGTCCGAGTGCAAAAACACTTTCATGTTCGTGTGCCGGTGAATCCAGTCCAGGCCCCGTTTGTAGGCCGGCAGAATCAGTTCCCGAAACATTTGGACCGAAATGAAGGGAGCCTCTTGGGTACCGAAGTCGTCGTTGAACTGAAGAATGTGGACGCGGTCGCCGACGGCGTCGACGAACCGCCGCAGGTTCTCAATCCACGCGTCCACCAGCTTGTCGTACAAAGCGCGAACGTAGTCCGGCTCAGAAATCAACGTAACCATCCAGCTCTCGAAGTCCCCCTGGCCGAGCCCGTAAAACAGTTCGTACGGTGGCCCCAAAGCGGCAATGAGGGCGAAGTCGGTGTTCTGGTAGTACGCTTCGGCCTGCGCTCGGTAGTGCAGCAGCTCTTCCTCGGTGAGCAACGGCGGCTGGAAGGCGTCGAGGTCGACGTGAGCGGCTCCGGGAAATTTCTCCAACCGGTCGAAGTAAAAGCCGCCCTTGGGCATGACCGCAATGGGCTGGCCGTCTCGCAGGAGCAGCAGGTCGCCGTTCGGTTGCTGGACCGGGTTGAAGCCGCCCGGTACCTCCACAGGCGTGCCGTCGAACAACCTCCACGGCTTCCAGTTTTCGTTGCGAATGCCGAAGGCCACGGCGGGGCGGTTCAGTCCGACCACGTCCGCTCCGAACCGTTCCAGCACGGGCCGCTCGATTTCGGCAATCATTTGGTAGACGTCGAAGACGCGGGTCGGAGTGGTGAGGCCGAGCTTTTGCTTCAGCCGGTGGTAGGCGGACGCGGCCACACCCGACTGCCTGGTTCCTCCCAGGTCAATCGGCACCCGGTCCGGCTCCTCGTGGTTCAGCGCCTTCAGCACGCGTTCCCGTGAGTTCATTGGTCGCTCCCGTGTCGGCCAAATTCTGCGGCACGTCGTCTTTCGTTTGTGAGCGTGTCGAACGTGTGTGAGCGTGTCGAGCCGCCACGTTCCCGCTGGCGCAACGGGCCGGCTCGCTGCCAATGGTACCAAGGCGTTGTCGGGGCGGCGAGTTTGTCGGGACGGAACGGGTCAGCCGCCGGCCGCCCGCTCGACCGCTCGACGCAGGTCACGCAGCACCTGTTCGACCGAGGGGCGGTCGGTCGTGACGGGCGGACGCAGGCGAAGCGGCACGCCGTCGACGCGGTGCACCGTCCCGCCGCACTCCACCCCCAACCGGGCGCACAAGAACCCGACCGTCGCGCGCGACACGGCGGACGGGTCACGGTCGCTGACCACGACGGTCGGAATTCTCCGAAGGTGCCGGGCGGCGGGCGGCGGGAGCGTCGACGGAACCTCGTCCGCCACAAGCAAAGCCGCGTCCGGTTCGCCGCGAGCCAACAGGGCCGGCACTCCGACTTCCGGCTGGTAGGAAACCAGCCCGTGCGGCTCGAACCAGACCGCTCCCGGAAAGCCCGTCTGCCAAGTCAACACGGCCTGGGCCCCCGTCTGGTTGCTGGCCCCCAACAACACGGCTCGCCAGTGACCGAATCGGTTCCAAGCTTGCACGAGCCGCAGCACCGGCTCGACGTGGCCACAGCCAGCCGCCTCGCCGTCCGCGGCTGTGTCGACGAAAAAGACTCCGTACCGAGCTCGGCGGAACGTCTCGAGCAGCCGGTCCAGTTGGTCACGCGACAGCCCGGTCCGGGCGGTCTGTTCGGCGGTCGGCGTTCGTCCCAACGCCGCGGCCTGCAAGGTTCCGGCCAGTGCCGCGTCGTCTGGCTCGGCGCTCACGTTCCAGTCCGCCTGTTTCGCTAGCTGCGCGTCTGCAAGCCCGACCGTGACCAGCCAGCGTCTGGTCGGGCCGTGAGGCGTCTGGCCGGTGAAAGGAAACGGAGCGTAGCGCTCGAGCAGCCGAGGAAACCGCTGCAGCGTGTCGACTCGCCACAGGACGACCACGTCCGCCCGGTGCCGCACCTCGCCCAGCGTGCACGCCAGCCACGCCTGTTCTTGGACGGCCACGGTGACCGGCGTGGACGGCCAGGAAAGGTCGACCACGGCGTGCAGCCGCTCGGCCAGTGCCAGAGCCTCGCCAGCCGCCTCGCACGACGCCGCCGTCAGACCGTAGACGACCGGGCGCCGAGCTTGCAGCAGGCAGCGAGCGGCCCGGGTCACGGCGTCGTCGTACGCGGCCGGGTTGCCCTCGACCAGCGCCTGCGGCCGCGACGACGGTGGAAGGTCGACGAACCACCGTCGAGCCAACGGACAGCGCACGCCCACGTCCACGACTTGACCGTCCCGGACCGTGACGGTCAAGTCGTCGCAGACGCAGCAGCAGGCGGGGCAGCAGACGTCCGGCCAAGTCGACCGGCCTGCGGGCGCGTCCGACTGTTGGGAGCGGGCACTCATTCAGTTGGTCCTTCGGGACTGCCGGTGGTCTTGCTGTGAGCTGCTGTTGGTCTCTCAATGAGCGAGTGGCCGAGCGGGCCGGGGCGTCAGCGAACGACGGCTGCCAGGCTGGTCACGCCAATCTCTTCGCGGCACAACAGCGGCTCACCGTAGCCTGTGCCAATGGCCCAGCCCCAGTAGCGAGCTCGGTCGCGAATGTCGTCCAACACCGTCGGGAACTGTTGCGACCGGCCGCGAACGAACTGGCTTTCGTAGCAACGCACCGCTTTCATTTTGCGGTCCAAGACGTCGGTGACGTCCACCACCAGCGACGGCCGCGGGTGAATGCGCAGGTGCAGGCTGAAGTAGTAGAAGAGGTACGGTGGCCAGTACGGAGCACCCGGCAGGCGGGGCTGTCCGGGCTGGTCGGTTCTGGTCAGTTTGGCCCAGAAGCGAGCCGCGTCGACCAACTGGCTGGCGGCGACGTGGTCCGGGTGAGCGTCTTCCCAGTACGGAGCCAGCAGGACACGCGGACGCGTCAGTCGAAAGACGCCCGCCAGTCGGCAACGGGCGTCCCACGAGTCGGCCAGGCTTCGGTTGGGCAGTCCCAGGTTGTGGCGCCAAGTGACGTCCAACACGCGGGACGCCGCCTCCGTTTCCGCCGCGCGAATTTCCGGCGACCCGTGCGGCGTGGGCTCGCCGTTGGTCAGGTCGACAATGCCCACCCGCCAGCCGTCTCGACGGCAAACCAGAATCGTTCCGCCGACGGCCAACTCGGCGTCGTCCGGGTGCGGCGCAACGACCAGCAGGTCCAACGGCTCTTGCAGCGGGACGTCGATTCCTTCCAGCATTGCCTTGGGCTTCCTCTTTCGTCGGTGTTCGTCGGGTTGGCGGAGTCCGTGTCTTGCGGCTCCGAATTTTAGCAGGCTCGGGCGGTCTGCGAACGCTCGCGCGACGTGGCCGGCTTCGAAGTCGGTCCGCGGTCGGTCGCTAGCCGAGGCGTTTCCGAGAATTGGAGG
>CAYSAG010000161.1:0-5883 GCA_964428935.1 uncultured Planctomycetaceae bacterium | reverse complement strand
GAGGCGTTTCCGAGAATTGGAGGGCCACGCTCCGTCGTGGCCGCTGGCGGTTCGGAATTCGGGGTTCGAAATTCGGCACGCGGGACACGGGACGCGGGACGGCGTCCGAACCGTAGGGGCGGGCCTTGTGTCCGCCCTGCACGGGCTGCGGCCGGCTCGAACTCCAGCCGGCTTGTTGCGAACGTCACTACGCCGCGGGTAAGGTGAGTGGCGGGCTGGCGCCACGAGGGGCGTCCGGGCAAACGGAAACAACGCTGCAGGCTCAGAGACACGAGTCAGGGGAGAGTCGACGTGAACAAGAACGTGTGCTTCCGGAACCTGCTGTGGGCGTGGCTGTTTGTGGCCTGGTGCGTGAGGGCTGTGTGGGCTGTCGAACCGGTCAACCCGGAAGCGTCGCCGGCCGTCAAGGAGGTGCTCCAGTACTTGCAAAGTGTGTATGGCCGAAAGACGCTGGCCGGCTACAACGTCTACGTGCACACGCCCGACGACTACCAACAGACGGCGCGGCACGGGGCTGTGTGGGGGCGAGACATTCGTTGGCTGCGCGACGTGAACGAGTTGGCCGCCGACGCCAAGCGGCGCGGCTACCTGCTGACGCTACATTGGCACTGGTTTTTCGACGGCGACTCGGCGTGGACCCGGCGACGGCGCAAGCCGGTCGACGTGGGCCGAGTCGTCACGCCGGGAACGCCGGAGCACACGACGGCCCTGAGAGAGCTGGCTGCCGTGGCCGACAAGCTGCAAGTTCTGCGCGACGCCGGCGTGCCGGTGCTTTGGCGTCCGCTGCACGAAATCGACGGCGGCTGGTTCTGGTGGACCGACCGGAAGCAGCCCGAAAACACGGCTCGTCTGTGGCGAATGATGTTCGACTACTTCACGCACCAGCGGAAGCTGAACAACTTGATTTGGGTGTACAGTGCCGGGGTGGGCAGTCGAGAGCGAAAGCCGGTCGAGTACCGCAAGCGGTTTTACCCGGGTTCGCAGTACGTCGACATTGCGGGCGTCGACATTTACGGCGTGGACGTCCAAAACGAAGTCGACGCCTACCGCGACTACTTCGACGTTCTGTCGCAAGTGGCGCCCGGCAAAATGCTGGCTTGCTGCGAGTGCGACGCCATTCCGAACCCCGAACGAATGCAACGGGGTCAGACGCCGCGCTGGCTGTACGCCATGCCTTGGTGGGGGTGTCCCAGCCGGCAGCGGTCTGTGGCGTGGGCGAGGAAGACAATGAGCCACCCGTTTGTGGTGACGCTGGACGAGCTGCCCGCGTTCAGCTGGGCCCGGACGGCGCCGCACGTGGGTCTGCTTTCGCCTCGCGACGACGGCTCGGCCTGGTTTCCCGACGGTCGGGTGACGGCGGAGGCGTACGCGGTGGACCGCGACGGAAAAGTAGAACGGGTCGACTTTCTGATTGACGGCAAGCCGGTCGGCTCGGTCAGCTCGCCGCCCTACCGCTTCACTTGGCAGAACGCACCAGCCGGCTGCTACGACCTGACCGCGGTGGCTGTCGACGACGAGGGGCAAAAGACGCTGTCCAACCGCGTTCGAATTGTGGTGGGTTTTGTCAACGCGGCGAAAGGCAAACGGGTATTCGCGTCGGCTGGCGAGCACCCGGAGCGGGCCGTGGACGGCGACGCGTACACGTTTTGGTCCCCGGGGCGAAAGGCCGACGAAGAATGGATTGTCGTGGACCTGGGGCGTCCTACAACAATCGACCGGGTCAACTTGCTGTGGGGCTGGAAAATCCACGCCACCAAGTTCACGGTCGACGTGGCCACTGAAGACCCACAAGACCCTCAGAGCTGGCGGACGGTCTACAGGGCCGAGGGACTGCCTTGGGTGACTTGGAAAGCGACGCACCGGGTTCGCTTTGAGCCGGTCGAGGCCCGGTACGTGCGGCTTTCTGGGAAGAGCCGTCCGCGCGGTCAAACCTGGGGCGCGTACCAGTTGGCGGAGTTCGAAATTCCGGTGCCGGCGGGGCGGTAGGGCGACTGGCTGGCGGTTTCCCGAAAAGAGCAGGAACTGGTGTAGACAGCGGACAGACGCTGGGGCAAACTGGGGCCAGGACCGGGGGGAACGGAGTGAGCGGGGAGCGGCTCACGGTGTTGACCAGCGTTTGTCGGGTCGCGGCGACGCGTGCGGCTGGAACGGGCCGCCGTGTTCCGGCCACGGACCGGCTGACTCGGCACGAACGCCCGTCTCTTCACAGAGGGCAGGGGGCATGGTTGGCAGTTGGAAAGCCCAGGTCGAAGCGGCGACGGCGGACGTCGACTTTTCTCGAAACGACTACCAAGTCAGGCTGGACACCAACAAAGGGCCCATTCTGTTGGACCTCTTTCCCGACGTGGCTCCAGAGCACTGTCGGAACCTGATTGGTCTGGCTCGCTGCGGCTTCTACGACGGCGTGATTTTTCACCGAGTGGTCGAGGGTTTCGTCATTCAGGCGGGCTGCCCGTACGGAAACGGGACGGGCGGACCCGGCTACGAAATCGACGCCGAGTTCAACGACCGCCCGCACGAAGCGGGCACGCTGTCCATGGCTCGACGCGAAGACCCCAACTCGGCCGGCTCGCAGTTCTTCATTTGCTTGAGCCGCATTCCGCACCTGGACGGCCGGTACACGGTGTTTGGCCGAACGGCCGACGCGGCCAGCCTGGAAGTGGTCCAGCAAATCGGACAGGTGCCCACGGACGAAAACGACCGACCGCAGACGGACGTGCGCATTGAGTCGGCGACGGTGCTCGTTCGCCCGAAACAGACCGACCCGTCTGCTTGAGTCGCGGCCTCGGACGTGACGACTGGAGCCGCCACTGTGACCGCGGGGGGCGGAGCAAGAGCTCGCTCAAACGGCCGACACGCGACGAGAGACGAGACGGTGTGCGTGCCGCGGGACAGCGCCGCTCGCTCAACCCGCTCGCACTGACTGGCCCGCCGTCTGAAAGACCAGCAACCTTACTGAGCGTGTTCGGGAATTGCAGGGCCACGGTCCGTCGTGGCCGCTGAAGCTTGGCGTCTCAAGACCAGCTCAAGAAGACACGTCCGGTCGCTTCAAGACTCGCGAGTCCCTGGAGAAACGCGGCGGAATTCCCGGACACCCTGAGCCTACTGAGGCTCGACCTGCCGCGGCGTCTGCGACTGAATTTGGTCAATGGTCTCCACCGGCGACTGCTGGAACAGCTCCGTTCCGCCCTGCTCGACGAACTTGTTCAGCTCGACGACCGCTGGTCCCAGCAAGAACAAGAACACGGCCGGCATGAGGCACAGCACGGTGGGGAACATGAGCTTGAACGAGGCCTGGTTGGCCTTCTGGTCGGCCCGCTGACGAATGGTTTCACGCATGGTGTCGCTGTAGTCGGTCAGCGCGTCGGAAATGCTGGTTCCCATTCGCTCGGTCTGAATCAGCAGGTTGGCGAAGGAGTGGACGTCGGGCGAGTCGAGTCGGTGTCGGAGGTTGTTCAACGCCTGCTCCAGCGAACCGAGCTCGGCTTGGTGGCAAACCAGCAGCAGTTCGTCCGAGAGGTCCGGGTAGACGCTTCGCAGCTCCCGAGCAATTCGACGCATGGCCGGCAAGACGCCCAGTCCTTGGCTGACGCACATGTTGAGCATGTCGAGCAAGTCGGGTAGCGCTCGGTCGATTTCCTGCACGCGCCGCTTGGCTCGCGAGCTGACGTAGAACCGCGGCAAGGCCCAAGCCGCCAACGGGCCGGCGACCAACGCCACCAGCACGGGCATTTCCATTTGACGCGGCACCAGAATCAACAACACGCCGAACAGCAGCAACGTCCCCACGACGGCGACGTAACGAATGGCCGCCAGGTTCTGGTAGGCGACCGGTGAGAGGTACCCCGCTTGCAGCAGCTCGCGCCGAATTTGCTGCTCCCGGGCCTTCGTCTCGGGAAGCAAAGCCGCCAGCACGGGGGTGAGCGAGCCGAAGACGTAGCTGCTTTCGTCGACGAGCGGGTGGGCGTCGGAAAGAGCGGCCGGACCGGCCGACGGCGCTTCTGGACCGTCGACACGAGTCCGCGCGGCGGTGGCTCCGCCCACGCGTTGCGCGGGACGACGCTCGGCGGCTCGTTGCGCGGGCTGCTGGCGGCCGGCGGCTGCGGCCGCTTCCTTCTGGGACGCAGCGGCACTGTCGCTCGAGCCGGACGGAGCCGGTTCGCTGAGGGCGGCCGGTCGGTCTGACGGCGTCGAACCGCTCGGCCGGTCGGTGGTCTCTTGGTCGGCCTGGAGTTCCGGTGGTTGTCGGAACGCCCCGGCCTCTGTCTCCGACGGCGCGTTGGCTTCGCCGCCTTTTGGGCTCGGCACGCGACCGTCCTGCAGCTCGTTCTTTCTCGAAACGCGGCTGCGCGGCGAACCGGCCGCTTGCTGCCGACGCCGACGTCGGCGCAACAGCCAGGCAATGCTGACCGCACAAAACGCGTAAAAGGCAATCAACAACCAGGTTCCGGAATTCATGGCTTGTTCCTCCCGGCCGCACCGGGGCCAGGCCACTGCGGACAGCCGCGGCTCGAGCTTTCAGCCCGTCGGGCCACCAGGTGGCCGAGCGGCACAGGCGAGCATTGTCGCTTCCGGCGTTGCCGCTCGCACCGTCCGGCTGCCGCCTTGTCCTTCACACCCTCGTCGTGTTGACCAAGATTCGCCAAACCCAGAACGAACCGACGACCTGCAACAGCACCGCCAGAACCGTAATTCGCACGCCCCAGCTCGTGCTCAGCAGGTCGCTCAGGTAGTTGGGGTCTCGCACCGTGAAAAAGACGACGACGAACACGGGCAGGACGAGCATGAGCACGGCCGTGGCTCGACTGCCGATTGTGGCCGAGCGGACTCGGCCCACGAACATCAACCGGTCCCGCAGCGTCCGAGCCAGCCGCTCCAGCACACGAATCAAGTCGCCGCCGGTCTGTTGGTGCACCGACAAGGTGGTGGCGAAGACAGTCAGAGCAATCAGCCCCGTTCTTTCGGGAAGTTCTTTGACCGCCTCGGACAAGCTGAGCCCCAGGTCCAAACGTCGGACGCAGTAGCGAAGCTCGTCGCCCAAGGGCGGAGGGGTGTCTTCGGCCACCAGACGCAAGCACTGCTCCAGACTTCGTCCGGTCTTGGCCGCTCGAGCCAGTTCGTCGATGGCTGGCGGCAGTTGACGGAGCAGCTCGCGCTGCCGGCGGACTCGCATGAGCACCACCGTCAGCAACGGCACGGCCGCTCCCGTTACGACGCCCAGAGCGGTGGTCAAAGGGTTTTCCTGCAGGACCCAGAAGCCTCCGCCGAGGGCGAGCGCTCCGAGCATGCAGAAGAAGAGCACCGTGTTGGTCTGGCCGCGCACCCCAGCCTGCAACAGCAGCCGCTCGAACCAGCCGTTGATGCGGGTCGACAGGTCGTCCGGGGGACCGGCGGCCAACACTTCCTCTTCTTTCAGAATGCCGGCAAATTCAGGTCGAGGCTGAATGGGCCGGTGCTGGACGGTGCCAGTGCTCATGGTCGCTTCCTCGCCCTCGCGTCGGCCGGCCACCAGCGTCTCGCCAAGACGCCTTCCCGGCCGACCGGTTTGGTTCTTCACACTCCAACGTTTGGTTTCCGGCAGGCTAGAAGGGAGCTCGGTAAGGTTTGTCGAATGGCACCTCGCGGGCCACGAACAGGTCCGACGGCACTTCAAGACCCTGCGACGCCAACCGCTTGAGCACGACGGGCGCGTGCCCGGTCGCGTAGAACGTCCCTTCCGCCTTGCCGGACGGACTGATGCCCGTCATTCGGTAGACGAAAATGTCTTCGATTTGGTACTCGCCGTCCTGACAACCGGACAGCTCGGAAATGCGCGTCACTTTTCGCTCGCCCGTGGTCAGCCGCACCATGTGGACCAGAATGTGCAACGCGGAGCTGATGTAC
>CAYSAG010000160.1:0-11641 GCA_964428935.1 uncultured Planctomycetaceae bacterium | reverse complement strand
AAAACGGACCGAAGCTTCGCGCGATCATCTCCTCGGGCGGCAAGCCCGAGCAAATCGTCGAGAAGCTGTACCTGACGATTTTGTCACGGTTTCCGACCGAGGGTGAGGTGCAAGCGGCTTTGGACTACGCGAAATCCCGGGTGGTGCGAGGACGCGACGTTTGGATCGATCTCGCCTGGGCTTTGATCAACAGTCCGGAATTTCTGCTCCGGCATTGATGCCCGGTCGGCGCATGAATCCTTGAACGGCGGACGAGAGGCTTGTTCGCCAGGGGCCAGGAGGGATTCGGTTTGGCCGCGGATTGAAAGAGGAGGACCAAGTCATGACCGCCAATCGCAGTTCGGAAAACAAGAACTCGCTGTCCCGACGTGAAGCCCTTTGGCGCGGTGTTTGCGGAGCAGCCGGCTTGGCCGCGGCTGGTCGCTTGACCTCGTTGGCTTACGCCGCTCCGCCTAAAAAAGCCGACGAACAGAAGGCCGCCGAGCTGAAGGAGACCCGCGACAAGGCGGCCAAGGAAAAGGCGAAAAACAAGAAACGAATCAAATCGGTCATCCAAATCTTTCTGTGGGGCGGCATGTCCCACAACGACACTTGGGATCCCAAGCCTGGCTCCGGCTACGACTACCTGGGTGAATTCGACCGGGTGATTCAGACCAATGTCGAAGGGATTCAGTTGAGCAGTCTGTTTCCCAAACTGGCTCAACAGGCCGACAAGTTCTCTTTGATCCGCAGCATGACGCACGGGATCAACGGCCACGAGACCGCGGCCTACCTGATGCAAACCGGCCACAAGCCGGGAGGGCGACTGGCCTACCCGAGCGTCGGAGCGGTCTTCACGTACTTCAAGAAAAACGAGTACAAAGGGCTGCTTCCGCCCTACATTGTCATGCTCCGTGCGGCCGGGCGTTTCTCCGAGGAAGGCTTTTTGGGTCCCCGCTACAAGCCGTTTGCTACCGGCGGCGACCCGAACGCTCCCCGATTCGAGGTGCAAGGGATCATCAATCGCGGCATCACCGACGCACGGCAGAGAGCTCGCCGCGAACTGCTCGACCGAATCAATCTTCTCGGTTACGGCCTGGCCGACGTTCCCGAAATGGCCGCCGTCGAGCAGGCAAAACAGAAGGCGTACGGCTTGATCCTGGGCAAGGGCCGAGAAGTCTTCAATCTGGCCAACGAACCGACGGAACTGAGAGACCGCTACGGCCGGAACACGTTCGGCCAAGAATGCCTGGTCGCTCGACGGTTGGTCGAGGCCGGCGTGCCGTACGTTACCATCAGTTTCCCGGGCGGCTGGGACACGCACAAGAATCACTTCGCCACAATGAAGCGTCAGTGTCCGTGGTTGGACCAAGGATTGGCTACGCTGCTGGAGGACCTGAGTTACCGCGGCTTGCTGGAAACGACGCTGGTGTGGTGCACGGGTGAATTTGGACGGACACCCAAAGTCGCCTGGGAGCCGCCCTGGAACGGAGGACGGCACCACTGGGGCCATGCGTTTACTGTGTTGGTGGCCGGAGGCGGACTGCGAGGCGGCCGTGTGGTGGGTTCAACGGATGAAAAGGGCGAGTACGTCAAGGAAAGACCGGTGTACCCGGCAGACCTGCTAGGCACGTTCTATCTGTTAGCGGGTATCGACACGAACGCCAAGCTGCCGCACCCGCTGGGCTTTGACGCTCGCGTGCTGGACCCCGAGCGCGAAGGAATGAAGTCGGCTGGGCTCCTTGAAGAACTGCTCTAGCCGAAGGCCGGCCTGAGGCCCGCGGGCGGTGGGGCGTGGGAATGGCAAGAACGAAGACGGCTCTACTCTCGAGCGGAGCCGCCTTGCGGTTCGCACGCTGGTCCAAAGCGATCGGACCGCTTGAGTGTGGACTGAAGTTTGCAAGAAACGGAGGGGCTCATGAGCCGATTCGCAAGGTTTCCCTCGCTGGCATTGGCCATTTTGCTGGCCGCAGTGTCTACCGTCTGCGCCCAGAACCAGTACATCGGTTACGTCTACCCGGCCGGCGGTCAACAGGGAACCACGTTCCCGATTCGACTGGGCGGTCAGGGCCTTCTGTACCCAACCGGGCTGGTGGTCAGCGGGGAGGGCGTCTCGGTCCGGCTGGTCGACTACTACCGGGTGATGAACAACCAGGAGCTGTCTTTGCTTCGGCAGCAGCTCAACGAATTGCGCAAGAAAGACACGACGGTCAGCGACGCAATGGCCGCCAAGATGGCTTGGTTCGAGTTCCCGGCTCCGATCGGCCCGCCTAGCCTGGTGAAACCGTCGACCGGCCTGATCCCTCTGGGCGATTCGTCTTTGTCGGAAAAAGAACTGGCCAAGAAGAAACTGATTGAGCGGATCCAACGAATTCTTGCGGAAGACGAACGCAACCCGGCCGTCCGAGCCCACATGGAGCTTGTTTTTGCCGAAGTGACGATCGCACCGGACGCCAAGCCGGGACGCCGAGAAATCCGCGTCGTCACCAAACGCGGCGTCTCGAACCCATTGCCGTTTTTCGTCGGCCAGGTTCCCGAGGTCGCGCGCAAGCCGATGAAGACCTCGAAAAAACAGGTTTTGGGAAAGGAAGCGCTGGCCCAACGACACAGGCCTCCGGAAGAAGAGGAACTGCGCATCACGATACCGTGCACGATGAACGGCCAAGTCGCCTCGGGCGAAGTGAACCGGTATCGGTTCCACGCACGGAAAGGCCAACGGCTGGTCATCTCTGTGAAAGCTCGCCAGTTGATCCCCTACGTGGCCGATGCGGTGCCCGGTTGGTTTCAACCGGTCATCAAACTGACGGATGCAGACGGCCGCGAGCTGGCCTATGCGGATGACTACCGCTTCCATCCCGACCCGGTCCTGTGCTTCGAAGTCCCCGAAGACGGAGACTACGTGCTCAGCATCACCGATGCTCTGTTCCGCGGGCGTGAGAGCTTCGTTTACCGGATCACGATCGGCGAGCTGCCCTTCCTGACCAGCATCTTCCCGCTCGGCGGCCGAGTCGGTCAGCCGGTCAAGGTCGAAATGACCGGCTGGAATCTGGAGAACGCGACGTTGCTCCTTCCACCGAAAGACGCCGGACCGGGCATCTACCAAGTCGCCGCCAGGGCCGGGAAATACGTGTCCAATTACGTGCCGTTCATGCTGGATACGCTACCCGAATGCCTGGACCAGGAACCCAACGACGCCCCGTCCCAGGCTCAAAAAGTCAAATTGCCGATCATCGTCAACGGTCGCGTCGATCGTCCTGGTGATTGGGACGTTTTCGAAGTGGAAGGCCGCGCGGGCGAAACCATTGTCATCGAAGTGCACGCGCGCCGCCTCGGCTCACCGCTCGACTCCTTCGTCAAGGTGACGACGCCCGACCACAAGGTGATCGCTCTGAACGACGACCACCACGACGCGGGGTCGGGTTTGAACACCCACCATGCCGACTCGTACCTCATGGTCCGGCTTCCTGCCGACGGGAAGTATTTCATCCACTTGGGCGACACGACCCAGCACGGCGGAAAGGAATACGCGTATCGGTTGCGGATCAGCCAGCCGCGGCCCGATTTCGCGCTCCGCGTTCTGCCCTCCAGGATCTGCATCCGCAGCAAGAGTTCCGTTGCCCTCACCGTCTACGCCCTTCGCAAAGACGGCTTTGATGGGCCGATTCGGTTGAGCTTCAAGAACCTGCCGGAAGGGCTGCAATCGCCCGGCGCGACGTTGCCTGCGAAGAAGGACTCGGTCCGTTTGGTAGTGAAGACGACTCTGTCGGAAATGGACAAGCCGGTCAACGTCGTTGTAGTTGGGCGGGCGAAAATCGGTGACCGGGAAGTCGAGCATGAGGCCGTGCCGGCCGAAGACAGGATGCAAGCTTTCCTTTGGCGCCACCTACTGCCTGCCGACACGCTGCCGGCGCTGGTCTACAATCCGTCGTACAAGCCGCCGGCTGAACGAATCCGTCCGCCGATCCGCGACGAGGACCGACCCAAGAACGTCACCCGCAATCTGCGCAAGAGTTCGGCGGAAGGCTACATCCGGCAGATCGAGCGTCTCTACCAAGAGTGGTTGCTGACCGACGAGTTCGCCAACCGGCAGATCGCGAACATCGAAGCCCGCCTGATCAAGTAGGAGGCAAGACGGGGCGGCCCGGTGGCCCGGGAACCGCGTTTGGCCTCATCGGTTGGCGGAACGGATCGCACGCGGAGCGGCCAGAAAAATCTGGAGCTCCGCGTTTTTCTTTTGCGCAGCCGGCTCCACGGAAGCGCGCTCTGACGGCCGTCTGCGCTCGGCACCGGCGCGGCTGTGCCCAATCACTGCGCTGCCTGCGAACCCGCACAGCCCATTCAGACCGCACAACCGGAATTGTTCGGCCGCTTTTCCAGAAGGGCAGAGTTTCGCCGAATTAGCTTTTCGGCCGAGTTTCCCAAGGTGTGGTAAATTTGCAACGGCGGGACGTTGTCCCTTCTCACCACGGGTTCGAGCAACGGCGCGGTGCGGCCGTCCCGCCGATTGGGCCAGTCGGTGGGGCGTAGGCGTTCGAGTTTCAGGCTGAGCGTGGTCGGTCGGTCTGTCTTTGCAGGCCCCCTGTCAGCGTGTTCGAGCCGATTCACTTTTGCTGGCCGTTTGGGTCTGCTGTTGCCGTGGCAGGCTCGACGGTTCACGACGAGGTGTCCATTGAGCGAGAAGCGGAAGAGGAGAACGACAAGGAAAGGGAGGAAAATGGCACCCGAAGCTCTTGTCATTTCCGAGGTGGCCACGATTGATCGCCGGGTCCGTGAGCGGCGTCGTTTGGCCGACCGCCGCTCGGGACAGCCGAGCAACTACACGGGCGAGGAGCGTCGGAAGACGACTCGCCGCAAGGTGGAGCGTCGTCGGCTGGTCGACCCCACGACGTGCGAGCGTGACTACACGGCCGACGAGATTGAATTCATGAAGGCCATGGACGAATACAAGCGTCGGAGCGGCCGGCAGTTTCCGACGTGGAGCGAGGTGTTGGAGGTTCTCCGTAGCCTCGGCTACCGCAAAGTGGCTCCGCCCAGCGAGCTGAAGTTCTGACCTGCTGTCGGCTCGCAGCATTCCGCGGAGCCCTTCCCTGTCTGCCGGCCTTCGGCGTCTCGATACGAGCCCGCTTGCGGCTGTGGCCGTGGGCGGGCCTTTTTGCGTCAGTCGGCGTTTCGGCCGAACGTCATGATGGTAATGTCGTCGTTCTGCGGACGGCCGGCAGCGTGGCGTCGGACGTCGGCCAGCAACGCTTGTCCCAGCTCGGCCGCGCTGCCCCGATTTTGCCGAAGAAATTCCCGCATTCGGTCCAGCGTGTAAAGCTCGCCCGCCGGGTTCATGGCCTCGTCGACTCCGTCCGTGAAGAGGACGAAAATTTCGCCGGGGTTCACGTCGCGCGTCACGACCTCGTACGGGTAGTCCTCCACCACTCCCACCGGCAACCCGACCGTGTCCGAATCGAACTCCTCCAGCTCGCCGTCCGGCCGCACAATCATCGGCGACATGTGCCCGGCATTGACCAGCGACAGCACGTGGTTCTCGACGTCCAACACGATCAGAATGTATGTGACGAATCGTCCCTCGACGCTTTTCTGGCACATGTGGTTGTTGATGGCTCGGATCGCCTCACCCACGTCGTGCGTGAACGACAACGTGTTCTGCACGCAACTGGCCATGCGAGCCATGATGATGGCGCCGGGCACGCCTTTGCCCGCCACGTCGCCGAACGAGAGGCAGATCTTGTGGTCGTCCAGCAGGAAGGCGTCGTAGTAGTCGCCGCCGACGGCTTGCGCAGAGTGGTACGAGGCGAAGAATTCGTAGCCCGGTACCTCGGGCAGCGTCTCGGGCAGCATGGCTCGCTGAACGTGGCGAGCAATCTCCATTTCGTTGTCCTGCTTTCGCTTCTGAAGGTAGGCTTGCAACAGCCGAGCGTTCTCGTAGGACAGCGCCGCCTGACCCGCAATGGCCATCAGCAAGTCCAGGTCGTCCTTGGTGAAATGGTGCATGGGGTTTTGTGTGTCGATGTGAATCAGGCCGGTCGGCTCACCGTCCAGCCCGAGCATCGGCACGCACATCATCGACCGAATGGCCAGTGCGGAAATCGACTCGCTGACACTGAACTGCCGGTCGCTGACGGCGTCGGCCGACAAAATGCCCTTCTTTTCGGTCAACGCCTTGTTCACGATCGTTCGGCTCAACTGGACCTGCTCGTCCTGGCTGTTCCGGCGGTTCTTGAACGCCCTGGGCACCATTTGCCCGGTGCGTGGGTCTTTGAGCAAAATGCAGCCGCGGTCGGCGTGGGGAAAGATGCTGAAGAGCGTGTCGAGGATTTTCGGGAAGAGCGTTTCCATTTCGACCGCGCCGACCAGACTGCGGCTGATTTCCAACACGGCCTTCAGCTTCGCCTCGGGGCGGACGGTCAGTGAGCCGAATCCGCCGGACTGGTCGAGGTCTTGAAGGATGGTCGAGCTTTCCAGGTCGTCGGCCAGACAAATGGTTCGACTCAAGTCCTCCTCCGCGCCGCCCTGTTCCTCCCCCGGGTCGGCCTCGAACCGCAGCCGAAACGGACCAATGCGAATCCGGTCGTCCGGCTCCAGCCGGACCTTCTCGCTGACCCGTTTGCCGTTCAGGAACGTGCCGTTTCCGCTGCCCAGGTCTTCCAGAAAGTAGCCCTCGGAGGTGCGTGTAATGCGAGCGTGGCGTCGCGAAACCGTGTTGGAACGAAGTTGAATGTCGCAGTCGGAATGACGGCCCAGCAGGAGCTGGTCTTTGCTGAGCTCGAACGGCGTGGCGTTGCCTTCCTGCAGCAGGATCAACCTGGCCATGGCTCACCTCGAAAAGATGCGGTCCACATTTTCGCGCAGCACCTGACGTCCCAGCGCCACCGCCCGTTCCTCGGACCACCCTCGCTCCAGCACAAACTCCTCAGCCAGCACTTTCGCCAGCACGCGTCGGTACATGCGGAACTTCGGCAACGCAAACTCCAACTTGTACATGTCGCTGTAGTAACCAATCTGCTTGTTCCGTGGCACGGCTTGCAAACGGCTTCGCAGGTCCGGCTCGATGTACGAGGGAACGTTGGAGTACCACCAGTGGCCGCTGGTCACCACGTTCGGGAAAATCCAGCTGTAGCTGACCAGCTCTTGGTTGCTGAAGTGGCTCAACACCGACACCGGAAACACCACTTGTGGGAACGCGTTGAACAGCCGGGCGTACTGGTGCAGCGAGACCCGTTGGTCGTACAGGTCCATTCCCTGAAAAACGCCGGCCGGGTAGACCTTACGAATGACTCCAATCATGAGGTCGAACGGCAGACGGTTGTCTGCGCAAAATTGGACGACGGTCCAGAAGACGAAACAGCGAAGCGTGTCGAGGTGCTCCGGACCGACCGGCCGGTTCCGCAAGACCGACTGCAGCACGAAGTCTGCTTCGGCGTCCGAGACGGAACGCGGCGTGAAGTCGGGGGGCAGCGAAATGGCGCAGGCGCGAGCGTCGTGCGTCACGAAATGCTCGAAAACCTGACCAATGGCCTGCCGGAGTGTGGCGGCGTCGGAGACAGCCACGCCGCTGGTCTTTTCCAAGCGTTCCCGTACCGACGGGTCGCTCAAGTGGAACACCAGCTCGTCCGTGCGGAGGCAAGGGACGTAGATGCTGCGGTCGAAGCCCTCCAGCGGGTCGTCGAAGTCGTTGGTCAAGTAGACCTGCTCCAGCCGGCTCTTGCGGAGCACCTGGTGCTCCCAGTCCGGCTGGCTCATTTTTTGGCACGCTCGGTCGTACAGCGTTTCCCAGTTCGACTCCGTGACCCGCTCGTCTTCGAAATCGAAAAACTCGCGGCAAATCTCCAAGAACCAACTGTACTGCACTGTGTTTTCCAGGTGCTGGAGCTGCGGCACCAGCCGGGCCACCTTTTCCTTCGGCGAAATGCCCGGCTCTTCGATCCGCTCGCGGGCCAAACCCGCGGAATGAGCCAGCTCGGTGAAGTAGTGGTAGCCCAGAATGTCGGCCAGTGTTTCCGAAGCCGCCGCACGCGGGTTGATGTGCGTGTGGGGGTCGACCAAAGGAATCTGCTCCAACGCCTCGAAAATCCGTTCGCGAAGTTGCTCGCTCATTGGAAGTGCTCCTGCGAAATTCTGTAGTCCAACCCAATTCCGACGAACGGGCGCGTCGGTTCCGTCTGTCCGCGTTCGACTTGGCACGGAGAAAGCACATTCGACCGAAAGGACGCTTCGGGCCTCGCCCCACGAAAAGAGCCGGTCAGCCGAAGCGCAGCTCGGACGTGAAAAAAAACTCGACCGCCCGAGGCTGGGCGAACTTCTCCGCCCGCCAACCAACCGGACGGGGTTCGACGAGCGGCTCCGTCGTGGCCCGCGGGCACTTTGGCCGTGCGGTCGCTTCGGTCGAGCCCGTCACCAGGGCCCGAGCCGCCCGTCGTGCAGCGACGGCAGAAGGGCCGCTCGGCCCCGACTGCGCTAAGCACACGTCGACACGGTGCGCCCGTCGGCCCTCCAGGCCGCTCCCCCGCAGCCCGACCTCCGGCGGCGCGCCGCTTGCTGAACCGCACCGGAGCTCTACAATAGCCGACGTTGCCGGCCTTCTCCAGTGAGTGACTGCGCGGCGTGGGCTTGTTCAAACTGAGGGCGTCGCTGTGGCTCCGCCTCGGAACGAAAAGCTGGAAAGTCCCATTGACCGGGCTTTGGCCGCTTTGCGGTCGGGGCGAATGCTCATTGTGGTCGACGCTCAGGACCGCGAGAACGAAGGCGACTTCGTGTGCCCGGCCGAGACGATTACGCCCGAACAGGTGGACTTCATGCTTCGCCACGGGCGCGGCGTCTTGTGTGTGCCGGTGGTTTCGGAAGTGGCTGAGCGTCTTCGGTTGAAGCCCATTGTGAACGACGAGGGGAACACATCGCCGACTCGGACGCCGTTCCTCACCCCAATCGACCACCGAGAAGCCGGAACGGGCGTCAGTCCGCAAAACCGGGCCAAGACCATTCGGGCCATGGCCGACCCGAAGGCCAAGGCCGAGGAGTTCGTCCGGCCGGGTCACATTTGGCCGTTGCTGGCCAAAGACGGCGGCGTGCTCCGACGCGCCGGCCACACCGAGGCCACGGTTGACCTGCTGCGAATGGCCGGAATGAGGCCCGTCGGCGTGCTCATTGAGATTCTCAGCCCGTCCGGCTCCGGCATGGCTCGCTACGACGAGCTGCAGCGGATTTCCGAGCAGCACGACATTCCGATTGTCACCATTGAAGAGCTGATTCGGCACCGGCGGCTGCGGGAACAGCTTGTGCACCGCAGCTTCGAGACGGAGCTCGAGACGCGCTACGGCCGAATGAAGGTGGTCGTGTACCGCGTGGAACACGAGCAGCTGGAGCCCGTCGCTTTGGTCTTTGGCGACCTCGCGTCCGCCGACGCTCCGCTCATTCGCATGCACTCGTCTTGCTTCACCGGCGACGTGCTGGCCTCCCTCCGCTGCGACTGCGGCGACCAAATGGACTTGGCCTTGCGAATGATTGCCCGCGAGGGAGTCGGAGCCCTGGTGTACCTGCCTCAAGAAGGCCGCGGCATTGGCTTACTGGCCAAGCTGAAGGCCTACCGCCTGCAAGACGAGGGACTGGACACGGTGGAGGCGAACCACCGACTGGGGTTCAAGGCTGACCAGCGAGACTACATGATCGGCCTTCAAATCCTGAAAGACCTGGGGCTGTCACGAATTCGGCTGCTCACCAACAACCCCAAGAAAACGCAGTCGTTCGAGCAAACGTGGGACCTGAAGGTGGTGGAGCAGGTTCCGATTGTGGCACCGCCGGAAAAGCACCGCGAACGCTACATGGCCACCAAGCGCGACAAGCTGGGACACTTGCTGCCGTAGGCCAGAACGTGTGCCACGGTCTCGCTCCGACCCAGCCGTCAGCCAACCGGCCCCGGCGCCCGACTCGTTACTTGCTGGTCCGTTTCCAGGCACGCTTCGGAGCCTGCCGGCGCGCACTGCCGGACGTGCCGTCCCGCAGCCCGTCTCAGCCGTGTCGGCGTCGTCTGTCTCTTTCGGTCGCGCAAAAGCAAAGGCCGCACCGCGTCGCGGGCGGCCTGTCGTCGTGTCCGGTCAGCGTCGGGCGTCCGTGCCGCAAGCAGGACGCCGTGAGCGAGCCGGTTCAGTCGAGGTCGTCAATCAGCTCGCAGTCGTCCAAGTCCTCCTCGTCCTCAATGTCGCTGAAGTTGAACAGCTCGACGGGCGGACGTTCCGGTGTCTCTTCCGCCTCGCCGTGGTCGTAGCAGTCGTCCTCGTGCCACAGCGGCAGTCCAGCCGCGTACCGAGCGGCCAGGATTCGGACCTTCTCGTCCGAACCAGGTCGCGCCTTGGTCGGCTTGGTCGGGTCGACACCGAACTCCCGCCAGTCGATCGGCTCGTACGGCGTCTCCTCAAACTCGAACTCGTCCCCGTCTGAAAAGAATTCCGGCTCCCTGTCAGACTTCTGAATCATCTTTACCCTCTTCCTGTTTTCGTCTCACGCGAACCCTACACGACCCGATTGGTTCCACCCCCGAAACGGGGTCCTCTGGTCTGGTTTGCGTGTCCGAGCCTCCCGCAGCTCGGTCGCTTCTCGATCCCGTCGACGCCTCTCGCTCCTACCAGGAGTTTCGGGGCGGTGAGCGTTTCGCCGCTCCTTGGCCTACCTCACGAGCGGCCCAGCCGCTCGGCTTCCTTCACCGCCCCGCCGCTCCGCACGCACGGCAGTCTGGCAGAGCTGCCTGCGTCGAGCTTTGGTCGGACCGCCGTTCCCTGCTCCGCCTCTCTCGCCGCTTCCAGTCGGCCCGCTTTGCACAAACCTTCCGTCTCGTTGGTGGGAACAGCGGAAGAGCAACCAGACTGACCGCAACACACCGGCTAGTGAGCCCGGTCGGTCGCTCGCAACAGCCCCGGGTCGAACTCGACCACGGAGGTCGTCAACCCCACGGTCAACCGGTCGCCCGGCCGCAGGGAAGCCGTCGCAACCGGGACGCCGTTGACCAGCGTGCCATTTCGCGAACCCAGGTCTTCGACCACCAGTCCGCTTTCCTCCAAAGACAGCCGACAAGGCCGTCGGCCGGCCCAACAGTCGCAGACGCGAACGTCCGCTTGCTCGCGTCGTCCCATGACGGCCGGTCCAGGGGCGGCACGAACCGTCCCGGTTCCGTCTACCGGCCGCCGCCGCACGGTCGAGCCGACTTGTTCGCGGGCTCGACGCAACGTGCCGAGCACTCCACTCCACCCCCCATTCGATTCGTCTTCCGACTCCCGAACCGCGTTCCGCTGGGGGTGTGCTCGAAGGCCCGCACGTTAGCCGTCCGCTCCTTGGCCCATGAACCGCCAATCGCTTCCCTGCCGACCTGCGACCACCCGCCCCAACTCCGCTCGGTCCGTACTCCGCTCGGACCGGCTGCTGCACTTTCAACGTCTGCGAAGCGTAAGACGGCCACTCAACGCAGAACGAGAGTGACGCAGTGGCGCGCCGTGAGAAAAGCAAACGCAAAGAGCGAACAAATCAGGAGGGACGGCAATTCGGCCGCAAGTCGGTCAGTTCCTCCTCGCCAAGCTCCCCGTGAGCCTAGTAATGTTGCGGGCCGGGAGGGCCATTGTCAACACCACCTTTAGGGAAATTTGCCAATTTTTTCGAACCCCTGGAATCT
>CAYSAG010000159.1:0-11652 GCA_964428935.1 uncultured Planctomycetaceae bacterium | reverse complement strand
GGCCGGACGTTCCCACCCGACGGGGCTCAGCGGCTCCGACCGAGCCCGCCGTACCACCGGCCCAGCCGCCGACCGAAAGGGGGACGTCGGACGAACACGCAGCCAAGCCGGCCGCGGCGGGCGAGGACAAAATCAGACTGACGTGCCCCGGGTGCGGCAAGCATTACCGAGCAGCGGCGGCCGACGCCGGAAAGAAGTTTCGCTGTCCAAACTGCGGAACGCGCGGAGTCGTCCCGCACCCCAAGTCGCAGTAGCGGTTCGGCCCGACGGACGGCACCCGTGCACAGCGGTCCGGTCTGACGCCCTTCACGCTTCCTTCCCTCGCGAGCCTGCCGCAGCGTGCCGAGCAGCACGTGTCAAGGCCCGCTTCTTTCAGACGCCCATGCACGCCAGCTGCTGAAGTCCAGCCGTCGGTTCTGACTCGAGGACCGTCCCCGCTCGAAGACCGGCTCGTCTCCCACCCGTTTCGGTGCGCGGCTCCAGGCGCTTAGTTGTTGGCTGGTCCGGCGCGTGGACCGCGCGGCTGGTGGTCGGCGAGGGCCGGTCGCGCTGCGAACGACCTGTCGACTGCGAGGAGCGGCAGCGGCGTCGTGTCGTCCGTTGTCGAGCGGTCGGACGGCGCGAAGCGTCACGAAACGGTTTTTCCGAACGTGCCGTCTGTGCGTGCGCCGACAGCGGTGCCGGGGCGCCCAACAGCCGGCCGGCCTTAGTCGGAATTTGCAAAGGTCGCTTGGGCGACCTAGATTTGTCGGACGCTTGGGTTGCGGTCGACTGCCTGCGTGAAGAGCCCAAGCTTCGGTCGTCAGGAGCGAATGGCCGGCAGGAGACGCGGCAAGACGGCGCCGGGGAGCGGGGAGGCAACGCCGCAAGGTGCCGCGTGCCGACCGACCGGCCGCTGGGGAGTGTTCGACAAGCGTGAGGGCGACAGCGTTTTCGGCTGCAGCCGCCAGCCGCCGGTTCACGGGTTCGGGGCTGGCGCTGGCGCGGCGGTCGGAGTTTTTTTGTGGGAGCAGAACATGACGACCGGGCTGAAGGTGTCGGCTGCAGAGCAGACCGTGGCCGCGCGTGGGGCGTCGGCTCGGGGGACGGCCGAGGCGGCAGTGGACGTCGTAGCGAAGCTGGCTGAGCTGACCGGCCTTCCTTTCGTCTGCGTCGACCTGGCAACGGGACGTGTCGTCGAGCGTTCGGGAGAGGTCTCGACGACCGAAAGTTTGGACCCCGAACTTCTGCGCTGGACCCGGCGTCTGTCTGAGCCGGCCGTCTTGCTACTGGCGGACACCAGTTTCTACGCCATTCCGCTGGACCGGTTCCGCTGCGAAGGGTTTGCCGCCGTCGGACCGACAACAACGCTGGGGGTGGGAGCGAACCTGTCCGGTCCGAGTTCGGCTGTTCTGCAACCGAGCGAGCTTTCTCTCACGGACGGAAACGGTCGAAGCAGCGGACGCGGCGCAGGTTCCACCCGGACGTCTGCCTCTTCCGACGGCAACCCGTCTGCGTTGTTGACGCCCGAGTTGGAACGACTGGCGGCGGAGCTGGGACGCAAGCCGGCCGCCCACTGCGTGCCGCACAAGGACCCACGCGTGCTGCAGCGGCTGTTGCGTCTGGCCGTGGACTTTCTCGAGTCGTGCCGGCACGAAGACGTCCTGCGTGCCGAAGTCGACTCGCTCAGCGAAGAAATCGACCGCACGTACGAGGAAATCAGCCTGCTGCACGACCTCACCCGGAACCTCAACATTTCTCAACACCCGCGCGACCTGATTGCTCTGTGCCTGGACCGCATGCAAGAGCTGATTCCGGCGGAAGGACACGCCGTGTGGTTGCGTGTGGGAGAGAAAACGGAGTTTCTGACGGCGGGTCGAGTTCCGCTGTCCGAGCAGGCAGCCTGCCGGCTCATGGGTCGCCTGTTGGACGGTCAGGGCACTCGCCCGTTGGTCAAGAACCGTCTGTCGGGCACGTTGCTGGGAGCCGACTTTCCGGGACTGGAGAATTTGATTGGGGCGTCGATTGCCGAGGGAGGCCACTCGTACGGCTGGATTCTGAGCTGCAATTGCCGAGACGGTCAGGAATTCGGCAGCGCCGAAGCCGCCCTGCTCCACTCCATTGCCACCATTCTGGGGACCCACCTGCGTAACACCGACCTGTACCAGCAGCACCAGGAGCTGCTCTTCTCGTTCGTGCGTTCGTTGGTCTCCGCGCTCGACGCTCGCGACCCGTACACCCGCGGTCACAGCGAGCGGGTCGCGTTGATTGCCCGACGGCTGGGTGAGGAGTTGCAGTTGCCGGAGGAAGACCTGGAAACGCTCTACCGGGCCGGACTGCTCCACGACATTGGAAAAGTCGGCGTCGACGACAGCGTGCTGCGGAAAGAGTCGCGCCTGACCGAACGCGAGTTCGAGCACATTAAACAGCACCCCATGATTGGCTACCTCATTCTGGCCGAGCTCAAGAACCTGCAGGACGTGCTGCCGGGTGTCCGCAACCACCACGAAAACTACGCGGGCGGCGGCTACCCGGACGGCCTGGCCGGAGACGAAATTCCGCTGATTGCTCGAATCATTGCCGTCGCCGACGCGTACGACGCCATGAGAAGCGACCGACCGTACCGCAAAGGCATGCCGCTGGAGCGGGTCGAGCAAATCTTCCGCGACGGCTCCGGACGCCAGTGGGACGCTCGAATCATTGACGCGTACTTCCGGGCCCGCGACGACATTGAACGCATTTGTCGAGAATACTCGCCCGAGGCCACGCTCAGCCTCGTTGCTCGGGCTCGCCGCGAGTCGGCCCAGACGCGTGCGGGCTAGGACGCACAACCCGCTCGAAAACAGAGACCCGCTTCGAAACCGCTCGTTCGACCGAACTGGCTCGGCCGTCTGTCCGCTTCGGCCTCAGGCCTTAGCCACGTCCGCTCGGCGCAGCAACGCGGCCACCAAATGACCGCCGAACCCCAGCGACAGTTTCAGCGCGTGGTCGAAGCGGAACGAGCGGGCTTGGTCGCGGACCAGGTCCAGCCGGCACTGCGGGTCCGGCTCGACCAGGTTCACCGTCGGAGGCACGGTTTGGTGGTGGAGCGACAGGGCCGTGACAGCCAGCTCCACACTGCCGGCCGCGCCCAGCAAGTGGCCCACGCTGCCTTTGATTCCCGAGCCGCACGTGGCCCGCACGCTCGGGCCGAACGCCCGCCGCACGGCCTGAACTTCGTACGCGTCGTTCTGTTCCGTGGCCGTGCCGTGAAAGTTGACGTAGGCCGGCGGCTGGCCGCTCAGCCCGCTCCGCTTCAACAACCGGCGAATCAACTCGGCCAGCGGCTGGCCCTGCGGACTGAGCGACGTGAAGTCGGCCGGGTCGCTCCCCCAGGCGTGCTCCAACCACTCGGCGTAGATTCTCGCCCCGCGTCGAACGGCCCGCTCCCAGCGTTCCAGCACCAACACCGCCGCGCCTTCGCCAACCAGGAAGCCGCAACGTCGGCGGTCAAAAGGTCGCACCGCCCGCTGTGGTTGGTCGAACCGCTGAGCCAGAACGCCCATTCGGCGGTAAGACGACAGCAGCGGCTCGTGCAGCGAAGCGTCCGCGCTGCCCGCCACAACGACGTCGCACACGCCGCGGCGAATCAGCTCAACGCCCCAAGCCAAACTGGTCAAGCCCGTCGCGCAGGCCGCGACGGGGGCCAACGCGGCCGCCTCCGCACCGACCAGCCCCGCCACCACGCTGGCCGCAGCGTTCGGCCACACAGAAAACCAGTCGGACCACCGGTGCGGCCGGCCAGCGCCGGACGCGTCGTCCGCGCTTTGGCCGGCTGTCGAAGCAGCAGCCGACGGTCGGGCGTCGCCGCGGAGCTCGCTTTCGGCAACCGACTCTGGTGACCCGTCAAGGCTCCCGACCACCGTCGGTCCCAAGCTCGCCCGAGCGCGCTGGCTGCTGGACCACGCGTTGGAACACGCGGCGACTTCCGCGGCCACCTCGGCTCGGCGCGTCGCCGCCCGACGCTCTGGCCACAGTCGCTGAAACGCACGCAAGCTGCCTTTGCTCGTGCCCACGACGCACCCGACCCGCTCGCCGTCGCTGACCGGCCACGCCAAGTCCGCGTCGTCGAAAGCCTGGACGGCCGCAGCCACGGCCAAGCGAACCAGCCGGTCGGGCGTCTGTCGCAGCCATTGACGACACCAGTCGGGCAGTCGCTCTTCCGGAACGTGGAACGCAGCAGCCGGGGCGCCGGCCCAGCGTCGGTCCGTCCGCCTGTCAGAACCAGCAGGCCCGTTGGACGCCCGCTCGGGCCACTGCCCGCCGCGCGGTTCGCCGTCCTCGCGCCACTGCCGCTCCGCCAGCCACTCCCCCTCGTCCAACCACCGCACACCGGTTTGCGCCTGCAACAGCCTGGCCCACGTCGTGCGGGTGTCTGGGCCGAGCGGCGTCACAAGACCGAGGCCCGTAATGGCCACTCGCGTCGACTGGTTGCCTGGACCAGAAAGAACGAACACCGGAGCCACCGCTTCCTTTCGGCTGAAGCCGCGCGTCAAGTTCGGTTGCTGGGACGACAGACCGCGTACAGGGCAATTCCGAACAGGACGGCCGTAATGAGTCCCTCCACAACGAAACTGCGCGTCGAGGTGGTCTGGACACCGCTGGGCGGAGTTGAGGACGGTGCCGGCGAGGGCTGTTGAGCCAAAAGACCGGACGGACCGGAGGCGGCTAGCAGGCGACCGAGGTGGAGCTGGTTGTGGCCGGACGTCACGCGAACGTCCACGGCGGGAGGAGCGTCCGCGGCCAGAGTGGCTCGTGCGGTCAAGCACCACGTCAGAGCCGCTGCGGCGGCCAGCAGCCAGACCGAGGGAAACGTCCGCTGCTCCGCCTGTCGGCCAACGGAACGAGCCGTCGTTCGGTGAGGACTCCTCAGGGCGCACCGGTCGGCGACGTCCGGTGCCGCGGGTCGCTTTGAACTGATTGGTGAGAAAGCCGTCACGCCCACCTCCCATTTTCAACCGCTTTTCGCCCGCGTCGGGTTGGCCTTCTGCCGGGCGTGGCACCGCTGGAAGCTCGCCCGCTTTCCCCGCTTGCCGGTCTGCCCTAACTGGGCTGTTGGCCGCAACCAAGTCCGTTGGGCTTTCCAGCCCGACGACCGTCCGCCTGGAAAGGCTGACCGAAAGCGTCCGCTCGCGTTGCGCAGGTCCCAACGCACGGAGACGCTACTGCACCAGTCCCTTGGTCAATTCCATGAAAGCCGTTTCCAGGTTGACCTCTTCCTCACGGAACAGCGTCAGCTTCAGGCCTTCCTGCACCAGCAGGGTCGGCAGTTCGCTGTAGTCTTCGACGCCCGGCTTCAGTGCGACATTAATCGTTGCTTTTCCGTCCACCTCGACGTGGTCCACAGCCTCGTGGTCGTCCAACAGCTTGGCGGCCCGGTCCGTGTCTTCTTTGACCCGCACTTGCAGGTGGATTCGGCGCCGTGCCTGACGCATGACCTCTTCGACGTAGCCGTCGACAATGAGTCGGCCTTTCTCAATCATTCCCACTCGTGTGCACACGTCGGCCAGCTCGGGCAGAATGTGGCTGGAGACAATGATTGTCTTGTTCATTTCCCCCAGCCGCTTCAGCAGCGTGCGAATTTCAATGCGAGCCCGCGGGTCCAGGCCGCTGGCCGGTTCGTCCAGCAACAGCACTTGGGGGTCGTGGAGCAGCACACGGGCCAGTCCGACCCGCTGAGTTTGACCGCGCGACAGCTGGTTGACCATGGCGTCGCGTTTGAAAGCCATGTCCACCAGCTCCAGTTTTTCCTCGCAGACTTTTCTTCGCTTCGAGGGAGGAATTCGGTAGGCGGCCGCGAAAAACTCCAGGTACTCCAGCACGGTCATGTCGTCGTAGACGCCGAAGAAGTCCGGCATGAAGCCGACCAGCCGGCGGATTTCTTGCTGGTGCGTGTAAATGGACATGCCGCACACGTAGGCCTCGCCGTAGTCCGGGTTGAGCAGCGTGGCCAGCATGCGCATGGTCGTCGTCTTGCCGGACCCGTTCGGTCCAATGAAGCCGAAGACGTCGCCTTCTTTCAGCTTCAGCGTCAAGTGGTTCACGGCGACCAAGTCGCCGTAGCGTTTTGTCAGGTCTTGCGTCTCAATCACGGCTTTTCTCGGACACGAAACAAAACGACGCAATTGGTTCAAACGGCTGCCGGCGCGAGCACCCGCCGCCACTCATTTCAACTCCGGCAGCTCTCTCAACACCTCACGCATTGGTTCCACTGGCATGACCAGTCGGACGAAGGCGACCTGCCGAGTGGCTGGGTGCGGCCGGCCGTTCAACACCAACGCCGCAGCCTGAGTGGAAATTTTGCCAAACAACACGGCCCGGTCCAGCTCCAGCAGCGGCGAGAAGTCCAGTCGTTGCAGCGTGTGGTTGGTCAGGCCCGTGTAGCCGGTTCCGCCTGCCGCGGTGTGAAACGTGAGCATTTGCAGGAGCTCTTGCGGGTCGCGGCTGAGCGGGTCGTACTTGGCTTGCTGGACGAGAATGTCCGGCAAGCTCAGGTCTTCGCGCGTGACGCGGCGAGCACGCGTTCGCGTCAGGTACCCTCGCAGCTCCCGCTGGAAAATCATTGGCCCGTGCAAGTCCACTTCTCGTCCGGGCGGCAAAGCGGGAATTTTCGACTGACGCGTCCGAGCCACCGGCCGAAACACGGTGTTCCGGTAGGCCACAATCCAGTCCTCCAGCGGCACCGGCAGAAAATGCGTGAACGTGCCGGAAAGCTGGTTCGTCCCGGTGCTCTTCAAGTGACTCTCCACCAGCCGCCCGGACCGGTGCTGCCACACGGCGACCAAACTTTTCGTCGACCAAACCGGCACCGGCAGGTCGTCGATTCCCCGAGCGTCCGGGCGAAAGCGGTAGCTGGCTTTGCCCAAGTCGAAGCCCGCCGGGCGGTACAAACCGCCGGGCACTTTCTCCGGCATGCCGTACCAACAAACGACCGGTCCGAAGGCTCGCTCGGTCCGCTCCGACGCCCGACCCCACGTCCAGTTGGTCGGACGCACTTCGACCTGGTAACGGGCGTGCCGGGGCGACAACACTGTGAACCAACTGTGGGTTTGGGTCGTGGACGTCACCTCGTCGAAATCGACCAGGTCGAGCTGGTTGACGTGCACCTGGCTGACTCGACCGGCCCGAGCGGCCCAAGCAAAAATCAGCCCGGCCGCCACAATGGCCGCCGGCAGTGTGACCCAGGTCCAGTGCGGTCGTTTCAGCACCCGGTGAGTCAACCAGTAGTCCAGCGGCCCCACGACGACCAGGTACAGGGCCATCAGACCCATGACGACCCAAGACGAGTAGACGTTCACGTCGGCGAAGTAGTCTTGAACGGCGAACAGTTGCGAGGCCAGGTCGGAAATGCCGCTGTGGCTGAGCCGCTGGCTGCGTGGACGGTGCTTGTCCGCCACCGCCACTTCCCGCACCCGCAGCATTTTTTCAATCAAAGCCGGCACGCCGACCCATTCCGACAACGGAGGTCGGTCCAGGTCCAGCCCCAGCACCGTCAGTTGACCAAAGCCGCAGGCCGTGCGAACCAACAACGCTCCGTCCCGGGCCGAGACAAGCAGTCGTCCGTCGTCGGCTCGAACAATGGTCGCTGGCACGCGGCCCACGAACGGAATGTGACGGTGGCGTTCGGCAAACATTTCCAGGCCGCTCAGGTCGCTGACCTCGGCCGCTTGCAGCCCGAAACGACTTTCCAGCCAGCGGCCCAAAGGCGTTTGCTTCAAGTCGGGCAGCGACTGCCCGACCGCCACCAGCAGGTGACCGCCCCCTTCCACCCACCGACGCAACGCCGACACCTGTCGCTCGCTCAGCCCGTACTGCCCCGCCACGACCACCGTGTCGACGGCGTCCAGTTCCAGCGGCCGGCTCGGGAACCGCTCGACCGACACCGACACCGCCAGCACCGGACGTTTCACACCTGAGGCGGAACGAGCCGGCTGCCGCTGCTGTTCCCTCGCCGTCTGGTCGCCCGCAGACCGAGGCGCTTCCGACAGCGACGTCAAACCAGCCGGACGGCCCAACGTCAACACCAGTCGCACGTCCTGACGCAGCGGCACCAAAGAGGTTTGCAGGACGCTGTCTGTCGACGACTTGCCAGCTCGGGGGCTCCACTTCAGCCACTGCACCTTCCGTCCGCCGCTCACGAACGGCGTCGGGCGGTCGGCCTTCGGGCGGCTCGTACCGGCAGCCGGGTCGGTCGAGCTTTTCACCGCCGCTGACGCGTCGCCCGCGTAGAGCCGCAGCACGAACGGAGCGTCCAAGCGTCCGGGACGGACCAGCAGTCGCACCGACTGGGACTGGTTCGGCCCTAGCCGGACCGGCTCGCTAGTGAACTCGGTCGGACAGCCGTCCGGGTCGACCGTCTCGACAGCCACGCGCACGGTCGACGGAGCGTCCGACGCCAGCGTCACGGAAACCGGCGTCCAACGTCCGACTTGGTAAGTTCCGTCGAACCCGACCTGCGCGGCCTGAAGACGAAGTTCCGCTCTCGCCACGCCGCCGACCGCCAACAGAACGACCGCGGCGGCCACCGCGCAGACCCACCGGCGGCCGCACCAACCTGTTCGCTCCAGCTCTCGCTGGCTTCGGTTTCTACTTCGAGCGCTGCGTTTGTTCGACATTCGTTTCTGGTCTCGCGGTCGACGTCGAGGGAAACGAGAAGGAACGTTGGTCGGCGTCCAGGAGTTGCCAAGCCGCCCCTTGCCGTGGCCCCTAGACGCCGCTTCTGGCCGACGGCCCCTGCCCGCTCCCGCGCCGGTGCTGTTTCTCGGAGCCCGCTCCCGAGCACCGGCAAGAACTCGCTCGAGCTACCAGACGCCCGCGGCCGCTGGCTGCGCGACCGGGCTCGAGTCGCCCGGTAGAAGGCACGCTTGCCCCGGAAGCTTCGGCACCAATTACTACGCCAGACGTGCTGCAAACCGGGGAGATTCTTGGGATTTCGGAAAAAAGTCAAGCGTGGCGAGCGGCGGGACGCGCCGTGCGCGTCCGCGTGCGAGCGTCTTCCCTGCGCAGCTGGCACTCTGGGAATGCTACGCGTCCGGCCGAACGGTGAAAACCACAAGCGTCGTCACGCCGCGGGCGGCCAATGTTTCGCGGGCACTTCGGAGGGCAAGCCGCTCGTCACTTCAGCGGCTTCAGCCCACGGCGAGCCCGCTCGGCGTTGACCAACGCCAACGCTTTAGGTTCGAGTTTGAGGAATTTGACCAATTGAGAGGTGGTGCAACTAAGACGGTCGGCTGCTGCGGCCGTTTCGAACTGTTCCTGTTGGAGCACGTCGAGGGCTTCGGCCAGCAGCGACGGAAAGTCGGGGTGAGCCGGGTTCACGCGAATGCGTCCGTGCTGAAGACGCGAGCGCCACAACAAGCTTGGGACCGGCTGGTCCGCTCGGTCCGAGCGGACCCGGAGCGCCAAGGCCAGTCGCAACCGTCTGACGGCCACCGCTTGGTTTTCGGCCTGACTGCGGCGTTCGGCCGCCTCCGCCTCGACGCCCGTCGGCCGGTGCCGCAGACGGACCGCCGTCTCGACTTTGTTGCGGCGCTGTCCGCCCGGCCCGGAACGCCGGAGCCGCTGGACGTCGCACTGCTGCAACAGTTTTTCGGGAGCCAAGTCGGCTGGGTGCATTGGACGTGCTCGCTCCGCGCGTTGCACGTCGCCGTGCTTCGCCGACCAGTCAGCCGCGCCGGCCGCGAAGCGACGACGTCAGCCCGAAAATTCCGCGGCAACACACTACAAAGTAGCAGCCACAAGCCGCTCTGTCTTGGCTTCCCACGTTCCGTGAAGCAGAATGGTCGTGGCCGAAGCAAGTTGGCACGGCTGCCGCGTCTGTGGTAGCTGTCGACCGCGGCCAAGCGGGCGAGGGTGGTCGACCCGTCGAACCGAGTGGGCGAGGTTGCTCGAGCCACGCGGCCCGGAGCTCGTCCACACCGGCCCCAGTCGGTCCGTCTCCACTCGGGCCGGGTGCAAGCGAAACGCGCGAAGCTGCTAAAAACAGAACCACGCGGGGACCGAAACGCCTCGGGTGCGGAAACGACGCTCCTCGCTGACACTTTCGGGTTCGTGTGGAGCTACGCTCGCAGCGAGGACCTGTTTAGCGTTCCGGACTCTCCGGGACGAGAACGCCCGCAAAAGCGAAAACCGCAACGGCGGCTTGTCATGAATTCGGCGGAAGAACCAGACCGCAACGACTCCAGCGGCGAGCTGGGCCAGCCAGGCCCGGCGAAACCGACCCGTTTCGGAGAAACGGAGCCGTCCCCTGTCGGGCCTGAGCCGGCGGTCGGCGAAAGTCCGGCCAGCTCCGGAGGCGACGAAACGGCGGGCGGCGGTTCAGCCGAACCGCAAGTTCGGTCTGACAGCGTGTGGTTGGCCGAGCCGGCCGCGGCCACCGGCTCTTCGGTTGGCTCCGCCCCGGGAACGGCTGGCGGCGAGTCGTCGCTGACCGGCGAGCGAGCGGCTCGGCCCGGTCCCGGCCCAACCGAGGCCGTGCTGTGGACGTTTGCCGTCGTGGCCGTTCACGTGCTCGCCGCGGGTCTTGCAGCGGCCGTCGTGTTCGCAGGACGCGGACCGCTGCGCGTCGAGCCGGGCGGGTCGGCCGGACCGGCGCCGTCCCTGACGCCGGGCGTCGTGCTGATTGCCGCCGAAATGTCGGCGTTCGTCGCGTTCGCTTTTGTGGCCGCCGTCTTGCGGTACGGGCCGCAGGTGTGGCGTCTGCTGCCGCTGGCTCCGCTGACCGGCCGTCAGTTCCTGACGCTCGTGGGACTGGCCGTGCCGCTGTCGTTCGCCTGCGGCCGGCTCCACTACTGGATGACCGTCGGGTGGGACAAACTGGTGGAACACTGGCCATGGGCGTCGGAGCTGTCGCGGGCTGGCGGCACCGAGGCGTTGGTGGCTTTCGCCAAAGACTCGCCCTTGACCCTGCTGCTGGTTCTGCTAGCGGCGGCTCCTGCCGTGGGCGAGGAGCTCATGTTCCGCGGACTGATTGGAACCGGCCTGGTCGCTCGAAAAGGCCTGGTCGGCGGCGTGCTGCTGACTTCGCTGCTGTTTGCTGGCGTCCACATGCACCCAGCTCAGGCTGTCGCCATTCTGCCGCTGGCCGTTGTGCTGCACTTGGTCTACCTGGCGACTCGAACGCTCTGGGGCCCCATTCTTCTGCACTTCTGCAACAACGCCATTGCTGTGGCCATGATGAAAACGGCCGAAGTGGGACCGCACGGCGAGCTGACGGCCCAGGCCGACGGCCCGGCCCTGCTGACCGTCCTGGCAGTGGTCAGCTCCGTGGCGTTTGCGTGCTACGTGTGGCAAACGCGAGTTTGTTTCCGACTGCCCGATGGACGGACCTGGTCGCCGGGCTACGCAACGGCAGCCCGGCCGCCTCACCAGCTGCAGGCCGTGGCCGCTCAACCAGACGCCGGTCAAGGCACGTTGGCCGTGGCCCTTGTCAGTCTGGCCGCGTTCGTTGCGCTGCTGGCCTGGTGGGCTTGAACGCAAGTCCCGGAAGACGAGTGTCGGGTGAGTCAGCGCGGTGGGCGGCTCGAGGGGCCAGCGCCCGCGAACTGCTGCTCGGCTGACACGTCGAGTGGACAAGGGAGCGTTGCGAGGCGGCTGTCGGGGCCGGGTGGAGAAGGTCACGGAGGAAACGGCTCA
>CAYSAG010000158.1:0-11673 GCA_964428935.1 uncultured Planctomycetaceae bacterium | reverse complement strand
GAGTGCTTGTCCCTTGGTTGCCGCGTGGTTGTGGTTGCCGCGGAATTTTGGGCAGCCACAAGGCCTGCCCCTACGGGTGGGCGGGGTGTCGTTCGCCCGGTCCCTCGCGTCCGAATCGGAGGGGCGCGGCCCGCGCGGAGCGACCGGCCGCGTCGCCAACGCTGCTGCCTTTTACTGTTCCGCTTCGACCGGGACCAGCTTGACCAGCCCGGCGTCAATGTACTGTCCGCCGCGAGTTTGTCGGCAGTGAATGGCCAAGACGTTCCGTCCCGGCCGGAGCGACTGTCGTGCCTGCGGCAGAATGTCGACCTCTTCGTAGTCGGTCGTGAACCGTCGAGCTCGCGCGGCCAGCACGCCGTTCAAGTAGACCTCGGCGTCCTCGTCGTGGTGCAGCCGCAGCAGAAGCGTCTCCTTCGGCACTTCCTTCAGTTCGAACTCGCGACGCAGCCAAATGTCGGAGCTGGTCCACGGGGTCCGCACGACGGCTCCCGGCGTCCCCCGTTTGCCGAACCCGCCCGGGCCTCGCTTCCAGCCGCTGTCGTCGAAGTCCGGCTGGAACCAGCCCTCGGCCGGCTTTTGCAACGTGTAGCGCCACTGGACCGGCTGCTTCTCGGACGTGGGCACCACGACCACCCGTTTCGGCTCGGGCGGGAACACGCCTCGGTTCGCGTTGGCCACGGTCTGGACGTCCGGCTTGAGCACCGCTCGGTCGTACGTCAGCAACCCGTTGCACTCCCGCTCCACGTCCGTCGTTTGCGTGTAGACGGCGGCCGACAGTCCCGGGTCGTCCTTCAGGCGGTAGACTTGGCGGAGCAGTTGGACGTAGCGGCGAGTCAAGCTCTCGCGACTGACCAGTCCGCGGTACCCCCACCACTGGTTCGTCCACGTGTGCCCTTGGACGGCCAAGCCCAGTCCGCCGAATTCGCCCAACACCGCCGCTCGGTTCGGTTCCGGCTCGGGACTGGCCGGCCCGGGGTACTTGTGCATGTCCACGACGTCGCCGAAGCCCTTGTGGTGCCACCCGCTCGCCTCGTTGACCAGCCGAGTGGGGTCGAGCTGCCGGACCAGCCGGACCAAACGCTCGGTGTCGTACTGTCCCCAGCCTTCGTTGAAGACAACCCACATGACAATGCTGGGGTGGTTCCAGTGGGTCTGGACCAGTCGCCGAAGTTCCCGCTCGAACTGCTCTTTTTCTTCCGGGCTCCTCGGACGGCCACTGGGCATGTCTTGCCAGACCAAAAGCCCCAGCCGGTCGCACCAGTAGTACCAGCGGTCGGGTTCCACCTTCACGTGCTTGCGGGCCAAGTTCATGCCCAGCTTCTTGGTGACTTCAATGTCGTAGCGCAGGGCCTGGTCGGTGGGGGCGGTGTAGAGCCCGTCGGGCCAAAAGCCTTGGTCCAGAAAGCCAATTTGGAAGACGAAGCGGTTGTTGAGCAGAATGCGAGTAATGCCGCGCGAGTCTTTACCCACCGACACCTTCCGCATGCCAAAGTAGCTGGTCAGGCGGTCGCAAACTCGACCGTCGCGTTCCAGTCGCACACGCAGGTCGTAAAGGAACGGCGAGTCGGGTGACCACGGCTTGAAGCCGGGCAGGCGAAGCACCAGCCGCGGGGTCCAGGGGCGTTGGTCGTCCTTCGCGTCGGACGGCTGCTGCGACACGACCCGCTGAGTGGCCACGACCCGCTGGCCGTCCAGCACGTCGACGGTCAGCGAGAGCCGGCCGCGTGGCGCGACGACGGTCGGCTCGACCGCGACGGCGGCCTGGTCGAACAGCGGCACAATGCGCAGTTGCTCGACGTGAGTCGCCTCGACCGGCTCCAGCCACACCGTCTGCCAAATGCCGGAGCTGGGCGTGTACCAAATGCCCCGAGGCTGGTGGACTTGCTTGCCGCGCGGTTGGCCGCCCGTGTCGGTCGGGTCCCAGACGGCTACGACCAGCTCGTGCCTCGAGCCGTTCTTCAGTGCGTCGGTCACGTCGAAGCAGAACGGGTCGTAGCCGCCGCGGTGCGTGCCGACCTGCTGGCCGTCGACGTACACCGTGGCTTCCCAGTCGACCGCACCGAAGTGCAACAAGACCCGTTTGCCTTTCCAGTGGTCGGGAAGTTGAAACGTCCGCCGGTACCACAGCCGGCTGTTTTCGTCCAGCCGTTTTCCGACACCCGACAGGGCCGACTCAATGGGAAACGGGACCAGGATTTTGCCGTCGAAGCGGTCTGGCCGTGGAGCCTGCTTGGGCACGACGGCGTAGTCCCACAGGCCGTTCAGGTTCAGCCAGTCTTCGCGGACCAATTGCGGCCGCGGGTACTCCTGGTGCACCCTCTCCGGCGTCACTTGCTTGGCCCAGCGTGTCAGCAGCGGGGCGTCGGCCGGTTTCCACGGTTGGGCGCTTCTTGCGGTTTGGCCGGCCAGCAGGACGACCACCCCGACAAGGACGCCACGGAGCGGCAACCACTTCGGTCGCGCGGCGGCTGGTGGACCGTCGCCGGTGTGCGCGGTCGTCGTGTTTCGGAGCCGACCGCTTTGGCAAGCGAACCGATTGTTTTCGCCGAACGTCTTTCCGAGCTGGTCGTGGCGCATGGTAGCCCTTTCTACTGTCAGTTGTCGTTGCTTCACGCCAAGTCGCTTCGGCGGGTTGTCGTCGAGGCAACTGGTTTGTGTCGGGCCGGAGCCAGGGAACGTGCGCGTCAGCCCGACCGCTCGCGAACCGGAAGGCCGCACGCCCAGCGTCTCTGGGCTTGAGCAAGCGTGGTCGCGAATGCCGCGCGGTTTCTTACTTGTCGGTGCGTGTTCCTTTCGCTGTGGCTACGTGTTGAAGCACGTCCTCGCTTCTGGGCTTCCTAAATTATTCGCGTCGACCAGCCGTCGCAACCGGACGGCGCGGTCGCAGCACTGCGGGTTAATTGACGGGGGGTGGCGGCCGGTTATAATCCTGGCCGGTTCGACTTTGGGTGTCTCGCGGCGCTCGGGGCGTCGCGGGAAGAATAGGGAAAACGGTGAGAATCCGTTGCGGTCCGGCCGCTGTGACCGGGGACGAATGCTGCAGAAGGCCACTGCGAGCGGAAAGCTCGTGGGAAGGCGCAGCAGGAGGATGATCCGGAAGCCAGAAGACCTGCCCAAAGTCGCTGCGGTAGGCGAAACCTTCCGAGGAAAGGTGAGGCCCGAGATGAGAAGCTGTTCTGTTTGTCGTCGCGTCCGAGCTGTCGCGGCAACCGGCTGAAGCGATTTCGGCGGTGCGGCCGCTCGGCACCGGACGCCTCTTCGCTCCCCTTGCGGCAGCCTTCCGTCTTCTTTTCAGGACGCTGCACCGTCGCGACTTCAGTTCTGCACAGACTGCTTCCGTCGTCGCGGCTCCCTTGCGCTTTGCGTGCTCGGTCGGTCTTCGTCTGTCCGCGTGGTGTGCGTGCGCCGCTACCGGCTGCGGTCGCGTGGTTCCAAGTCAGTTTGGAGGCGGTTGGCTGAAACTGGGTCCGGCCAAGACCGACGAAAGGCTCGCGGCAAAGCGGGACGAACCGCTTTTCGACTGACTTTGCGGACGTTGCGACCCGGTGCGGACCACCACTTGGCCACACCGCGCCGAAGCAGCCGAGGTGCGGCGCGTGAAACCGGTCGAGCCGAACGACTCGACCCCAACCAGCAAAAGGAGCAGCCATGAAGACGGCGAGCAAGCAGGTGGTGGACAGTGTCTTTCGTGAACCGAAGGTGCCTCGCCGCGCAGCGCGCGCGGCGCGAGGTGAACCGAGGTGGGAGCGAGTCCAGTCGAAGGGGAGCCTTGGACTGCCGGTGGGCCTTTACAGGACGCAGACAGGCAGCCCGGTCCGGGAACGGCGTGCGGCTAGCCGGCCCGGCTTCACGCTGATTGAGCTGCTGGTGGTCATTGCCATCATTGCCGTACTGATTGCCTTGCTGCTGCCGGCTGTCCAGCAGGCTCGCGAAGCCGCTCGGCGAACCCAGTGCCGCAACAACCTGAAGCAACTGGCCTTGGCTTTGCACAATTACGCCGAGGTCTACAACGAGTACTTCATTCCGTACAACATTCCCAGCCAGAAGCGCATTCGCGACATCATTTCGTTCAACTTCTCCAGCACGGCGCCGGACATGTGGTGGTTCGGCGAAGTCGTGTACGACGACCCGAACGACCCGAGCAGCAAGCGTCTGATTTTTGAGAACGGCTGTCTGGCTCCGTTCATGGAGTCGAACCGGCAGGCGTACCAGTGCCCGGACTTTGGCGAGCCGCAAGTCGACCGGGTGAAGTTCGGAGACAAAATGACGTGCGGCTACGGCTACAACCGCAAGTACCTGGGAAAGGGAATCGACTTCGACTGGTCGGTCTTCCCGCCACGGCCGAAACCGGAGTTTCACCGGTTCCGCGACGTGCGACAAATGACCGCTACCATTCTGTTCGCCGACAGTGCGGTCATTAACTGGTGGTCGTCGCCGGGCCAGTACTTGTTGGAGGAGAACTGGAGCCTGGACCCACCCAGCGACCAGAACCCGACCGTGCACTTCCGTCACAACGGCACAGCCAACGTGGCGTTTTGCGACGGGCACGTGCGCACCATGCCGGCGAACTTCTTGAAGGACTACCCGCCGTGGGTTCCTCAGGCCGCCATTGAAAAGATGAGGAAAGAAATGATTGGCGTGCTCTACGAAGGCCCCACGCCGAACGACGGGCTGTACGACCGAGAGTGAGTTGGGCGGTCTTTTGGGGCGGCTGGCGACGTCGCCGACCGCTTCGCCGTCCGTGTTTTCCTGACGCGAGTCGGACGACTGTCGGGGTGGGCGGAGCAGGCTGGGTCCGTTGCGGCAGCCGCGCGGCACGTGGACGACGGAACGGTGCAGACAACCGAGTGCGGGAAGAAAAATGAACGGAACGGGAAACAGTTGGGTGCGAAGGCAGGCCGGCGGAGGTTCGCTGGCTTGGACGCTGCTTCTGGTGGTGGCTCTGTTGGGCGTCGGCGTCCTTCCGGGCTGTTCCGGTTCGGACGGCGCGGACGGTCAAACGGCCACCGTGACTTACTACTGTTTGGAAACGCACAAGGTCTTTGAGCTGAAGCCGCAGAAAGAGGTACCGGCGACGAACCCCGAAACGGGTCGGAAGACGTTGGTCCCGGCCTACCGCGACCCCAAGACCAACGAGTGGCGGCCGCTGCCGCAGGCGTTGCGTGAGCCGCGGTGAAAACGAGACCGGGCCAGAAGCGGCCGAGAAAACGGTCGGCGGGTGCTGGTCAAAGCCGTCTTGCACGCGTGCAGGGTTTACGGTACGTTTCCGCCGCGTCGGGCAAGAGGCCGACGCCGAGAATTGGCGAGAGGAAACGGCCGGGAGCGGAGAACTCGTTGCAACAACGGAAAGGAGTCCGACCAGGCATGAGCGGCAAGTGGATTGTGCCTTTGACGACAGCCGTGGCCAGCTTCTTGTCGGCGTTTCTGGGAGCGTACTTGGCCGTGGCGGTTTCGTTGGAGCGGGCGACGGCCACGGCCGGCAGCGCGAATGCGACGCTGTCGCCGCTGAGCGGGCCGACCGACTCGCAGCTCACGGGCGGCCCGCTGGAACTGCAACCCGCCGAAACGCCCAAGGACGCTGCCAGCAACGTGGTGCTGTCCGAGCCGGGTCGGTTGCCGCCTTCCGTGCCCGCCTCGTCGCTGAAACGCTCGAGCCACTCGTCGACGCCGTCGTCCGCCCTGCGGTCGGTGGTGGAGCAGGAGTTGCCGGACGCCGAGCCGGACGAGGTCGACATTTGGTCGCAGCAGCTGGAAGACCTTTCGCCCGACGCGGCTCGAGAAATCTTGCGTCTTCGCCGGGCCTTGGCCGAGCCGAACCGCTTGCCCGAAGGCACGTCCGACTCGTCGTCACCCGCTCCTGGAAAGCAAGTCCGCTTCATTGACCTGCAGTAGCCACGCGCCGCGGCCTGCGGGAACCCACACCCGCAGACGAACGCGTCTACCTGCTCGTCTGCCACAGTCAACCCACTGTTGCCGTCGTGCGCGCCGCGGGCCGGGGAACCGACGCGTGCCGGTAAGCAAACGGCGCAGAAACGGCGCGCGTCGTCGGACGTCGCTGCGTACACTTTCTTGGCGTGACGAGTTTCTCGGCGTGGCGAAACGCGGCGCCTGGCTCCAACCGCTACGCTCCGTACAACCGTTGCCGCCCGCTCGAGCGTTCGTTCCCTTACGTCGTGAACCGTCGGGCAACCGTGGCGGGTCCAGCGAGGTAGACTTGGGACGACGAAACGCTGCGGGCACAGAGCAAGCGAGCGCCGCCGGCCACCCCGTCCCCGCCTCGCAACGGACGCTCGAAGACCGTGGGCGACCAGACGGCCGGCGCGTGCGAGGGCTTCGCGCGGTCGGCCAATTTTGGAAATTTTGCGAAAATTTGCCGGTCGAGCTGTCCTGAAGGGCCGTCGCTTTGCACATGAGAGGGTAGGTAGGGTGACAGCAGACGAGTCGGCGGAAGTTTCGGAGCTGTTGCGGCGAGCCGCGGCGGGCGAGGCGGAGGCGGCTGGCGAGCTGTTCGGCCGCTACGCCGAACGGCTGAAGCGAATGGTGCGGCTTCGTCTGAACCCGCAGCTGGCGGGCCGCGTGGACGACTCGGACGTGCTGCAGGAGGCCTTCGTCGAGGCGACTCGGTGTTTGCCCGAGTACGTCCAGTCGCCGACCATGCCCTTTTACCTTTGGCTGCGTCGGCTGACGCTGCAAAAGCTCATTGCCGTGCACCGGCGGCACCTGGGAGCTCAGGCCCGAGACGCTCGTCGAGAAGCTCCGTTGGCGGACGACGCCGGTTTGTCGTCGACTTCGGCCAGTCTGGCCAGCTTGTTGGCTGGGCGGCTGACGTCGCCGTCGCAGGCAGCGGCGCGGGCCGAGTTGAGGGAGCTGCTCCAGCAAGCCCTCGACAAAATGAACCCAATCGACCGCGAAATTCTGGTGCTGCGGCACTTCGAGCAACTGTCCAACGTCGAGACGGCTCAAGTGTTGGGCATTCACGAGTCGGCCGCCAGCAAGCGGTACTTGCGGGCGTTGGAGCGGTTGCACGACATTCTGGTCGAAATGCGTGTGTGGGAAAATGACTGACCGCGACCCGGTGGAAGTGCTGGCCGAAGAGTTCACGGCTCGCTGTCGGCGCGGCGAGCGGCCGTCGATTGACGAGTACGCTCGCCGCCTGCCGCAGTTTGCCGACCGGGTTCGTCGGACCTTCCCCATTCTGTTGCTCATGGAAGACGTCGCCGCCGACGCGACCAGCGACTCGTGGCCCACCGCCCGCTTCCACCGCAGCCTGGCCGGCACCGTGCTGGGCGACTTCCGAGTCCTTCGCGAAGTGGCGCGGGGCGGAATGGGTGTCGTGTACGAGGCCGAGCAGTTGTCGCTGGGACGACGCGTCGCCCTGAAGGTCTTGCCGCCCCAGGCGTGGCTCAGCCCAAACCAACGCAAGCGGTTCGAGCGGGAAGTTCGAGCCGCCGCCCGGCTCCACCACACCAACATTGTTCCGGTGTTCGGAGTCGGTGAGCAGGACGGGCTGCACTACTACGTCATGCAGTTCATTGACGGGCTGAGTCTGGACGAGCTGCTGGACCGGCTGAGGCGTCTGCGTGACGGAGCGGTGCTGCCCGACGAGCCTTTTCCTCTGGAACGGGCTTTTGCACGGACCTGGCGGCTCGACGGGCCGCGGTCTCCAGCGGACCGCCGCTCCGACCCGGACGACAGCACCACGCTCGCCGACCGACGCTCCTGCCCCACCACGGACGAAACAGCCACCGCTCGTTTGACCGACACGGTCGAACGGCCCCGACCAGCGGCGGCGGCCGTCGACCGCTCGGCCGAACTCGACGCTCGCCCGGCCGGCTCGACCGACGACTACTGGCGCGCGGTCGCTCGAATTGGTCTGCAAGCGGCTCAAGCCCTCCACTACGCCCACCAGCAAGGGTTCGCTCACCGCGACGTCAAACCGGGCAACTTGCTGTTGGACCGTCGGGGCAACGTGTGGGTGACGGACTTTGGGCTGGCGAAGTCGGACGAGCAGGAGGACGTTACGCACACGGGAGACGTCGTCGGCACGCTGCGGTACTTGGCTCCCGAGGCTTTCGACGGACGGGCGGACGCTCGCAGCGACGTTTACGGACTCGGCCTGACCCTGTACGAGCTGCTGACGCTGCGACCGGCCTTCGACGAAACGGACCGACACCGTCTGGTGCGGCAAGTCTTGCACAGTCAACCGCAGCCTCCTCGCGTCTGGAACCCCTCTGTTCCGCGCGACCTGGAAACCATTGTGCTGAAGGCCATTGAGAAGGAGCCGGACAGGCGGTACCAGTCGGCCGGTGAGCTGGCTGCGGAGCTGCAGCGGTTCCTGGACGACCAACCGATTCGAGCCAGACGGGCCGGCTGGGTGGAACGGGTCTGGCGCTGGTGCCGGCGCAACCCGCTGGTCGCGTGGACGGCCACGGCGGCCGTGACGGCGGTTGTGGTCGTCACGGCGGTGGCCTTCGCTTTGGTCGCGCGAGAACGCGACAACGCTCTGGCGCTGGCCAGCCAGCTGCAACGACAAACCCAGCAGTTGTCGCGGCTGCTGGAAGAAAAGCAGGCTTTGGCTGCTCGCGAACGGCAGGCTCGACTGCAGGCCGACCGAGCGGCTCGGCAGGCCCAGGCCGTGACTCAGTTCTTGCTGTTACAAATGCAGGGCCACGGAGCCGCGTCGGGTGGACTGACGGTTCGCCGGCTGTTGGACGAAGCCTCGTCGCAAGCCGAAACCGCGCTGGCCGACCGGCCCTTGCAACAAGCGGCCGTCCGCCAGACGTTGGGCGAGGCTTACTTGCGGCTGGGCGTGCTGGACCGAGCGGAACAGGAGCTGCGACGGGCCCAGAGCTTGAGGCGGAACGTGCTCGGAGAAACCGACCCGGCCACGCTGGCGGCGACCAGTGCGTTGGCCTTGGTCCGCTACCACCAAGGCCGTTTCGCCGAAGGACGGCAGCTGTGCACGCAGGTGTTGCACGAGCTGGAGCGGGTCGTCGGGCCCGAGCACCCAGTCACGCTCCGCACACTCAACACGCTGGCCATGTGTGAATTGGCTTTGGGCCAGACGGCTGTAGCGCAGCGGCTCGCGGAGCGGACGGCTCAGACGCAGTCGAAGGTCCTGGGCCCCGAGCACCCCGACACGCTGGCGAGCTGGAACACGTTGGCCATGTGTCAGTACGCCGCTCAGCGCTACGAACAGGCCGAGCGGTTGCTGAGCGAGGTCGTGGAGAAACTGCAGCGTCTGTACGGAACCGACCACCCGCAGACGCTGTCGGTCTTGGCCAACCTGGCGGCTGCTCGTCACGCGCTGGGACGCTACGACGAAGCCGCCGAAACCTACCGAACGTGTTGGGAACGTTTGCGTCGGACGCTGGGGCCGGACCACCCGACGACGTTGTCGGCCGAAGAGAACCTGGCGGTGACGGAAATGTTTCAAGGCCGGCACGGCGAAGCGGCCGAACTGCTGAAGGACGTGTTGGCGCGAAGACGCCGCGTCGACGGACCCGCTCACTGGCGCACGGCCAACACGGCCAGCCAGCTCGCCGCCTGTCTGATTCACTTGAAACGCTACGCAGACGCCGAACCTCTGCTTCTGGAAGCCGTGCGAACTTTCGACCAGAACGCCGACTCACCCACCGAACTGGTTCGCACGGCCTTGCGCCGACTCGTCTTGCTGTACCGCTCCTGGGACCGTCCCGAGCAGGCGGCCGGCTGGCAAAGCCGGCTGGAGTCGCTGGGGGCGTCCACCAATCAGCCGTAGTGCAACTGCGGGCCAACGTTTTCCGCGGGCCACTTGTTTCCTGACCCCACGGCACGACCTGTCCGTGCCCGTTCTTCCGGTCGGAGCGAGCGACCGGGGTCGCCGGCGTCCGGCGGCCGACTCGCGCACGGACAGGCGACGCGGGAACGAATGCCGAGCGTGTGAGCCGGCGGCGCTGGCGTGCCAGCGGCGTCGCAGCTCACGGCCGGCAAGGAACGAGTAAGTCAACGAACCGACCCTTGGCGGAAACGGGAGCTGACCGGAAATGCCGTGGAACCACTTTCGACCAACTCCAGAACAAATCGAAGAGGAGTGCCGAAAGATTCGGGAAGAGTGGGACGAAGAGACGCACCGTCGCCGTTGGGTCTGGCCGGTGCCCGAACACTGGACGCCGCCGCTGGTGACGCCCGTCCGGAGTCACCGGCGGGAGGAGCCGGACCCGTGGCCCGGTGAGTGTCCGTTGTCGGAGTTGTCCAGCTGACCGCCGTCGGAGGGAGCGGCGTCCGAGCGAGCGGTGTCGGAAGGCGTCTGGTCGGACGAGGCGGTCGGCGGCCGAGCGGGGCCGGCTGGTCGTCCACCGAACCGGCGTCGCAAGAACCGAGCCGGACCGCCTCGCCGTCCCGCTCGGTGCCGGTGCAGCAGCTCCAGCATTTTCTTGTGACACTCCTCGGCCCGGCGCCGAGCCTCCTGCGCCTTCGCCGTCCGTCCCAAACTGGAACAGCACTCCGCCAGCCGCCGCAGCCCTTCCGACATGATTCCGTAGACGAACCAAGGCATGGACCGCTGGTCGGAGATTTGAGCCAGCGCGTCGATTGTCTGTTCCAGTTCGGTCACCGCCTCGTCCACTCGCCCCAGCTCGCGCAGCACGTCGGCCAGGCGGTAGCGGTAGCGGGCCAGCCAGCCCATGTACGCGGGAGCGTCTGGGTGGTCTTTGACGAGCCGCTGCTGGGTCTGCACGGCCAGCTTCAGCTCCCGCTCCGCTTCGGCTAGCAACGCCCTCCGTCTTTCGGGCGGAAGGGGCGCGACGGCGAAGCGAATCAGCATGGCCAGCCGGTAGTGCGCGTGAGCCTCGGCCGCCGCGTACTCGGGAACCTGTGGAAAGTCGGCCCGCAGTTCGGCCAAATGCTGCAGAGCTCTTTCCAAGTACTGGCGAGCGACTTCTGGGTTGAAGGATTCGTGCAGACGCGGGTCGAGCATTCGGGCGTAGGTTTCCGCCAGCTCGAAGCGGTAGTCCGGCACGTCCGGGTACTGCCGGACCAGCTCTTCCAGCAGCTTCGTGGCCTTGACGAACCACTCACGTTCCAACTGCCGGTCGCCGCCGAACGGGCCGCCCGTCAAGTCACGGTAGCAAAGTGCCAGCAGGTAGCGGTACTCCGGCTCGTCCGGCCGTTCCTCCACCAACTGCTCCAACAGCGACACGGCCTGCGCTCGGTAGTGCAGAAGTCGCTCGCGCAGTTCCGGCGGAACGGGAGGACCGGGTTGGCCCGGTCGGCGCAGTCCTTGCCCGAACCGGCCGCCGCGGCCTGGACGGAGAAAGCCGGGACGGGTCGGTCCGCGTTGAGGCGGTCGGTCGCCCGGCTGGCTCGACGCCGTCTGGCCCGCCGGTTTGCCTTGCCCCAACCGACTCAAACGACGGCCTCGCAGCGGACTACCGGGCGGACCGAAAAACAGTCCTCCCGGAAGGCCCCGTTTCGCCAGGAAGTAGTAGGTGCGTGCTCGCTCGTAACGAGCCTGAGCTGACTGGGCCACCGCGGGCGGCAGTCCGTCGAGAATCTGCAGAGCTTGCTGGTGGGCCGTGAACATGTCGCCGGAACGCCGCCACCGACGGTACAGCTCACCCAACTGGTTGTACGTGACGGCCAACGACAACGACACCTGCGGCGACGACTGCTCCGCCTGCAACAGCTGTCGGT
>CAYSAG010000157.1:0-11678 GCA_964428935.1 uncultured Planctomycetaceae bacterium | reverse complement strand
GAAAAGACGGCGCGCCTGCAGCGGCTGGAAGACGGACGGTTCGAGCCGGTGGCCGAGGGCCGCAGCGCGGACGAGCGGGTCCGCGAAATGCTGAAGGCCGAACGCCCGGGCCGGGGAGCGAGCAAGCTGGAACACTGGGGGCTGGCTCAGGTGTTGTGGGTTCCCCAAGGTGCCCTCCAGCTCGACAAACTGTCCGAGGGCGTGCAGGCTTCGGTGCGGGAAGCCTTGGGCAGTCAGGTCAGCGGCGAGTCGAGCCCGGTCGAAAAGAAAATTGCCCAGCTGTACGAGCAGTACTTTACGCCCAAGGGACAAGTCCGCCGCGGCGCGAAAGCCCCGCCGCACGTCCAACTGAAAGAACGGTTGCAGCAGCTGGAGGAAGAACGACACCAGCTGCAACGAACGCTGGAAGAGCTGGACGAAGCTCGCCGGCGCCTGGACGACCTGGAAGCTGAAATTGAACACGCTCGCGCCGAGGAAGCCGCGCTGGAAAAAACGCTGCAGCAACTGCGCGAGCAGGAACGGCGCTACCGTGAACTGGAAAGCCAGTGCCGGTTGGCCGAGGAAAAACAGAAGCGGCTGAAGAGCCAGTTCGAACAGCTCCAAAACCGACTGGAAGAAATCGACCGCACGCGAAAGGAGCTGTCCGAGGTGCTGACTGCCCTGAAGCGGCTGAGCGAAGACGACGCAGCGGTGGTCGAGCTGGTCGAGCAGGCCGAACGGCGAGTCGCCGAGGCCGAGCGACGTCTGTCGGAAGTCCAGCGGTCGCGGCAGCAGGTCGAGCAGCAGCGCACGCGGGCCGAACGAGCTCGCCGGTTCGCCCAGGCTCGGCAAGAAGTCGAGCGGCTGAGCGAGCTGCTGACCGAGGTCGAAAAGACCAAGGCCGAACTGGAAGAACGAACGCAGCTCTGTGACGAGCTGGTCGCTCCAGACGACCAAACGCTGGAACGAATCGAAAAAGCCGCTCGACGACGCGACGACGCGCGACTGAAACTCGACACGGCCGTCATTCAAGTGCGGCTGACGGCCGAGTCGGACCTCGACGTGGAGCTGCTTTCGGCCGAACAGCCCGGCACGCACCAGGTTCCTGCGGGGAGCGAACTGCCGGTCAAGGGCGCGCCGCACGTCGAGCTTCGCATTCCCGGCGTGGCCAGGGTCTTGGCCACGGGCCCGACCGAGTCGGCCGAGCAGCTGCGGCGCGAGCTGCAAGAGGCCGAACGCGAGCTGGAGGAACTGACGGCCGGCTTCGGCACGAAGGACCTGCCGGAGCTGCGGCGGCTTCGCGACGAGGCCGTGCGACGAAAGGCCAAACGCGAACAAGCGGAAGAACGGCTCAAGAGCCTGCTTCGCAAGGGCGACGAGGCGCACGTGCGGAGCGAACTGCAGAAGTGCCGCGCCGTGCTGGAGGAACTGCTGGCGGCCTACCCCGAGTGGGAACAGTCGCCACCCGACCCGGACGAGCTGGACGAGCAGGCGCGCCAGTCCGAGCGGGAGTACGAGTCGGCTCTGCGTCAGGCTCGCGAAGACCTCGACCGAGCCAAGGACGAACGTCTGGAAGCTCAACGCAGACAACAGGAGCACGAAACTCGACGGCAGCTCGCCGAGCAGCAACGACGCACCCACACCGACCGCCTCGAACAGCTTTGCCCCGAAGGTCAGTCCGAGGAAGGACTGAAGCGGCAGAGGAGCGAGCTGGCCTTGCAGTTCGCGGCGGCCGAGGCCGAGGCGCGCAAAGCCCGTGAGACGCTCGACGGCTTCGGCGAGAATCCGGCTCGACAAGTCGAACGGCTGGAGCGGCAACTGGAAGCCGTGCGGCAGAAAGCGGAGCGAGGAACGACGCAGCGGGCCGAACTGGTCGGGCGGCTCAGCCAGCTGCTCCAACAAGCTCCCTACAGCGAGCTGGCTCGCGTCGAAGAAGACATCGAAACCACTCGACGCCGAGTCGCTCAAAGCGAACTGCGAATGAACGCCGTGCGGCTGCTGTACGAGACGCTGAAGTCGCACCGCAGCCAAGTCCTGGACGAGCTTCTGGAGCCGGTGCAACGTCGAGCCACTCGCTTGCTGCAGCGAATTGCCGGGCCGCGGTTCCGCGGGGTCGTGTTCAACGAACAGTTCGTGCCGTGTGCCGCAACGCCGGCCGTGACGGACACGCCCGTCGGGCTGGACGAGCTGTCCGGCGGAGAGCGCGAGCAGCTGTACTTCGCCGTCCGGCTGGCGCTGGCCGAAGTGCTGTTCGGCGACGAACGACAACTGCTGGTCCTGGACGACGTCTTCACCTACACCGACACGCCGCGACTGAACCGCATTGTTGGCGTGCTGGAGGAAGCGGCCCAGCGGTTCCAAATTGTCCTGCTCACGTGCCACCCGGAACGCTACCACGGGCTGTCCGACGCCAAGTTCTTCGACGTGGAGGCGTGTCGCCTGCCGACCGACTAGACGGCAGCCGAACCGCACGGCCGAAAGGGTTGCTTCGAGCCGCCCGTCCGCCCCGGAAGGGACCAACGTTGGAAAGGCTTTCCCATGAGTCGCACCAGCGTTCCGAACGTGCTCATGGTCGGCACGGGGGAGTACACCACCGGCTACGTCCACGGCGAGGCGAGCCGGTCGGACAAGAGCGCCGGCGTGGTGGCCCTGACCCTTTTCGACCTCCGCCGCCGCGGAAAGGTGGGTCGACTGAAAATGGCCGGCACCAACGGGACGAAGTTTCCCGGCATTCGTCGCCACCTGCAGCAGTTAATCGGTGACGTCTACCGGGAAATGGACGTGTCGTTCGAAAGCTTCCCGGCCGACGACGTTTCGCACGACCCGCACGCCTACCGCCAAGCCTTGCAGACGCTGCAACCGGGCGACGTGGTCACCGTCTTCACGCCAGACGACACCCACTTCCCAATTGCACTGGACGCCGTCCGGCACGGGTGCCACGTGTTGGTGGCCAAGCCGCTGGTCCAGACGGTGGACCAGCACCGGGAACTGGCTCGCGCCGCCGACGAACACGGCGTGCTGGTGGCCATGGAGGTCCACAAGCGCTGGGACCCAATCTACCGAGACGCTCGCGACCGCATTCGCACGCTCGGCCAGTTCAGCTACTTCACGTCGTACATGAGCCAACCGAAGTCGCAGCTCAGCACCTTCCGCCAATGGGCCGGCCGCTCCAGTGACATCAGTTACTACCTGAATTCCCACCACGTGGACTTCAACCTGTGGGCCGTCGGCCACATGGCTCGGCCGCGACGAGTCTCTGCTCTGGCCGCAACCGGCGTGGCTCGGGAGTTGGGAATCGACACCGAGGACACCATTACCCTGTGCTGCCAATGGGAGAACGTCCCCAGCGGTCATTTGGCCGTGGCGACCTACACGGCCTCGTGGATTGCCCCAAAAAGCGACGTCCATTCGCAACAGCGGTTCTTCTACATGGGCGAGCGGGGCGAAGTCCACGTGGACCAGGCTCACCGCGGCTACTCCCTGGCCGACGACCAGCGCGGCTTTCAGTCCCTCAACCCGCTCTTCATGAAGTACACCCCCGACGCCGACGGCTACTTCGCCGGACAACACGGCTACGGTTACCAGAGCATCGAAGCCTTCGTCGACGCCGCCACGGCGGTTCGCCGCGGTGACGCTTCACCCCGCGACTTCTCCGGCCGACTGGCGACCGTCCACGACACCGTACTCGTGACGGCCATTCTCCAAGCCGGCCGCCTCAGCCTGGACCACGCCAACCGCTGGGTGCGAATCTGCTACGACGACGAAGGTCGGTGCGTGGGACTGACGCTGGAGTAAACGAAAACCCAGAAGGAACGGCGCCGCGGGAACGACGCGCCTCTCGAACCGACTCCGCAAACGCCGCCGCTCACTGAGCCGCCGCCGTGCTGCTTTCGTTTCCCTCTTTCGGCCGATTGACCAGCGAGTTCAAGTACAAGGCCAGCGACTCGATTTCTTCTGGCGTTCCGACCAGCGGGGGCATGAAGGAGCGGTACGGCGAGCCTTCCGGCATTTCGTGTAGCATTGCCAAAATGTTCCGAATGGCCTGCAGGTCGCGCCCTCCCATCAGTCGCGTAATGCTTCGGTAGCCGTGTCGAGTGTGGCAGGCCATGCACTGCCCGCGGAACATGAGCTCGCCGACCAGAAGCTGCTGAGCCGTCGGCTTGACCGCTTTCGACGTCTTTGGCGAAGACGTCTTTGACGAACCAGTCGGCGCGGCGGAACCGCTGGCGGCACCGCCCGGCGCTTCGGTCTTCTCGTCCTGTGCCACAGCCGGCCGCTCGGCTCCAGCGGACGGAGCCACGTCGGCCCTCTCGGGCGACTGACCACGCACCGGCGAAGCCAACCGGTACCACGGCGAGCGGCTCAAGTAACCGTGCTGGTTGAAGTACTCCACCTCGGTCATTCGCGTCCCGTAAATGGCAACGGGAACTTTCCGGACACCGCTGCAGTAAAGGTAGTCGCGAATCAGGTAGGGCTTCCGCAACATTTCGCGAGCGTGCTCGGTGGAACCGGTCGCCGCCAAAGCCAGAAACACAATTGCGCACGCGTAGCCCAAACCAAAGTCCTGCGGCCTCCGGTACGCCGCCAGGTAGGCCGTCGCCAGAATGGTGGCCGAGGCCATGGTCGAGACCAGAACCGCGCGGGTTAGGAGCGAAAACGAGCCTGGCCCGACCGTCGAAACACCAAGCTGCAGCAACTGCCGCTGACCCTCGGGAACCTGGTGCACGTACCACAAGACACACAGCGGCATCAAGAAGAACGCCGGAAACAGCCAACGCACCGACCACCGAACCACGTCCTCTTTCAGCTCGGCCTTCGTCCGAACGTCAATCCGACTGGCCGTGACCAAGGCCCACACACCAGCCAAGGACACGCAGACCAGCGTCCGCAAAGCCAAACTGGGCCAGTACGTGGGGTTGAAAAAGGCGGCCAACAGCCGAGTCGTCTCTTTCCCTGTCCCGGCCACCTCCAGCCAAGCCTGACTGGGCGTCAGCATGAACGCCAGAATGCCGTTGATGATGAAAAGCGTCATGAACGACGCGGCTGCGTACACCCAGCCCACTTTCAGGTGCAGCTGCTCGTCGATGCGTCCCCACGTGTAGTAGTACACCGCAGCCGAAGTGAGCTCGATGGCAAAAAACGTCCATTCAATGGCCCACACGAAGACGAAGTTATGAATCAACGAACTGGTGGCTTCGGGCGACGCCAACCCAATGGCAAACCAGATTCCCACACCCGAAGCCGCTCCGTACACACCGGTCAGAATGAGAAAGAACTTCGAGTGGGCTTGCAGGAAATCGAACCACTCCCGCCGGCCCGTCTTCAATGCCCGCCACTCCGCCACCGGCAAGTACAACCCGCCTCCGATGGCAAAGTGCGAAATCATGACGTGGAAAATGGCAATCAGGCCGACGACCCAACCGCTTCCAATGTGCGGAAAATCCCAGGATGGGTAGTTCATTCCCGTCGACTCCCCGATACTCGCTACCCGCTCCGCCCGTCCAACGGACACTGCCGGGCGATTTTTCTCGCACGCACAACGGACGCTGTGTCAAAGCCTCCTCTTGGAGCCCGCCAGCCCTACAAAGCCAAGTAGCCCCACACGGTCAACACCGCCACCGAGACCACGCCGACCACGCCAATCCACCACGCCAAGCGGCTCTTTCTCTCATCGGTCGGCGAGTTGTCGTAGAGAGGAACCGCAAACAGGACGACGACCGCCGCCAGACCCACCAGCAAGCCGGCAATCTCGCCGGACGCTCCAGGCAGCACAGCCCCAAGCACCTTCAGCAACTGAAACGGCGCCATGAAGTACCACTCCGGATGAATCCCCTCCGGTGCCGGCGCCAACGGATCGGCCTGGCGTCCCAGGTGCCAGGGAAACATCGTGACCAGGATGCCCAGCACGTTCAGCGCGATCAGCCACAGGGCCAGGTCTTTCAGGAAGAAATCCGGAAAGAAGGGAATCGACCGACGCTGCTCGGCCGGCTTCGCCGCCTCCGACGGCGGAACCGCGTTCCCGTGCCGCTGCACCAGGTACAAATGGAAGGTCAACACCAACAGCGCCACCAGCGGCAAGACGGCCACGTGCAACGCGAAGAAACGCTGAACCGTGTCAGCGGTCACGTCCGGCCCGCCACGCATCAGGTCCGCCATCCACGAACCGATCAACGGCATTGCCCCGGGAATTTCCAGACCCACTTTCGTCGCAAAGTACGCCAGCTCGTCCATCGGCAACAGATAGCCGCTGAACCCGAACGTCAGAGTCAGGAACAACAACAAAAGGCCTGACCACCACGCGAACTCGCGCGGCTTCCGGTACGCTTTCATGAAAAAGGTCGAGCCCATGTGTACGAAGAGACAGAACACCATTAGGTTCGCCGACCACGAATGAGCGGACCGAACGAGCCACCCGAAGTCGACGTCGTAGGTGATTCGCCGCACCGAGTCGTAGGCTTCGGGACCCGGGCGGTAGTAGATCAACAACAGAATGCCGGTGACGAACTGGACGAGGAAAAAGAAAAGCGTCAGTCCGCCCCAGTAGTACCAGAACGAGTGAGCGTGCTGAGGGACCGTCTTGTGGCGCACTGCCTCGACCAGCGACGACAACCCCAGCCGCTCGTCGCAAAACTCCCAGACCACCTTCCGCCATTCGCCCCTAAGCGCGGGCGACGATGACCTCGCCATCTTTCACCTCGACCTTGTAAGGCTTCAACCCCTTGGGTGGAGGCCCAGCGACGGCTTCTCCTGTGCGAGGGTCGTAGGTACCGCCGTGACACGCACAGTAAATGCGGTTCTTGTCAGGCTCGAATTTCACCGTGCAACCCAAATGAGTGCAGACCGCGTCGAACGCCGTCCAACTGCCGTCCGTGTGGTGAATGAGCAAGGCCGGACGCGTTCCGAACAGGAACATCAGCGCTGTTCCAGGAGCCAACTGGTCGGCGTCCGGCAGCGACACTTCGGTCACCTGCGACGCCGCTTGAGCGCGTCGGGCCGGTGTCTGCAAATACCGGTAGATCGGGTACAAGATGGCGCCGGCGTAGCCAGCACCAAAGACGCCGACGCCAATCCGAACCAACTTCCGACGTAGCCGGTCCACGGACACACCAGACGCCGGCACTTGCTCTTGCGCGTGCTCCGAGTGCTGCTCAGGCATGACTCTTCACAGCTCCTTTCGCTCGGACCGCAATCGTCGTCAACCACACAACAGCGACAACTGCCAGCAACAACGACAAGACGAACAGAATCACGACGGCCCAGTTCGCTGCCACCGCTCGGTCCCACACCTGAAAACCTGCCGCAGCCAAGGCTGCGTCGCGAATGCTGCTGCGAGCCAACGTCAAACCGACCGTCTCGGCCAAGCACCCTGCGGCCAGAGCCAGCGGCCACACAACAGCCTCGCCGCGCCAGCGAAGCCGGGCAACATGGGCCAAGACGACCAAGCCAATGGTCAGCAACAACCACAGGACCAACGTCGCCGCGGGCCAAGCACTCGACCACAGCGTCTCACGAACGCCACCCGGTTGAGCAAAATACGCCCACAGACCGCACACCAACTGACCAACTGCCCCAACCAAAACCAGCCACGGCGACCACAAGCGTGAAACAACCAGCAGCCCGCCGTCGGACCGGCGCCAAGCCGCCAACAACGCCACCCCAGCACCGCCAACGGCCACGCCGCCGGACAAGGCGTAGAGCCAACGAGGCAGCACCGTGGGATCGCCTGTGTTCAGATGCAAACCATGTGGGTCCGCTCGGTACATCTGGGCCCAGACGCCGGGCCGAAGCATCAGTGTCATGTTCGAGTTGTAGATGAACGCGATGCCGGCGGCGACGACCAGCGAAACCACAGCTCCCCAAACCCACGGTCGCCCCTTTTCGGCTCGCCCAGCAACGAAGTAAAGCAGCGAGTACACAAGCATCAGCAGGAAGATCACCGAGATCCAAAACATGCCAATCAACACGCTGCTGGTGTACAACGCCGGCCCGTACAGCACTTGCGCGAACAGCAGAGGCGGAACCCCTAGATTGATGACGTAAATCATCACGATCGGCAGCAGCTTCGCCACGCTGTTTGCCGCCCCGAGCAGCTGCTCGTCCTGTCGCTTCCGCCCCCAAAACGCCCACACGACGGCCAGCAATAGCCCGCCCAGCAAGAGCTGCACGGCGACGAAGTGCAAGACCGTCGTCAGGTCGTGGAGGACTTTGAAGAGCCACACCGGAGCAGGAAGTGGAATTGTGTCCAAACGTGGAAATGGGGACGAGGGCTGCATGATCGGGACCTTAGAGCCACAAACACGTGTTACAGTATGTTGTTGACGTGTTTCTGAAGCGACAGCAGAGATCGCGACGGCACCTTATACTACAGACCAAGGGTGCTGTTTTCAACCGTCCGGCGCCGAACGTCGCCATGAACCTCCAACGTCACGACGGAATCGACCCACGAGCCTCGTGCGAGCTTTTCGCCTTGCTCGACCGAAAACGTCCGCGACCGCGAGGGCCGCACAGCGGCCTCCGGCTGGCCACCGGAAACGGCGTTCCACAAAGGGGTGACGACGTTCTGGTAAATCTTGATCCCGGAACCAATCGTCGCGACCGCCAGTGCGATTACCAGCAGAACGTTGAACGCGACGCGCCCCAGTCCGCGTCCCACCGCCTCCCCGATGTAGCTCCGCTTATTGTTCAAGATCAGGAACATGACGTACGCAATCGGCAGCATCGTGAAACAAATGGCCGACGCGGCGATTGGAAACCAAATGGGCGTTCGAGTAACCACTCCCAAAATCCCAATGGCCGGGACCAGCGTAAACAACCTGTAGCGCCGCACCGTGTACTCCAGACCGAACATCTCGCACAACGTGAACCCGCACACGACCATGTGCGTGCTGATCGCTCCACAGGCCATCCCAATCAGCCCCAAATCGAACACCAGTCGTCCGAACGTCTCGCCCATGACGCCCGTCAACGCCTGCGCCGCTTGCAGAGGTTTCATGTCGGTCCGAACGACCTCGTGAGTTGGATCGTACACCCCCGTTATGGCCATGCCGACGATGATCAGGGACGTCACCAGCACGAACGGAAGAAACATCGACATGGCGAGGTCCCAGCGGGCGAGTGTCTTGTGGTGCTTCCCCCAGCCTTTGGCGAGCAGCGAGTAGGGGTACAGAAACGTCATGTTGATGCCCACGGCGGCTCCAAGCATTCCCAAAACGAGAGTCACCGCTCCCTTCTGAGACGGAATGCCGTAGTAACCAATCAGCCCCTTTCCCAATTCCGCCCAGTCGATCCGGTGCCAGTTGGCGACCACCACGATTCCGAACGAAATGATGACCAGTCCAATCACGCCCCGCAGGAACCACTCGTACAAGCGAATTCCCCGCGAATGGCTTCCGTAGTTCCACGTCGTGAAGATGCTCAACGCCAAAATAAACACACCGATTCCAAACTTGACCGCATATTCGGCCGTTTGGTGCGATGCCGGAACGCCCAAAGCACCCGCGAAATCCCATGCCGCTCCGGCGGCCAGTCCGTACTGCGGGAAATGCCAAATCACCGAGGCGACAACCGTGCCGAGCGCCCACAAGAACGCCAAGGTGACGCTCAACTCGCGTCCGAACGCTCGGTAAGGCCGCTCCCCTGTCGTCAAAACAATGTTCGCCAGAGCAGCCAGCATGCAAACACCCAAGAACATGGCGACCGGCTGCACCCACAGGAGCTTGTACCCGAAGGATGCTCCCGCCATGACCGAGGCCGCCGCGCTGCCGGCGCCCAAGGTCATGGCGCTTTGCAGGAGTCCCGGACCGGTGCGCTTCAAGTAACCAATCGCCCGCTGCAAGAACGGACGACTTTCCAACTCTTGTAGCTCCCGGACCTCCTGTTCGAGCCGCTCCGGGTCCCATTTGGCCGTCATCGGCAGTCCTTTGGACTCGTCCGCCATGGATGTCGTCTCCTCCAGTACGCTGCTGGCCCAAGAAACCTGACACGGTGACAAAGCGAAGGACTTCGCGGACCGAGGTCCGGTGGCTCGCTTCGGGCAAACGCCGGTCCGCCCGCCAGGCCAAGATCAGCTCCAGCCGTTCCGGTGAATCCGCTCCGCCCGAAACCGGTCCGGCTTTTCCGGTTGCTCGGCCGGGTACCCAATCGGAATCAGCGTGTGCGGCACGATGTGGTCCGGAAGCTGAAGCAGTTTGCGAAAGCCGTCCATTCGGGGCTGACGGGGATAGACCCCGGTCCAGACGGCCCCGAGGCCAAGTGCGTGAGCGGCAAGCAGCAGGTTCTGCACAGCCGCGGCACAGTCGATCGCCCAGTAACCCTTTGAAATTTCCAGGGTCAGATCGCCGCAGACCAGAATGGCCACAGGAGCCTTTGCGGCCATCGCCCCATTCGGGTGGAACTCCGGAATCTGCCTGAGCAGTTCGCGATCATCGATCACCACGAACTGCCAGGGTTGCTGATTTCTTGCACTGGGAGCGTACATGGCCGCCCGGAGCAACTGCTGAATCAGGTCCTCCGGAACGGCACGATCCTGGTACTCGCGGATGCTGCGACGTGTGAGAATGCATTCCAGAGCGTCCACGTTTCTCCCTCCCCATCGACGTTGAAGACCGATCCGGAATCGAGTTCTCGTTTTCGTGCTCCACGCGAGTGCGTGCCAGGGCCAATCCCGTCCACACCGAGACCTCAACCTGTAGACCGGCCGCGGCCGTTACGAAGTTGAAGGCGGTCCGCAACAAGGTTGCAGCCTCGCGCCGCACGACTGGTGCCGGCAGCCTGTGGCCAAGTCCGCCAGCCAGACCGAAGACGCCAGCACCATATCAGAATCCGGCGAGAAATTCAGTCGACCAGCGTCCTTCGCAATGCGGCGCAGGTAGCAAACGAAGCAGGACCGGCCACGGCTTGTGGCACCGCTGCCGCGCAACGGTCCTCACTTCAAACTGCATCCGCCGCCGCTTGGCCGACGAAATGGAAGCGCTCACGCCGCGCTGTTCGTGCACCGCTCAGTTCGTCGCTCGGTCGGACGACAGCAAAGCGAACCGCGTCAAACCCATCAGGCGGTCTGAGAGCCCGCTTCGCGACTGTCGGTCTCGTCCGTCTGTTCTCGGCGTGGTCGGAAGAACCGCATCGACTGCAGAACGACCATCTTTCGCCGAGCCAGCCGCACGCCCAAGGTCAGGAAGTAGTTTCCCCAACCGGGGATGACGTATTGTCGGCGTTTTTCCATCGCTTTCAGAGCGGTTCGCACGACTTTGCGGGGACTGTGACCGCGGTGCTTTTTCAGCCAGCCGGGCACTCCCGCGACCTCGAAAAACTCGGTCTGCGTCGTCCCGGGACACAAGGCGAGCACCGTGACGCCACGGTCGCGAGCTTCTGCCCACAGGGCCTCGCTGAAATGAAGGACGTAAGCCTTCGTAGCCGCGTAGACGGGCATGTACGCCACCGGTTGGAAAGCTGAAATCGAAGACACGTTGATGATCGCCCCGTGTCCGCGCTGCAACATTTCGGGAAGGTAGCGGTAGGTCAGGTCGGTCAGTGCTGCCACGTTCACTTGAATGATTCTTAGCATGCGTTCGACGTCCGTGTCCTCGATCGTGCCGACGAAACCGAAACCAGCGTTGTTGATCAGCAGTTCGATCTTCAGCCCTTTGGCGGCGATCTGGTCGTAGAGCCTTTTCGGAGCGTCCGGCTGAGCGAGGTCGGTC
>CAYSAG010000156.1:0-11778 GCA_964428935.1 uncultured Planctomycetaceae bacterium | reverse complement strand
GCTCGCTGCGCTGAACCGCCTCGACCAAGCGCTGGCCGACCTCGACGAGGCCGCTCGTCTGGCTCCCACCGAGCCGTCCGTCCTGGTGAACCGCGGCAACGTCTTCCGGCACAAGGGCCAGCCCGACCGAGCCCTCCGCGACTACAACGCCGCTCTCGCTCACCACCCCGACCTGCCTCTGGCCTACTACAACCGCGCATTGGCCTGGGCCGACAAAGACGACTTGGAGCGAGCCGTGGCCGACCTGACCCAGGCCATTCACCTCGACCCCTCTTTCGCCGCCGCCTACAACAACCGGGGAGTCATGCGGCGGCGGCAGGGCCGCTTTCGACTGGCCGAAGCCGACTACACGCAAGCCATTCGGCTGGACGCCGACTTCGCCGAGGCGTACGCCAACCGCGGCTTCGTCCGAAAAGAGCTCGGCCTCTACAGAGAAAGCCGCTCCGACTACCAGCGAGCTCTTCAACTCGACCCGCAGCTCGCCCAGGCCCACAACGACTTGGCCTGGCTGCTCGCCACCTGCCCCGACGACTCCATTCGAAACGGCCGACTGGCCCTGCAGCACGCTCGCCGAGCCTGCGACCTTTCCGGCCAACGAAACCCAACCTACCTAGACACCCTCGCCGCGGCCTACGCCGAGCTGGGCCAATTCGACCCAGCCGTCCGTTGGCAGCAGGAAGCCATTCGACTGGCCGACGGGAACCACAAACCCCCGCTCCGGCAACGGCTGAAACTTTACCAGTCGAGGCGTCCGTACCGGGAAGCCCGTGCGAGCGACGCAGCGACCCACGGCCTCACCGGCGTCCAGCAGCCTTCGTCAAAGACGCCCGCCGGCAGCTCAACGTCGCCAGACGCTCCTCCGCCCGGAACACGTGCCACCGACTCTGCCTCCTCGCCGCTGCAGCTCACCGTGCCGCCGCCCTGACCCGACTTCCCGACCCCTTGGTTGGCACGCTGACCCCAAGTTGCGAAGATGTTTTTTTTTCGACGGCCGTGGCCGAGTCGGCGCGACGTGCGTTCCCAAGAACGTCTTTGCGGCTTGAAGACGACGCTGCCTGCCGTGCCGCCTCGCGGAAGGCCCAAGCCGCTCGCGCCCAACCCCACTCCCGTCGACTCACGGCGTTGGCAGGAGGCTGAGCCAATGCAGCGCATTTACTTGGACAACAACGCGACGACCCGACCCCACCCAGAAGTCGTCGAAGTGTTGGCCCGTCACTACCGCGAAAGCTTCGGCAACCCCGGCAGCCGGCACGCCGAGGGCCGTCGGGCTCGCCGCGCCCTGGAACAAGCACGCGAGACAATTGCGGGCATTCTGGGCGCCGAGCCGGACGAAGTCGTTTTCACCAGCGGCGGAACGGAGTCGACCAACCTGGCACTGTTCGGCGCAGCCGCCTTGCGAGAACCCGGCTTGCTGCTGCTGACGGAGGGCGAGCACCCGGCGACGCTGGAGTCGTGCCGGGAACTGGAGCGGCGGGGCTGGACGCTGCGCCCCTTGCCCGTCGACCAAAACGGCTTGCTCCGGCAAGACGTTTTTTCGACGCTGCCGTGGTCCGAAGTCCGTCTGGCCACGGTGATTCTAGCTCACAACGAAACCGGCGTGGTGCAAGACGTGCGGCCGCTGGCCGAGTTGTGCCGAAGACACGAGGTCTTCTTCCACGTCGACGCGGTTCAGGCCGTCGGAAAAATTCCGGTCGACTTCCACGAGCTCGGCGTGTCGTCGCTTGCCTTGGGAGCCCACAAGTTTCACGGGCCCCGCGGAATTGGAGCGTTGCTGCTGCGGCGAGGCACGCAGTTGGCTCCCCTGCTCCACGGTGGACACCAGGAAGACGGACGCCGACCCGGAACCGAATGCGTGGCGTTGGCCTGTGCCATGGCTCACGCACTCCAGCTTTGGCACTCGCAGCGCGAAGAACGCACCCGACGTCTGACCGAGCTGCGAGACCGACTCGAGAAAGGCCTCCGAGAAACGTGCTCGCCTGTCGTCGTGGTCGGCGAAGGAGCCGTTCGGTTGCCCAACACGCTGTGCATTGCTTTTCCCGGGCTCAGCAACGAGGCATTGGTGGCAGCGTTGGACCTGGAGGGAGTCGCGTGCTCGGTCGGCAGCACGTGCGCCAGCGGAGCCGCTCAGCCCCCGCCAGCGCTGCTGGCAATGGGCTACGACGAACGCGTCTTCCGGTCGGTCTTGCGTTTCAGCGTTTCGGTCGAGAACACAGTTGACGAAATTGACGAGGCCGTGCGTCGCGTGGCTCGGGTCGTGAGCCGACTCCGTCAGAGTCTTTGCGGTCAAGGTGCGCGCAACGTGCACCCATGACTTGAACGCCGTAACTTGTCACGTTCTCTTCGGTTGTCGAGCAAGCAGGATGCTTGCTCCACCTGAGGAAAGGACACCGTTGAGCTGACTGCCAGCCGCCGTTGGGGCCGCGTCCTGTGACTTCACGCGTCCCGCGTCGCGCCGCCTGAAACCAAGCAAACCACCAAACGAGACGACCCTACAACCCACTAAAGGCGACAAGGACTTTCGAGCTCGACATGAACGCGGACCACTCGCAGGCCTGGCCGCTGGTCGAACTGGACGAGCAGGAACCGGCTCGGACGCTGTTGTTCTCGCTGGGCAACCCGCTGGCTCGTCCGCTGCGAGCGCTGGTGTTTTTGCACGGACCGTCCGGCACCGGTAAGACGTTTCTGCTGAAGGCGGCAACGAAAAAGTGGGAGGAAGAAGGGCCGTCGTTTCCCATTCGCTGGCTGACTGCGGTGGAATTCGAGCGCGAGTACGGTCAAGCCGCCAAGTCAGGAACGACGGCGCAGTTTGTGGAGCAACTCGCTCAACAGGCCGTCCTCGTCCTGGACGACTTTCACGCCCTGAGCCGACGCCCCGAACCCCAGCGACAGCTTCTGCAGTGCGTCGACCAACTGCTGGCTCGAAACGGCCGAGTCTTGCTGGCCGCACGAGCCGCTCCCGTCCAGCTGTCGCACGTCTTGCCGAAGCTGTTGAACCGCCTGCACGGCGGCTACACCTTTCACTTGCCTTTGCCGTCGTACTTCGGTCGGCTCTGTTTCCTTCAACACTGCGCCGCCCACCTGCCGCTGACCGACTCGACGCTCGAGCTGCTCGCCCGGCCACTGCACACGTCGCTGAGGGAATTGGCTGAGTGGGTTCGGCAACTGGAGACGACGTCCGGCCACGCCAGCGCCCTGCGTCCCGAAGACCTGCCCGCCTCCGTCCGACAAGCCGTCACGACGCTTCAACGCCCCACCCTGGCTCGAATTGCCAAAGCCACGGCCGCCGAGTTCCACCTGACGGTCGCCGAACTGCGGTCCCACTCCCGGGCCCGTTCGCTCGTCCGCGCTCGCCAAATGGCCATTTACCTGGCCCGCGTTCTGGGCCAGTACCCGTACGCCCGAATCGCTCGGCACTTCGGACTGCAACACCACAGCACTGCGGTTCACTCTGTCGCTCAAATTCACAAACTGCTCGGCCAGGACGCGCACCTTCGAGCTCGGCTCGCCAACGTCGAGGCTCGCCTGCGAGCCAAGTAGGCTCGGTTTGACCCCGACCGCTCGCGCCCAGCTTGCCCGCGCCTGCCCCCAGCCCTCTCCCGCGACAAGCCGCTGGCTCGTCGCGCCGCTGCCTGTCACCAGCGCGCAGTGCACGCCACCGGCGTTTCCGCGCCGCTGACGACTGGAGCGTCTCGTCGACGTCGACCGCTTGCGGAAAACCGGTCGGTGCGTGGTTGGCCAGAGGACTCCTCTTCCGCCTCTCCGCGGCCGCCTGCTCGCCTCGGTCGACAACGCTCGCGGAAGCCGTCCGTCCACGCCCCCTTCTCGACCGCTTTTCGCCACGACTTCCACAGCCCCGTGACGTCGTTGTCGCGCAGTAACGTTTTTAATATCATGCCACTTGCGACAAGCGAACCAGCAAGGTCTGCTTTTCTTGCCGCGGCTTCTCTTACTACGGCTACTGAAGTCTAGAAAGGCAGGCTCCAACGACACGAGGGCCGCGGTCCATCTCGAACCGAGGGTCTGCCGGCGCCTCGACGTGGTCGGAGTAATTCCCCACGGCTGCGGTGTCGGGCCGGAGGACGGTTTCCGACTCCGCCGAACCGCGCAGGTCGCACGGTCGAAGGCCGTGGTCCGGCACGGCAGACCGGGCGGAGAGAGCGAGTGCTCAGGGGCGTGAGTCTTGGCCAGTGGGACGTGACGGGACGCTGTCGACCTGGGGCGGCCTCCCGAAAACACCGGGAGGAACTTTTTCGCAGAACCGGCTTGAGGGACGAAGGTGGAGCCATGAAGGTTGTCTTTCCTCGAAACGAGCTGACAGAGGCGTACCAGCGGGTCAGCGGAGCGGTTCCGAGTGCGAGCCGGACGACCCGAGAGGTGTTGAGGTCGGTGAAGCTCGAAATTCGGCCGGAGAAAACGTCCATGCTCGCCACCGACCAGGAAACGGCCGTTCGGCACGAGCTGTCTGGGGTGGAGGGGGTGACGCACGAGCTCGACGTCTTGTTGCCGAGCGACGAGTTCGGGCAAATCCTCCGCGAGACCGAGTCGGAGACGGTCGAGCTGGAAGTCGACGGTGAGAGCACGACGTTGCGCTGCGGAGCGAGCAGCGAGTTTCGTCTGTCCTACCGCGACCCGTTGGAGTTTCCACCTGTCCCCTCGTTTGAGGACGAGAAGTTTTTCTCGTGTCCAGCCGGCGAGCTCCGGAAACTCATTCACCGGACGGTTTTCGCCGCGGAAATGGAAAGCGTTCGTTACGCTTTGAGCGGCGTTCTGTTCGAATTCGAAGAGGACAAACTGAATTTGGTGGCGACGGACACGCGTCGTCTGGCTTTGGCGTGGACCAGTTTTAGTCAGGAAGGTGCAGAACCGGCGGAGTCGGAACAAATCATTGTTCCAACCCGAGCGCTGGCGATTGTGGAACGGTCAATCGACGAGGACAAAGACGAGGCGGTAAGATTCGTTTTCCATTCAAACGAAGGTCTGTTTCGTACGGGACAAACGACGGTTTACTGCCGTCTTTTGGAAGGCCGCTTTCCGCCGTACAGAAAGGCCATTCCGTCTGAAAGCCGTCACACGGTCGACCTGCCCTGTTCGGCTTTTTACCGAGCCGTTCGTCAGGCTCAAATTGTCATGGACGCCGAAACGCGCGGCGTGGACTTCTTCTTCGCCAAAGGACTGCTCACTCTTAGAAGTGCCGCCGCTCAGCGAGGTCAGGCCAAAGTGGAGCTTCCGATTGCCTACGAGGGCGAGGAAGTGGTCATTCGATTCGACCCGCAGTTTTTGGTGGAGTACCTGCGGGTGCTCGACCCAGGCACGAACGTTCGTTTTCGGTTCACGGACGCAGACAGCCCGGGCGTGTTTGAGGCCGAAGACGGGTACGTGTACGTGGTCATGCCACTGGAGCGGAAGGGAGTTTGACGGTGCGTCGTGGAGGCGAGCCGGTACGCTTGGCCGACGCCCTGTCGAAGTTGATCGTCCAGCGCGGCTGGGCGCGACAGGCGGGCGACCAGCAGTTGCAGGACGCGTGGTCTGAGGCGGCGGGGGCGAAGTTTGCGAAGCGCACGCGGGTGCTGGGAGTGCGGAACGGCGTGCTGCGGGTCGGAGTGGCTCACGCGGCCCTGCTGAGCGAGCTGGAGTCGTTCCACAAGGGGGCGATTCTGGAAAGGCTGCGGTCGTTACGGCCCGACTTTCGCATTCGGGACGTGAAGTTCGTCCTGCGCGGAAGCTTGGAGGCAGACTGAGCGGCGCTCCGAGCGCGGTGAGAGCACGTGGTCGGAGTCGGTTGCGTGGGCGGCAGGTCCGCCACCTTGCCAGGCACAGGAAACGCCAGAAAGGAAGCGGTAGAAGAAGGAGTGGAAGAGTTGGTGGAGCCGAACGAGCGACAAGTTGGTGACTTGTCAGAGAACTCGGGCGAGGCGGCTGGGAGCTCCGAAGCCCCACAGGCAGGCGTCGCTCGAGCACAAACGGAGTACACGGAAAAGCAAATTCGCGCGCTGGAGGGCGTCGAAGGCATTCGGCGCCGGCCGGCCATGTACATTGGCGACACGACGTCGCGCGGCTTGCACCACCTGGTTTTCGAAGTCGTCGACAACAGCGTCGACGAGGCCGTCAACGGGCACGCGACCTTCATCCGGGTCCGGATCAACGCGGACGGAAGCGTCACTGTGGTGGACGACGGCCGCGGCATTCCGGTGGGACCAATGCCGGAGCTGGGCGGTCGGTCTGCGCTCGAAGTGGTCTTCACGAAGCTGCACGCCGGGGCGAAGTTCGACCGACAGGGCGGCTACAAGACGGGCACAGGCGGGCTCCACGGCGTGGGCTTGACGGCCGTCAACGCCCTGAGCGAGTGGCTGCAGGTGGAGGTCCGCCGCGAGGGCCACGTCTGGACCATGGGGTTTGCCCGCGGGAAGGTGGTCGAGCCGCTGAAGCGGTTGGGGAAAACGGAGAAGACCGGAACGAAAATTACCTTCTTTCCCGACCCCGAAATTTTCCCGGACACTCGCTTTTCTTACGACGTTCTGGCGAAACGGCTCCAGGAATTGGCCTTTTTGAACGCCGGCCTTCAAATTCGCTTAATCGACGAACGCACCGGGCAGTCCGACGAGTTCAAGTACGAGCGCGGAATTGTGGAGTTCGTCGAGTACCTGAACAGAACCGAGACGCCTCTTTTCTCGAATGTCATTCACATTACGGGCAAGCAAAGCGACGTCGAAGTGGACGTGGCCTTGCAGTACACCACGTCGGCCAGTGAAGACGTCCGGTGTTTTGCAAACAACATTTACAACCTGGAAGGGGGGACTCATTTAAGCGGTTTCCGGAACGCTTTGACACGCGCCATCAACAACTACGGGAAGCGTGAGGGAATCTTTAAGGACCGCACACCGACCGGTGACGACTTTCGAGAGGGCTTGACCGCGGTTTTGGCGGTACGTGTGCCAGACCCGCAGTTTGAGGGACAAACAAAAACAAAGCTCGGAAACAGCGAAGTCGAGGGAATTGTCACGTCAGTTGTCTTCGAGGGGTTGAGCCGGTTCTTCGAGGAGAACCCCTCCGTCGCGAAGGCCATTGCACAGAAGGGGCTGACGGCGGCCGAGGCTCGCGAGGCGGCACGGCGCGCCCGCGAAATGGTTCGTCGGAAGGGGGCCATGACAACCAGCGGGTTGCCCGAGAAACTGCGGGACTGCCGCAGTCGGGAAATGGAGAGCACGGAACTCTACCTAGTGGAAGGCGACTCGGCGGGCGGGTCGGCCGACACGGGGCGCGACTCCGAAACCCAGGCCGTGTTGCCCCTCCGAGGAAAAATCCTGAACGTCGAGAAGGCTCAGCTGGTCAAGGTCCTTGGCAACAACGAAATCGAGAGCATTTTCCGGGCCATTGGTGTGCCGCCGGGGGCTGAGCTGGAGGACGTGCGGAAACGCCGCTACGGGAAAATCATTCTAATGACCGACGCCGACGTCGACGGCAGTCACATTCGCACCTTGCTGCTGACGTTCTTTTTCCGTCACTTGAGACCCCTGATTGAGCACGGGTGTGTGTACATTGCTCAGCCGCCGCTGTACCGCGTCGTTCAGAGGAAGAAGGTGCGGTACGTCGAGACGGACGAGCAAATGATGAAGGAGTTGGTCGAGCTGGGAATGGACGGAGCCCGAGTGGTCGTCGACGACGGCACAGTGTTTGAAGGCTCGGACTTGCGGCGCGTGGTCGAGCTAATGGAGCAGTTGGAGGAGCCGCTGGAGGCGCTGGAGCGGCGAGGCATTGACCTGCGGTACCTGGCTACTCACCACGCGACCCCGGAGGGGCTCTTGCCGAGGTTCCGCGTCTTCATTGGACGCGAGGAGCACTGGTTTGCGGACAAGGAGTCGCTGGACGCGTTCCTGGAGTCGGAAGAGCGGAAGCGGGGCGGCGAGCTGACCGTGGCCGACGAAAACGGCGGCCCGCAGGGAGCCGGCGGTCAAGAAGAACAACCTCCGCCGGGCGAGGAGCTTCAAGTGGTGGAGCTGCATGAGGTCCGAACGATCAACGAGACCCTTCGCCGACTGAAGGGCTTTGGCTTCGGGCTGAAGGACTTGATGAGTGCGGGACTGAGGGACGGAGAGCCGTACTACCCCTTCCGAATCGAAAGCGACGACGGCACGGTCGAATTGAGCAGCCTGCGCGAGCTGCTGCCCTCGCTGAGGAAGCTGGGCGAGAAAGGACTGAAAATTACGCGGTTCAAGGGTCTGGGGGAAATGGACCCGGAGGAGCTGTGGGCGACGACCATGGACGCCAGCACCCGTGTCCTGCTGCGGGTGACCATGGAGGACGCGGCCGCGGCCGACGAGATTTTTCGGCTGCTCATGGGTGACCATGTCGAGCCGCGGCGCGAGTTCATTCAGAAGCACGCTTTGGACGTGAAAGAGCTGGACGTGTAGGGGTGCAGCCGCCAGGAGCCCGGCGCGTGGTCCCGGCTGCAAGTGGCACAGGGTGTGCAGTCTCGTGTGTTCCAGTCCCGGACGGCCGCAGACGTCCGGTCTAGGCCGTTTGGACGTTGAGAAAAAGCAACGCGTGCTGCCAGAAATCAACACCTGTGCTCGAAAGGCCCCACCGTGTTCTCGTCCCCTCCGCAAAAAACCCGACTTCCACTTCGACCCTGCCTGCTGGCAGCTGGCGGCACCCTGTGCCTGCTGCTCGCCGTCACACGGCCGGCACCCGCCGAAGACTGGATGTTTCGCCGCTCCTACTTCAGCCACGTGCCCGCCAATGGACAGGTGAACTACCCGGTGCCCGAGAGCCGGTCGGCCTACCGTCGAGCCTTGCCGGCGCCCGGCTGGGGCTTTGCGGCTCGAAGCGTCTACCGTTACAACACGATTTACTTGCGGAGCGGCAACAGTTCGGACGTCACCATTCTGCGGCAGCAGGCTTTTCGTTACCGGCCCTGGGGCTGGTAGACGTTCATTTGGCGAAAAGCGTCGACAACGTTCACGTTCTTTCCGGAGGGACGCGCTCCGTCCCGTCCTGCGTCCCGAACCATGTTTCGTTCACGTTGGGGTCTGGTCCCGTCCGGTTGGCCTCTGCAGGGGTCGGTGGTTTCGAGTCGGCGACACTCACAGGCCGGGGCGGGCAGCCGAAGGCGTTTGGCTGGCCGGGGCGGGCTTGCAAGAAACCAGCGCGGTGCCCGAAAGTCTGTCGGTTTACGTCCCGCTTGGTTACAGAACGGCCGGTGAGCCTGTTCGCCTTTCCAGTCTGCTCCGTTGGGTCGGTGCTGGTGCGACGCTAAGATGGGAACCGGCCGGACGAAGCGGTGTTCGGTGTCGTCTGCCGACGCGTGGGGGCTTCGTCTTGTTCGTGGGGCTTCTTGAGTAGAGAGGGAACGACTCGGCCGGCTCTTGCCGATGCGAATTCTCTTGGTTGCGGACATTCACGCGAACTGGGCCGCCTTGTCGGCCATTGACGAGCGGTTCGACGTGTGCGTCTTCTTGGGCGACGTGGCCGACTACGCGGCCGACGCCGAGCCGTGCGTGCAGTGGGTGCGGCAACACTCGCGAGTTGGCATTCGGGGAAACCACGACCACGGGCTGGTCCAACGGGTGCCGGTGAAGCGGTCTTCCGGTTTGGCCGCGCTGGCGGCTGCCACTCGGTCGTTGCACCTGCAGCAGCTCGACTCCAGTCAGCTGAAGTTCGTCGCCCGTTTGCCTGTCACCCGCCGGTTCGAGGTGGAGGACCGCACGTTCTACCTCGTTCACGCCACGCCTCGCGACCCGCTGGACGAGTACTTGGGTCCCAACCCGGCTGCGTGGCAGTCCCGGCTGCAGGGCATTGACGCGGACTTTGTCTGCGTGGGACACACGCACCAGCCGTACGTCTTGCGGTTGGAGCGGACGGTGGTCGTGAACCCCGGCAGCGTCGGACAGCCTCGGGACGGAGACCCTCGAGCCTCGTACGCCGTCATTGAAAACGGTCGTGTGGAGATTCGGCGAGTCGAGTACGACATTGACCTGACGGTGCGCCGAATGCAGGAGGCGGGAATTGAGGCGGAGTTGGTCGAGCTGGCGGAGTTCGTGTTGCGGACGGGAGGTCGAATGCCGGGCATTGGCCGCGACGGTGCTCCCACCGCTGCCGAGTGACGTCGGCGTAAAGCGTGTCGCAACCACGGACCGGCGGACCGGTCCGGGCAGGCTGCACCACAGACAAGGTTGGTCGAAATCCTAGAACCGTCAGAGACACCTTTCGCCGGGCAGCCGCTTCCGGCACAATGGGGACTGAGCGGGCAGCGACCCGCACGGGGAACACAGCAGTTGTCAATCAGTTGGAGCCACTCATGGTTTGGACGGGATTCGAGCCGGTTCGTTGGTTGCGGGCGGTGGTGCGGTTTGTCTTCGGCAAGCAATTGCCGTTGGAGCGGGAGACGTGCCTGTTCATTCTGGCCAGCGCCATTGACGCCTTCATGACCTACGTCATTTTGCGTCACAGTGCCGACGGCCGCACCAGCGTCGTGCTGACCGAGGGCAACGCAGTGGCTCGGTACTTCCTCTACCACTGGGGCATAAAAGGCCTGGTGGCTTTCAAGTTTACCATGGTCGCGGCCACAGTCGTCGTGGCTCAGGTCATTGCCTTGCGACGCAAAGATTTGGCGCGGTGGGTCTTGAACGTCGGCACTGGGCTGGTGTGCGTCGTCATTGGGTACAGTCTGTGGCTGCTGCTCAGGACCTCGCTGTGACGGGCGAAGGCCTTCGCAGGTTCGAGCGGTGAGCAGCACCGCGGCCGCTGGCGAGCGGCCGTGTCACGTCTGCCACTCTGTTTCGAAAACGCTCTGGCGGCCAAGAGGGCGTCGGAAAGCGTTCTTGCAGCGGACGAGCAAAGCGAAAAGAGAAAGTGCGAGCGACCGATGAGTGACCGCGTGGGTTCGGGTTGCGAGAGCGGGGACTTGGTGGGAGTGTCGAATGAGTTGCGGGCCCGGCTGCGCGAGGTGGGTCAGGAGCACGTCTTGCGGTGGTGGAACGAGTTGTCGCCGGCCGAGCGGGAGGCGTTCTGCGAGCAGTTGGAGCAGACGGACCTGCGCCGGCTGGCGGGGCTCTACGAACAGTACCGGCGCCTCGGGCGGTCGCCCGGGGTTTCGCCTGAGGAACTCGGCCGCCTCCAACCAGCCCGGTCGATTTTGCGCCTGCCGCGAACGGACGAAGAGCGGCGGCGGTGGCAAGAAGCGACCGAATTGGGCGAGGCGGCGTTGAAAGCAGGTCGGGTGGCCGCGCTGGTGGTGGCCGGCGGTCAGGGCACGCGGCTCGGCTTCCCTCGTCCGAAAGGTCTTTACCCGATTGGTCCCGTCTCGGGCTGCTCGCTGTTTCAACTGTTTGCCGAGTCCCTCGTGGCCGTGGGGCGTCGTTACGGGTCGGTCGTGCCCTACTTGGTCATGACCAGCCGGGCCACGCACGAGCAGACCGTCGAGTTTTTCCGCGAGCACGACTACTTTGGGCTGGGAGCGGAAAACGTCTCCTTCTTCCAACAGGGAGAAATGCCCTGTCTGGACGCGGCGACGGGACGCTTGTTGCTGGAGGCGAAAGGACGGCTGGCGACGGCTCCGGACGGACACGGCGGCGTGGTTCAGGCTCTTCACCGGTCGGGCCTTTTGGAGCAGCTGGCCGCTCGCGGCGTCGACCTGTTCTACTACCACCACGTCGACAACCCGTGCGTTCGTGTCTGCGACCCGGCCTTCTTGGGGTTCCACTTGTTGCACCAGGCCGAAGTGTCGCTGAAGGTCATTGCCAAAGCCTCGGCAACGGAGAGCCTGGGCACGGTGGTGGAATT
>CAYSAG010000155.1:0-11802 GCA_964428935.1 uncultured Planctomycetaceae bacterium | reverse complement strand
AGGCGGAGCAGTCAGAACCCTCAGGTCGGCCGACCTGAGGGTTTTTTGTTTGAGCGACGGGCGGGATGTGTTGGGGGCCGGCCTGGCACCAATTCCGCCGGAATCGCTGGGCGGGTAAGAGGGAAAAGACGGGTCCGCACGATGGGCCGAGCCAAGAAAAAATGAGGAATGAACCAATGGTTGAGATCGAAGTGTACGACACGACGTTGCGGGACGGCAGTCAAGGGGAGGGCGTCAACTTCTCACTGCAGGACAAGCTGCAGATCACCAAGAAATTGGACGAGCTGGGAGTCGACGTGATCGAGGGGGGCTACCCGCTGTCGAATCCGAAGGACGAGGAGTTTTTTCAGCGGGTCGCCGACCTGGAGTTGAAGACGGCCCGGATTGCCGCGTTCGGCATGACACGACGGCGTGGAGTGGCGGCCGAGGACGACCTCGGCATGCGTGCTCTGCGCGACTCGAAGGCGCCCGTCGTCACCGTCGTCGGGAAGTCGTGGGACCTGCACGTCCACGAAGTCTTGCGGGTCGACGAAGAAGAAAACTTGGCCATGATTCGCGACTCGATCGCGTTTCTGAAGGCCGAGGGGCGAACCGTCTACTACGACGCGGAGCACTTTTTCGATGGCTACCGAAACGCCCCCGAGTTCGCGCTGAAAACGATTCAAGCCGCTGAGGAGGCGGGTGCGGACGTCATCGTCTTGTGCGACACCAACGGCGGAAGCTTGCCCGAGCAGATTGCCGAGGGGGTGGAGGCGGCCCGCCGGGTGGTGTCGGTCCGGCTGGGCATCCACTGTCACAACGATTGCGACTTGGCCGTGGCCAACACGTTGGCCGCCGTCGACCACGGCGTCACTCAGGTGCAGGGAACGATCAACGGTCTGGGCGAGCGTTGCGGAAACGCCGACCTGATCAGCGTGATCGCCAATTTGGCGTTGAAAAAGAAAGGCTACCGCGTCTTGCCCGAAGGCCGAATCCAGAAGTTGGCGGAGGTGTCGCGGTATGTTTACGAGCTGGCGAACATGAACTTTCGGAACAACCAGCCTTTTGTCGGCGTCAGCGCGTTCGCTCACAAGGGCGGCATGCACGTGCACGCCGTCAACCGCGTGACGCAAAGCTACGAACACATTCCTCCGGAGGCGGTCGGGAACCAGCGCCGGATTTTGGTCAGCGAGCTGTCCGGGCGGTCGAACATCGTCGCCAAGACCACCAAGCACCGCATTCAGCATGACGATGCCTTGATGCGTCGAATCTTGGAGCGTGTGCAAGACTTGGAGAACCTAGGCTACCAGTTTGAGGCGGCTGAGGCGTCTTTCGACCTGCTGGTGAAGAAAGTGGCGGGCACCTACAAGCCGAAGTTCCAGCGGATCCACTACCGGGTGAACATCGAGACGGGTGAGGGGGCACAACCGCAAACCGAGGCGACCGTGAAGCTGCGGGTGAACGGACGCATCGAGCACGTGGTGGCCGAGGGCGACGGCCCGGTCAACGCACTCGACAACGCTCTGCGCAAGGCATTGCTTGGTGCCTACCCTAATCTGGCAGAGATGCACTTGGTCGACTATAAAGTGCGGGTCATCAACTCCACCGAGGGCACTGCTGCTCGCGTCCGCGTGCTGATTGAGAGTGCCGACCACGAGGAGGTGTGGACGACGGTGGGCGTGAGCGAGAACATCGTCGAGGCAAGCTGGCTGGCTCTGGTCGACAGCATCGAATACAAGCTGTACAAAGATGAGGGCGAGATTGTCGGGAACGGCCATCCCTCGGGCGCGGAGACGGAAGTGAGCTCGGCCAGCGGTCGCCCGTGACTGGAGCTGACGGGCGGGTTCTGAGACAGGTCGGTTCCGAGAAGTGGCACGACGGCAGGCCGATGGAACGCGGCTTTCGGTCTGCAACGTGGTCGGCACAGCGGACGGCCGAGGCGCGAGAGACCGCTCCCTGACGATCGGCTGTCTCGGGCGACGCCGTCACAGTCTGGTCGTTTGCGAGGAACGTGGAGAGCGGGTCAGTCAGGAAGGCCTCGACTTGCTGTGGTCGGCCACGGAAGCGTTCCGCTGCGAAGGACTTCGACCAACAGTCGGTTGTAGGGAGAACACGAGAGACAATGACCCAGGACATTCCGAAGCAGTTCGACCCGAAGGCAGTTCAGTCTCGGTGGTACGAGTTCTGGCACCAGCGGGGGTACTTCGACGCCGACCCCAACCCCGCGAAGAAGCCCCACACCATCATGATTCCGTTGCCGAACGTAACCGGCGCCTTGCACATGGGGCACGCCCTCAACTGCACCCTGCAGGACCTGCTGACACGGTGGCGGCGGATGCAGGGGTACGAGGCTTTGTGGATGCCCGGAACGGACCACGCCGGCATCGCCACTCAGGCCGTGGTCGAGCGGCGAATGTTCGAAGAGGAGGGGCTGACGCGGCACGACGTCGGTCGGGAGGCGCTGGTCGCCCGCATCTGGAAGTGGAAAGATGCTTACGAGTCGCGCATTCTGAACCAGCTCAAGCGACTCGGCTCCAGCTGCGACTGGCGTCGCACCCGCTTCACGCTTGACCCAGTCTGCTCCCGCGCCGTCCGTCGCACCTTCTTCAAGATGTTTCGAGACGGCCTGATTTACCGCGGCAAGCGGCTGGTGAACTGGGACACCTACCTTCAGACGGCCGTGGCGGACGACGAGGTGTTCCACGAGCAGGTGAAGGGCCACTTCTGGACCTTTACGTACCCGGTGGTCGGGTCCGACGAGAAAATCGCTTTCTCGACCACGCGGCCCGAAACCATGTTGGGCGACACCGCCGTTTGCGTTCACCCAGACGATCCGCGCTACAAGCACCTCATTGGCAAGAAAGTCCGCATCCCGCTGGTCGACCGGGAAATCCCGATCATTGCCGACGGTCAGTTGGCGAAGATGGAGCTGGGCACGGGAGCCGTCAAGGTGACGCCGGCTCACGACCCGAACGACTACGCCTGCGCCCTGCGGCACAACCTGCCGATGATCAACATTCTGAACCCGGACGGCACGATCAACGAAAACGGCGGCAAGTACGCTGGCCTGGACCGGTACGAGGCCCGGGAACAGATCGTCCGGGACATGGAAGCGATGGGGCATTTCGTGTCGGTCGAGGAGCGTCTGATTGAGCTGGCTCACAGCGACCGGTCGAAGACACCGATCGAGCCTTACCTGTCAGACCAGTGGTTCGTCAAGATGGCCGACCTGGCTCAAGCGGCCATCGACGCGGTCGAACAGGGACGCGTGAAGTTTTTCCCCGAACGCTACGCCCGAACCTACTTGGATTGGCTGGGCGAGAAGCGCGACTGGTGCATCAGCCGCCAGCTTTGGTGGGGACACCGGATTCCGGTCTGGTACTGTAATACGTGTACAGAGCAGGACTTGCAGCGGGCGTTCGGGGGTCGCGACGACGTCTGCTACCGGTACGACGAAGAACACAAGACGTGGCTGATTTGCAGCGAGACCGATTTGAAAGGCGACGAACTCGGTCCTGAACACCGCTTGGTCCAGGACGAGGACGTTCTGGACACTTGGTTCAGCTCGGCCCTGTGGCCTCACTCCACCCTGGGCTGGCCGGACTTGCAGCACAACCCGCCCATGGTCGATCGCGACGGGCGTGAAATCGTCGACACTGAAGGCAAGGGGAACAAGGTCCTGGAGTACTTTTACCCGACGAACGTCCTGGTCACCAGCCGCGACATCATCACCCTCTGGGTGGCTCGCATGGTGATGACCGGCCTTTACAACCTGGGCGAGGTTCCCTTCTGGCACGTGTGTGTTCACCCGAAGATTTTGGACGGCTTCGGGCAGACCATGTCCAAGTCCAAGGGCAACGGCGTCGACCCGATGGATCTGATCGACAAGTACGGGGCCGACGCCGTCCGCTTCACCATTGCTTCGCTTGCGGGCCAAACCCAGGACGTGCGTCTGCCGGTCGGGTACGAGTGTCCGCACTGCGGCCACGTGATCCCGCAGAAGCTGGAACACCAGAAGGCCGTTCCCAGCGGCGGCGAGAAGCCTCGGATCACCTGTCCGAAGTGCAAGAAGTCCTCGCAGTACTCCAGCCCGTGGTACGACCCGGACCCGGGCGAGAAGGTCGCTCGGATGGTCAGCGAGCGATTCGAGTACGGGCGCAACTTCTGCAACAAGCTGTGGAACGCGGCCCGCTTTGTCCTGCTGAACCTGCAAGGCTACACGCCGGCAGCGCTGAAGTGGGACGAGCTGCGGCTGGAGGACCGGTGGATTTTGAGCCGACTGACGACGGTCGTCAGCGAAGTAACCAATCTGCTCGAACACTACTACTTCGACGACGCCACTCGGACCCTGCGTGAGTTCACCTGGAACGAGTTCTGCGACTGGTACCTGGAAATGATCAAGCCGCGGCTGCAGGCCGAAGCGGACCGACCGCTGGCACAGCGTGTCCTGGTCGGCGTGCTCGACGTCCTCATTCGCCTGCTGTCGCCGTTCGTGCCGTTCATTACCGAAGAGCTGTGGCAGCGATTGGCGGAGGTGGCGCCGGAGCGAGGTTTGCTGGAGCCGGTGGCACCGGCCGAAGCAGCCATGATCGCTCCGTGGCCCGAGCTGCCTGCCGAGTGGAAAGACAAGGACTTGGAACGCCGCTTCCAGCGCCTGAAAGACACCATTGTGGCGGTGCGCAACATTCGGGCGTTCTACCACGTGCCGCCGTCGACCAAGCTGCGGCTGCGGCTGCGCTGCGCCGAAGACATGGCTCAGGACCTGCAAAGCGTGGCCGGTCAGTTCGAGAACCTGGCCGGGACGCTGCTGGAGGCGGCCGGGGCGAAGGTGGAGCGGCCGGGCGGAGCCGTCAGTTTTTCGCTGGCCGAAGCCGACGGCTTCGTCTCGCTGGAAGGGGCGATCGACCTGAAGGCAGAAATCCAGCGAAAGCAGAAAGAAGCCGACAAGCTGCGCCGGTTCATCGCCAACCACGAGAAGAAACTGGCCAACCGCGACTTCGTCGAAAAGGCCCCCCCGGAAGTCGTGCAGAACGTACGCGAAACGCTGGAAGGCCTGCGCAGCCAACTGAAAAGCGTGGAAGAAGCGTTGGCCGAGTTGCAGCACGAGTGAACGGTTGGCGTGCGACGACGTGTGGGCAGACGTTCGCGCCGGGTCTGTTGTTTTGTTTATTGACCCACGCTGCGAAAAAGCCGACGGAAGTCCGTTCGCCGTGGGCCGTCCAGCGGTGGTGGTCCAGACGTGGCTGGCAGGACAGAGCCGTCGCGGCTGGGGACGGCAGGGGCGTGGAAGCCGCCGGCGGAGCCGGTTGTCAGTTGCGCAGGCCGGTTTTATAATCGCCAGAGGCAGTCGTTCAACGGGCGATGTCGGCACTTCTCAGGTTTCTTTTTTTGGGTTGGACACCTGACGTGACTGTGACCAACACCAGTCGAGTTCTGGTTTTGACGCGCGGCGAGCAAGATCCTGACGAGGTTCTGGACAGGCTTTCGCAGCGGTTTGAAGTCGTCCGGATCGACTCGTTTGCGGCGGGGCTCCGAAAGCTGCACGAAGAGCAGTTTTCGGGGCTTTTTCTTTTGGGCGATCAGGCGGCGGCTGCGGCGCTGGCGGAAGCCGGCGGCGTGCTGGAGCACGTTTCGGAGGGCTTCGCTCTGCTGGACCAGGAGCAGCGAATCTTCTGGTGCAACGCGGCGTTTCGACGGCTGAGCGGTTACGACGGCCCCGTAGTGGGCCGTGATTTTTATGAGGTGTTCGGTACGCCCGAGGTGGTCGGTCCCGACTTCACTCCGTTCTTGACGGCATTGGGGTCCGGCGAGCCGACGAAGAGCTGTCTGCAAGTCGGCAGCAATCGCTACTACGAAGTCCAGGTCACGCCGCTGTTCGAAGGCAACTCGGAAATCCCCGAATTCCTGATCACCGTCGTCCGAGACATTTCCGAAGAAGTCATTCAGCAGCAGAAGCTGAATGCCATTTACCAGGCGGGGCTGGAGCTGGGCGAGCTGTCGGCCCAGGAAGTCATGGAGATGTCGGTCGAGGAGCGGATCGAACTGCTGAAGCAGAAGATCATCCACTTCACCCAAGGCCTGCTCCAGTTCGAAACGGTCGAGATTCGCTTGTTGGACAAGTCGACCGGTCGGCTCGACCCGCTGCTGATGGTCGGCATGGAGGAGTCGGCCGCGACGCGAGTGCTCTACGCCCGGCCGCAAGGAAACGGAGTCACCGGCTTCGTGGCCGCGACGGGCCGCAGCTACTTGTGCGAGGACACGCAGCGCGACCCGCTCTACCTGCCGGGAGCACCAGGAGCTCGCAGCTCGCTGACCGTCCCCATTGTTCTGCACGACGAAGTGCTGGGAACGTTCAACGTCGAAAGCCCGAAGCCGAACGCCTTCACGGAGAACGACCTGCGGTTTCTGGAGCTGTTCGCTCGCGAGGTGGCCATTGCCCTGAACACACTGGAGCTGCTGGCGGTCGAGAAAATGACGACCGTCAGCAAGAACACGGAGCGGATTCTGCGCGAGGTGGCCGAGCCGGTCGACGAGATTTTGGCCGACGTGGCGTGGATTCTGGACAAGTACATTGGTCACGAACCGGCGGTCTGCGAGCGGCTCCAGAACGTGCTGGAGAAGACTCGCGACATCAAACAACTGATCCAGCGCGTCGGCGAGTCGATGGCTCCGGAACCGGAGCAGGCCGCTCGGTGGATGCCGCGTCCCGAGCGACCTCGCTTTCGCGGCAAGCGCGTGCTGGTCGTGGACAGCGACGAGGCCATTCGCAAGGCCGCTCACGAGCGGCTGGCCCGTTTCGGCTGCCTGGTCGAAACCGCTCGCAGCGGCGAAGAAGCCTGCCGCATGCTCCGACGTTTCTCCTACGACGTCGTCATTGCCGACATTCGCCTGCCGGACATGAACGGCTACGAATGCTACTGCAAAATCAAGGAAATCCGCGACGTCCCCGTCATTCTCATGACCGGCTTCGGCTACGACCCCACTCACTCGATTGTCAAAGCTCGGCAGGCTGGACTGAAGTCCGTGCTTTACAAGCCGTTCCGCCTGGACCAGCTGCTGACGGCGTTGGAAGAAAACCTGGCCGTCGGCAGTCAGCAAACGTAAGCGCCTTGCTGCGGCGGATCGCCGAGCCGACCTCCCACTCCGTCGGCGGCCGCCCCGTTGCTCAAGCCGCCGAGCTGGACGCGTGTCGGACGGTGGTTCCCTTCAGCGTCGTCCGCCCCTGGGAGCCGACGAACGAAGGCGGCGAGCGGGTGCCGGACCTGCCGACACGAAACACAGCACTCGCCCGTCCGTCAGGACGACGACCACCCGTCCGTCGCGGTCCACCAGCAAGCCTTCGGGCAACGGTTCTCCAGGCAGCTCGACTCGTTGCATTAGAGAACCGTTTTGCGGGTTCACCAGCGTCAAGAACCACTGCGGCCGGGCTCGAATCAGCAATTGCTGCTGCACGACGGCCACGACGGCGTTCGGGCAGAGAGCCAGCGAAACGACCTCGAACTGGTTCGGCCCGCCCAGGTCGGTCTGCCACAGAGTGCTGTGGACGCGCTGCAGCGCCTGCACCAGGGCGAAACGCTGTGCGGCCGGACGGCGTCGCCGTCGGTTCGGGGTCCAGTTTTCCAAAGCCCGCCGAACGGCGTCGGTCGACAAACACGTCAGCTTGCCGTGCCTGAAATTCACCAGGACCAGGTGCTGGTCGTCCCAAACCGGCGGCACACCGCCGTAGTTCAGCGTCACCTTTCGGCCGTTCACGTAGACGTCGAAGAAGCCCTTCGTGGCCACGGCTTCCGGAGCCGAGTGGAACAAACGCCCGCCCTGCACGACGTACTGCCCCCACAGCACGCCGACGAAGCAACCGTTGTTCGCTTTCGGCTGGCCCTGCCGAATCGGGCCGGCCAGACAGCGGCCGGTGTCCAGCGAGAACGGTGCCGGCGAGACCTGGTTGCCGCCGGCCAGGAGCAGCGTCTGCTCGTGCACGGTCAAATTTCCCTGGGCGCTGACGCCCTTCCGCAGCTCCTCGTTCAGGTACCCGCAAGAGAGGTTTTGCCACTTGACTTGGCCGGTGCGAGCGTCGATGGCGTAAACGGCGGTGCCGTCCGAGTCGATGATTCCGGCCGCGAAGTAGGCCACTCCGTCTTTCACCAACACGCCGGTGTGGACGGGCCAAGTCGAGCTGAGCGTTCCGTAGAAGAAAATGTGGCGGTCGGTGGGAGCGGCCTGGAAGCGCCACAGGGGCCGGCCCGTCGCCGCCTCGAGGCAGTAAACGTACCCGTCACCCGCTCCAAACAGCGCCCGTCCGTCCCAAATCGTCGGCGGCATCTTGATTGGACTCCATGTTTCGTACTCCCACTCAACCGCTCCGTCTGCCGCCTTGAGCGCACGCACGCGCCCGTCGTCTCCGCCGACAAACACCAGTCCTCCAGCGGCCGTCGGGGGCGTTGGAGCGAAGCGAGTGGGCGGAGTCCACTGCCAGGCCAAACGCAGCCCCGGTCGAACACGAACGGAAGAGCTGGCCGAACGCGCGACATTCGCTCGGTACGTCGGCCAGTCTTCCGGCGTCACCTCCAGCGGCCGCACGGGCTCGTTCGGCGAGCCCAATTGTTCGACCCGGTCCTGGCGCGCACCCAGCCGGTCGATCCGAAACTCGCCAGCCGAGCACTTGGCGACGGCACCGATGAGCGACAAGTTGCAGTCGCACTGCCAAGGTCCCAGGTACAACAGGCCGTTGGCCGCAATGGCTCCGTCGTTGCAGCCCGGCCGAGCCGCTCCGTCGATGAACACCTTTTTCTTCCGACGGTCGTAACGGAGCAGCCCCTCGCCGCGCACGAACAACGAGTCCGGGCAGCCCGTCAGCCGCGTGCACGCTCGCTTCCGAAAATGCAGGTTCTCGACGACTTCCCCACTGACCGGGTCGACCACCACGTGGTCTCCGCCCGGACCAATTCCCAGAACCAAATGCCCGTCGACGTACAGAGCGTTCGGGTTGTTTGTGACCTTCCGCTTGAACCACAACAAGTAGCCGTCCTCGGGTGACACGGCCACGACGTTCATTCGCGTCTGGCCCTGAATGACAATGGCGTGAGGCGTGAACACGGTCATGCAAGCCGTGCGAAAGCCCGGTGTCGAAATCAGGCCGCGTCCCGGCTGCTCAATCAGCTCAATGGTCCGCCGTTCCCGGTTGGTCCAAATCTCCTTGCCCGTGAACCGGTCGACGCACCGAAGAAACCGATTGACGCAGTAGAAGAAAACGCGGTCCTCCCCAATGGCCATGGCTCGTGAATCGATCAACCCCTCGTCGACCGAGTGGGTCCACAGCGTCTTTTTCTTGTCCAGGTCGTACGCAGCCAGAACGTTGCCAAAGCCCCACGGCACGTGCGGTTGAGCGTAGTAGCCGGGACTCATGTCCGCCCAGCTCCAACCGCCGAACTCACGGTTGCCGTGCATTGGCTGAGCCGGCGGGTCGGGCGGACCAGCCAGCACGTACAGCACCCGGCCCTTCAAAGCCATCCATTTCCACTGACCCTCCACACCGGGAACCGTCACCCGTCCGCGTTCCTCACCGGTCTGAGGGTCGAGCAGCAGACAGCCGTCGCCGTCGATCATGTAGAACAACTGCGGCGTGGCAATGAAGGCCGAGCGGTGGACTAGGTAGCCGTCCGGCAGCTTTCGCTTCCAAAGAATCTTGCCGTTGTAGCCGTTCCGGGCAATGAGCCATTGCAGCGTGTCCCACTCCCGCGGGTGGTGAGCAATGTGACCGATGGCCAGGAACGTTCGTCCGCCGGCGGCGACCGTCACGGCCGGCATGCCAATGTAAAGCGGCTCGGCCAAGAACTGGGTCAGGTAAGGAGCCCGCACGACCTGGTCCTCGGAAAGCGGGTTGTTGTCCGGGCCGTGTTCCCAGTGCGACCACTGGCCCGCTCCAGCCAACCGAGCCTTGACCAGTCGCAGAAACCCTTGCCCGTCCACGTCAACCGTCTCTGCCTTCTCGGCTCCAGCGGCCTTTGCCGCCTTCTGCCAGGCCGCCACCGCCTCCGGACCAGCGTTTGCCGTCGAAACCAACACGACGCCCTGCGGGCGGACAGCCCGAAGCGCGTCCGCAACAAGACGCTCACGCTGCTCCACCTCCAGCGTGCCGTCCAGAACAATCCCGTCCGCCAAGTTGTCTGCCTCGGGAATTCGCTCGGCCGGTCGAACCTCAACGGCCAACCGACGAATCCCCAGACCCTCTTTGCGGGCCGCTCGTCGAGCTTGCTCGGCGGCCCCGGCGTCGAGCACGATTTGGTGCACCAGCAGGCGTGGCTGTTCCGTCGCCAGCGAAACTCCGAGCAGCGGCTGCCGCGACACGACGACCAACAGACCTCGGTCCAGCCCGACCGCTTTCAGGACCGCACGGGCCGTCGCTTGGTCTGTCGGCCCGACGGCCGCCCCAGACGAACAAGGCCAACACGTCACAAGCCACACCAGGAACAACACGGCCAGCAGCCCGAGCAACTGGCTGCGTCGTTGCCGCCCGTTGTCCGTTCGTCGTTCACCGAGCCGTTTTCTCAAGCGTGCCCTTTCCACGAGTCTCCCTCCCTTTTGCTTCGCGTCCCCTTCACCGCGTCGGCTAACCCAACGCGTCGGCCGTTACTGCCCGTGGGTCCCTTTCCCGGCAGCGCGGAACTTCAGGTAACCTGCTACCGGTTGGCCAGGAACGTCGCCCGGCCAGGCTTTGCTGGCAACGGCTGCGACTGCGCAGTCGCCGTCGCTCCGCGGACCAGTCTTCCGAGCCGGGACTCGGGGCGCTTCTTTCACCAGCAGCGCTGCAACAATCAGAACGGCCTCCATTTCGCCACAGCCCGAGACGGCAGTCAAGCATGACAGGGGAAAGTGTAGAGATGCCCGCCTGTGCTAGCGGTCCTGCGGACGAAAAAGACGGAGTGTTTGTCGTTGTCTTGCGGTTCACGAAGGAACCAGCCAAAAAGGACCGGGTTGAAGGGCGAACTGACCGCCCAGCGACTTTGTTCCTTGACCGGCTCAGTATTGAAAGCAAGGAGATTGTCGAATGACCGTTCTGGGGAAACTTTGGAGAAGGGTGGCCGTGCGAGGGTTGTTGGCGGTGTGGACGGTGGCCGCTGTCGGCGGGACGGTCGAGAATGGAACGGCGGCCGAGCCTCGTCGCGGAGAAAGGCCGACCGCCGCGTCCATTCGAGTCGACTGCGGCAAGACGGAGGGTCAGATCAGTCCACTTTTGTACGGAGCCGGGTTTGAGCACTTGGGCGGTGCGGTCCACCGTGGCCTCGACGCTCAAATGCTCGACGGCCTCAGCTTCGAAGAGGACGACGTCAACGAAGACGGCGTCTCGGACAAGTGGCAACAGGTTGGCTGGGGTAACAACGTCCCGGTCTACAACCGCGACGGCCGGTACTCGTACCACGGCCGCTACTGCCAGCAGGTTGCGGTCTTGGCCTACGTCGACGGCGAGCGGGGAATTCGGCAGAGTGGTCTGGCCGTCCAGGCGGGCGCCACCTACACGGCCACGCTGCACCTGAAGCGTTGGGGCCGTGCCCCGGTCCATGTGACGTTGGCGAGCGGCGACCAGGTCCTCGCTGAAGCCGCGATCCATGACGTGGCTTCGAAGTGGAAACGCTACACGGTGCAGCTAAGACCCGTGGCGTCGGCGACCAACGCGGAGTTTCGCGTTACTTTGGCCGGCGGCGGCACGCTGTGGATCGACCAAGTCGCGCTGGTGCCCGACGACACGTACAAAGGACACGGCACGCGCAAAGACCTCATGGAGAAAATCGTCGCCGTGGGGCCAACGGTCGTGCGCTGGCCCGGTGG
>CAYSAG010000154.1:0-11815 GCA_964428935.1 uncultured Planctomycetaceae bacterium | reverse complement strand
GACCGACTGAGCTCGACTTTCGCCAATTTCGTCGCGCCAGTGAGTTTAGCCCGGACTATTTCTGAATGTCTGCTTGGCGTCGGTGTCGGCGGGTCAAATGTGTGTGTTTGTGGGCGGTGGACGGGCAGGTGTGTGCAGAACGCCCCGCAACTGGCGAGATTGGGGGCTGCCACTCGCAGCGGCGTCGGAGAACCCAAGTAACGCGGCGGGTCAGCCGGCCGAGCGTCCTGGGGCCCAAGCGACGCACCGGGGCGAGCGAGGCGGCTGCGTCCAGGTCGACCGAGGCCCGCAGCTCACCCTCGGCGGTCGCACGCTCCCCGCTTCCCTCCGCCGGCGGCTGTTCCAGCCGCCCCAAGGCAATCGACCACAACCGGGCCGCCCGTGCAGGCCAGCTTCCGCTGCTCCAGCCGCCCCGCCGCTTGTCTGTCTCGACGGAGTCTTTGGCACGCCAACATCGGCAGGGCCTTGCAAGTTGTTGTCAGGCAGCAACTTGCAGAGTGCGGCCTGGTGCCCGTCGGTGTTCCGGCGTGCCGGCGGTCTTTTCGTGGCGACCGGCCCCGTGCGGCAGCTCGGTGTGCTGGCTGTTTCTCTTCTTTCGCCTTCTCAGCATGGAACTGAGCGTGTCCGGGAGTTCGTTCGCTTTTCTGCCGGTATTCGCGAGCTTCGAGTGACTGAACGGGTCTGGCGGGTCTGGTGTCGGAGCGTACAGGGCCGATGGTCCCGACGGAGCGTCGCCGTCCGCAATTCCGGGACATCCTCACGTAGCTTGCTGTGTTTGCGCCGGCTTTGCAGTTTTACGTGCTCTGCCGGGCCGAAGTCGGTTTGCACGCCGACGGGCTCTTCGGCCAAGGCGAGCTCTTCGCTTGCTGCTTGCTGGCTGATTCGGCGCTTGTCGTCCTCTGGTCACGACCGGTCCAACGCGACTGTTCGGCGCAAAAAGTTCGGTCAATTTCGCCGAAAAAACCAGAATAGTTTGTCCAGACGGACGAGCCCGACCGATTAATACAATCAGCAGACCACCGTTTCCGCGCGGTCTGTTTTTCTGGTGTGAGCCACGCGGGCGGCTACCTGAGGTTTGGAGTGGCGAAGGGTTTTGAGGTCGTCCGGTGGCGGGACCAGGGCAGAGGAGTCAGTGAGAGAGGGTGTGTGAGGCGATTAGGCGAACGAGCAAAGGGGGAGCACCACGTCGGCGGAAGTTCCCCAGGGACGGTAGTTTAGAAGGAGAGACTTGATGCGCAGGTTCCGGAAGTGGGTTGTGACGCTGGGGATCCTTGGGGCGGCACCCGGCATGGCGATGGCCGGACTGCCCAAGCTCCATGTTCCGAACTTCGCCGGCTCGCGGCCGACCGTGGTCAGTCAGGACGCCGGGGCGGCCGAACGAATTTCGAAGGCGCTGAAAGCCGGTCACTTCAAAGGGGCCGACATTCACGTGCAGTTCGAGAACGGAACCGCCGTCCTGACGGGAACCGTGCAGAGCGAACTGCAGAAAATGCAGGTCGAGGCGCTGACGAAGGCCGTCAGCGACGTGAAGCGCGTGGTCAACAAGCTGACGGTGGCCGAGCCGCAGCGGCCGCGGTTGCTTCCGGTTCGGACGGGCCAGGAGGTGTCGCGTGGAGCGGCTCCCAGCCAGATTCGCACCGTCTCGCACGAGACGGCAGAGCCGGCTGCGTCGAGTTCGGAGAAGCCTCGTACGCTGCCTCATCTGGCCAGCCTGTTCCACGCCAAGCCCGCGGTCAAGCGAAGCTCGTCGCCGCTCAAACGGCTCTTCACCAAGCTGGCGCCGACGAGCCGGGTGTCCGGTCAGCGAAGGAACTCGGTCAACCAGAAGGTGGCCGAGTCGATTGCTGCCGCGCTGCGTCGTTCGAAACTGTCCGGCTACGACATGGAAGTCTCCTTCAAGGACGGCGTGGCAACGATTCGCGGCAAGATCGACACCGAGGAGGAGAAGGCTCGGGTCTCGCAAATCGTCGCTCAGGTGCCGGCAGTCAAGGCGGTCCGGAACGAACTGACGGTTCAGTCGCAGCCGAAAGGCCTTGGGAACCAGGAGCTGGCCGAGCGGGTCGCGAAGGCTCTGAAGGAAGCCAAAATCATCGGCACGGGCATCGACATCGAGGTCCGCGACGGGGTCGTGAAGCTGACCGGCTCGGTGGCCGACAGCCTGCAGAAGGCCAAGGCGGCGGAAGTGGTGGCGGCCATTCCCGGCGTGAAAATGGTCGACAACCAGTTGACGGCGCCGCAGGTGGCGGTCAAGTCGAGCCGTACGGGAGTTCGGCAGGTGGCGTCGGAGCAGCCGGAGCCGAAGAAGGCCGCCCCGTCGAAACAGGTTCGATCGCCCAGCCTCACGGCGAAGCGGCCGGTTCAGGGGGGACCGCGTCCGCTGGCTCGTTCGGCCTCGACCAACCAGGAGGTTGCTGAGCGGATTGCTTCGGCCCTGAAACAGGCTCGGCTGGCCGGCTACGACATTCAGATTGCCGTCAAGGACGGCGTGGCCACTCTGCGTGGACAGGTGGCTTCGCCTCAGGCTGCCCACAAGGCTGCGGAAATTGCGTCGCGAGTTCCCGGCGTGCGGGTGGTCGAGAACGAACTGACGGCGGCTCAACCAGTGGCCAGTCCGCGTCCGGCGGTGCCAGCCGTCCGACCCGAGCGGTTGGCCGTGGCTCCGTTGGCTCTGCCGGCCGGAGCGGCCGTGACGGCGGCTCACCAAGTGGCCGTGTCCGTTCCAGCTCTTGGCGGACAGCCGGTCGCGACGCAAGCGGCCGTCCCGGCTGGACCGCCCAGCTACGGCCACCCGGGCAGTGGAGCCTCGCATGTGGTCTACAACATGCCCAACCTGCCGGAAATGGCTTGGCCGGCCTACGCGGCTTACCCGAACTACGCTCAAGTGACCTACCCAACGCAGTACAGCGCCAGCGCCTGGCCGTACATTGGACCGTTCTACCCCTACCCGCAGATTCCACTCGGGTGGCGGCAGGTGCAGTTGGAGTGGGACGACGGGTACTGGAACCTGAACTTCCGCCCGCGGACGAACAAGTGGTGGTGGTTCCTGAACCCGGAGAACTGGACGAAGTAGTGACGACACACCTTCCAGCCGGCTGCCGGCCTCACCCGGGGCGGGCAGCCGGCCTCGGAGTGTCTCGAGCCGGACGTGCCGTCCGTGTGAGTCGAGGAAACGTCACCGGTCGGATTGTTGGGGGGCCGAAGTGGGTGCGAGCAAGTCAGTCGAAATTTGAAGGAGCAAGGAAGCGTCCGATGAAGCGGTTATCCCTCCTCCTGGTCCTGTCTGTCGTGGCCTTCTCGTCCAGCGGCTGCAAGCTGCTCATCGACGGGGCTCTGCTCACGGCCATTGACTGGTCCAAGTTCTTTTGGACCACGCCCATCATTCCGGTCAGCCCGTACTACAGCCAGTTGATCGAGGACACGCTGCACGAGGAAGAACGTTACGGCAAGGTGCCCATTCTGGACCCGGTCGAAGGAGAGAACGCCCCGCAGTTCTGCCTGGACCCGCCGTCGTACGACGAGGTGATTCGGGCGTTGCCGGAAAAGGGCAACGGCGGCTTCGCCTTCTTGGCCGAGACCAATCTGAACAACGTCCGGATTGTCATTGAGCCGATTGTCGACCGGTTGGACGAGTGCCGCTTCTACCCGCTGGTCGGTCCGGCTCGCCTGCACCACTGCCACTACAAGTGCACGGTCTACTACGACAAGGTCATTCGGTCCGACTGGCCGGTGCCGTTCATGCACAAGGACGAGACCCAAGAGGTTGTTTACATCGACCACGACCACTTGGTTCGTTGTGCCGGTCCGGCGACTCCGAAGTAGAGCGGCTCCGGCCGACCGTCGGTGCAGGACCGACCCCCGTCAGGCAGCAGCCCGGCGTGAACGAAAAGACGCGGCCCACAGCTCCGCGAGGAGGCAAGAACGGGCCGCGTCTTTTGCTTGCTCGCCAGGCCGCCTGTCGTTCAGTCGGCGGTCAAACAGAGCACCTCTCCGTTCTTCAGCGACACGTACAGCTTGCCGTAGGCCGCGGCCATGCCGTCCCAGACCGTCTGCGTCGGCAGCTCGTACTCGGCCAGCCGTTGCCCGTCTCGAGCCCGGACGACCAACAACTTGCAGACGTCCCCGTCGAACAGTTTGCTCTGCTTCTTCACCAGTTCCTGTGTTTGCGGGTCGGGGTAGTTTCGGTACACGTCTTTTTCGTCGATGATTTCCGGCGGGCCGGCCAAGAACAGCTTGTCGGCGGCTTTGATCAAAGCTTTGACGTAAATCGGCACGTCCTTGGTCCAACGGAATTCAATGCGTTCGTCGACCGGACGCGTCGCCTTGAACCCGGGCCGGCGGTCTGGCGGTCGAATGCGAACGACCTTGGGTGACTTGGAGCACGCGAACAGTTGTCGCTCCATTGGCGTCGTCCAGCGGTAGAACTCGGGCTTGCGTCCGTAGCCGTAGACCAGTTGCTGGTCGAACACCAGGATGCGACCGGCCGGGGCGTAGCGTCCGGCGACGTAGTAGCCGCCGGCTCCCGACTTCCAACGCTTCCCGTAAACCCAGTAGCTGCGGTGCCAGTAGCTGTCGTCCAGAAAGCCGGTCGGCGAGAACAAGTGAGCTCCCTCGCCCTTCTGGTCCCGAGCCTTGCCCAGTGGCGTGTCGAGCGCCTCGCGTCGCGCGTCGCGTTTTCTGAATCGCTGCGACCTTATGTAGACGTACTGGTCGTCGGCGGACAAGACGTCCGGCAGGGCCACGGGCATGTTCAACCCGGACAGGATTTGCTGCAAGGTCTTGTTCTCGCCCGGCACTCGGTCGTCGAGCACCTCTTCTTGCCGTTTTTGTCCCGTGCGAGCGTCCAGGCGCAGCAAACGCAACCCGCCGTCCAGGAATGCCGAACGCCCAGCCACACACCAGACCGTGCCTTCCTGGTCGACCAAGACCGAGCCGTGGACCGGCCACACCGATTCCAATTGTTCGTAGGCCACCAGTTGTCGGTCGAGCGGGGCGGCCCGGAACCGCCACACCAGCTGGCCGTCTCGGCCGCGAAGGCAGTAGACCCAACCGTCGGCCGAGCCGAACAGGACCAGCCCGCGCCAGAAGGTCGGCGGCGAGTCGATTCGTCCGCCGGCGGTGTAGGACCAAAGTGGTCGGCCCGAGCGAGCGTCGAGGGCGTAGAGGGTGTGAGCGTCGATGCGGGCGACCAACAGCAGACCGCCGGCGACGACCGGAGCGGTCAACCGGCCCCCGAGGTGCCGACGCCACGACGGCCGCACGTCCGCGCCGACGTCGACGGGGCTGGAGCCGCTGCGCGCCGGGTCGTGCCGGTACGTCGGCCACTCGTTCGGCCCGCTCGACTCGCACAACTCCACCTGCCCAAACGCCGGACCACGCTCCAGCCGCAACTCGTCGCGGACCGACTCCGGCACCGCCCGCCCGGCCGACTCCGGCGCCAACGCGTTGAACCCGTAAAGCTTCGCCTCCAAGTAGCAGGCACACGGGTGCGGGGCCACGTAAATCAGCCCATTGGCGGGCAAAATGCCGTACAAGCACGCGCCCCGCACCCAGTGGTGAATCTGCCAATTGTGGCTTTTCAGGTCGATGAATTCGATTCCCGTGCGAGAGGTGAGCAAGTAACGTTCGGTGGCCCGAGCGCGGTAGCAGCGGTGGTGGAACCAGTAAGCCCGGACGTTCGGCCCGAAAGTCACCTTCGTCTCGCCAGTCCGCAGGTCCAGCCCAAAGATTTTGCCCCAAGGAGCGGGCGGAAAGTCTTCTCGGTTCTTGCCCCACATCAGGGCGCCGAACCAGACCAAATCGTCGATGACGAACACGTCCTCGGGACTCCGGTACCCGCAGGGCGCGTGCGGTGCCTGCCACAGCGTCTTGCCGCTGGCCGCGTCGAGAGCGAACAGCGTCGTGCCGTTGTCGACGTGGTACAGGTTCGGCTGCAAGCCCGCCTCGGCACCGGAAAACAACACGACCCCGTCGTGCAGGACGAGGGTCGGGCCAAAATAGCTGGGCAGCGGCCGTCGTTCCCCAAGCCGCTCCGACCGCCACAGCTCTTTGCCGCTTTTCTGCTCCAGGCAAACCACTCGCTCGCCGTCGTAGAACAGTACCTTGCCTTCGCCGACGGTGAGGCTGAGCGGCGCGATCCACGGCTGGGTTTGTTTCCACAGCACGGTTCCGTCTTCGGCCCTCACCGCCAGCAGCGTGCGCGGCCTCGGCTGCCACCAATACTTGTTTCGCTTCGGCGCCACCCCCGGCCACGCGTACTGCTGGTCGACCACCAAGTACAGCACGCCGTCGCAGTAAACAATTTCGTCCGTCCCCCGAGTTTCTTCGTACGTGCGAAGCACCGTTCCGTCTGCGGCAGACAGGGCGGTCACCGGTCCGTCGATCGACAGAGTCACGTAAACCGTGTCGGCCGTGGCAACCAGCCGACGCGGCAGTTGAGCCGGGCCGCTCTTGAGCGACCAAATCTGTGAATGCCAACGCTCAATGGGCCTTCGCCACAGAACTTTGCCGTTGAACGCGTCTCGGGCGACCAACTGCCAACGCGACGGCAACAGAATCGACACGTACGGTCCGTGGTCGAAAATGTAGAAGACCCGACCACCCGCCGACACCATGGCACTGCAGCTCGACATGTGGTCGTGGTGCCGAGACCATTTCGGACCGCCCGTCCACTGCAAATGCCTGGGCGGACCAATGGCTCGGTCTTTCGAAACGGCGTTGTTCGTCGAGTCGTGCAGGTACTGTGGCCACTGGTCGTACTCGTCCGGCCAAGGTTTTGTCAGCCGCTCGACTCCGTTGCGGCTCTCGACCAGCGCCACGCCCCGCGGAGCCAGAACCCGCAGCAGCTCGTTCTTTGCCACCTCGACGCCGCGACCGACCACAACCAGGTTGACCGAGTTGTCCACGTACGGCAGCTCACCGCCGTCCCACCGACGAACCGACACCCGGCCGTAAACGCCCCGCTTCAGCAGACGCTCCCGCTGGGCGCGAACCACCTTTTCGTCCCGCTCCAGCATTTGCACCAGAAACGACGGTCCGGCGGACGACCCGGCGGCCAGGCCCTCCTCGCCGCAGCCAACAAACACCACCAAGCCGCCTTTCAAGCGTTGAAGGGACTGGGAAACCGCCTCGGTCAACGGCTGGTCGGCCCGGGCGAGGCCAACCCCCGCCAGCAGTGTACTCACCCCGACCAAAACGGCACCAATTCCACGCAGTGTTGTTCGTGTCATTGTCTGCCCCCTCACAGAGCCCCAGACCAGAACTCTCACGGTCGCTTGGACGCGGACGACACGCTCGGCGATCGCAGGCGAGCTCGTCGAACTTCGCTCAACCGCCGCAGCGTCCACTGCACCAGCAGAAAGACGGCCAGCGCGGTCGACGCTCCCAGCACGTCAGCCGCCCAGTCGCCGAAGTCGGCCGTCCGGTTGAGCGAAGGAATGGCTTGGAGCAGTTCGTCCAGCGCGCCGTAGGCGACGACGACCGCCAACAGCGTCAAGCCCCGCCCCCAGGTCACCCACTCGACCAGCCTTTCGCGGACCAGCAACAGAGTGGCCAGTCCGGCGTAGGCCAGCAGGTGCAAGGTCTTGTCGGACACGTCTTCGGGCAGGAAGTCTTGCGGGTTGGGAATGTGCGTGCCGACGAACAAGGCCAGCCAGTACAGAGCGAGCACCAGGGTGAGGCTGGAGCGGAGCGAACCTTTCCGGCCGGTGTGACTCAACTTTGCCGACATGCTTTTGCTTTCCTCGGTCCTTCGCCCGGACCGCCTGTCAGTCCCGGTGCGCCGCCGGCCGCCGTGGCTGGCTCTCAACGTTCCTCGTACGGCTCGTGCAGCCGGAACTCCGGACGCTGCTCCAGGTACGTGGCTACTCGGTCGTCTCGCCAAATGGCTTCCGCCAGGAATTCCAGCGCTTGCTCGAGCCGCTCGTTCGGCTCCGCACAACTGAACCGCAGAAACCCCGCTCCCGCCTCGCCAAAACACTCGCCGCCCAAACAAGCGATTCCGAACTTCTCGTCCGCTCCTTCCAGCAAGTACATGGCCAGTCCGTGGCTGGTGATTCCCAGGCGGTTGCACACCGCCGTCACGTTCGGGAACACGTAGAACGTGGCCGCTGGCTCCAGTGTGCGGAAACCTTCGATGCGGTTCAAGCCTCGCGTCAGCAGCTCCACCTTCTCTCGAAACAGAGCCATGGTTCGGTCCCGCTGCTCGGCGTCCTTCTCCAAAGCTGCCTTGCCCGCCAATTGGACGAACGGCGGCGTGCACGACAGCGACGTGTTAATCATTTTGCCAATCAGGTCGGCAACGGTTTCGGACGTCACCGCGAACCCCAACCGCCAACCGCTCATGCTGTACGACTTGCTGAAGGTGTAAGCTGCCACGCACTGCTCCAGCATTCCCGGTTGCGAAAGAATCGACCGGTGCGTGCCGCGCCAAACCATGTGGCAGTACGGTTCGTCGCTGAAGACGGCCACGTCGCGTCCGCGCACCAGGTCGGCCAAGGCCTTCAGGTCCTCTTCCAAGGCCACGCCACCGGTGGGGTTGTGGGGGGAGTTGAGGAAGACGGCTTTGGGCGACGGGTCCTCTTCCAGAAACCGCTCTACGTCCGCCGGGTCCGGCCGGAACTGACGGGACTGACGCAGCGGAGCGAACGTGACCCGAGCCGCTCGTCGCCGAATGTTGGGAACGTAGGTCGGAAAGAACGGACTGAAGACCAACACGCCGTCGCCCGGGTTGAGAAACACCTCGCAAAAGAATTGCTCGAAAATTTTCGCCCCCGGCCCGACCACGACGTTCTTCCACCCCACGTCCAGGCCGAACTCCCGGCCGACAAACTCGGCAACGGCCTCCCGCACCTCCGGAAGCCCCGGCGAAGGACAGTAGTGCGACTGGTTTTGCTGAATGGCTTGAATGCCCGCCTCCTTGGCCGACGCCGTCGTGTCGAACGGGCTGTCGCCGATTTCCAGCTCGACCACGTCCTTGCCCTTCGCCTTCAAGGCCTTGGCGACGGCCAACACGTTGAACGCCGTCTCGACTTCCAACGTCGACGCAAACTCACTGAAAGTGACCGACATGGAGCGACTCCTTTTCGAGAAAACGCTTGTGGGCTTCGGAACGTGTCCTTCACGGCCAGCCGCCGAAAGAAACCAGCCGCGACCGGCAGTTCCTCGCGGGCCGGTCCGCATCGAATTCGGCGCCGCTACTGCAGGACCAAGTCCCAGACGTCGTCGGGGTAGACGCCCTCCAGGCCGCTTTGTGGAATCAACACTTCCTTTCCCAGGACGTGTCCGTCCAGCAGCACGCGCAGGCGAGCCGCCACGGGGTAGACGGTCCACGGTGCGTCCTTCAGCGGCAGCATGTAGTGACCCATGTTTTTCGACCGGACGCTCGCCACGACCGTTTTTCCGTCGGCCGTCAACAGCTGCACGACCAGGTCTTGAATTTCTCGCTCCGGCTGGCCGGCCACTCGAATGGTCGGCGGCCAGCGTCCGCCTTCGCGACGCCAAACGTCGCTGCCGTCCGGCCAGCACAGGCGAACCAGCACCGGGTGGGTTTTCGCCCGCGGGTAAATTCGCACGTCGTCGAACCAAGCCACACTGCGGGTCGGTTTCCCGTCGACCAGCCGGCTGCCCCGCACTTTCACTTCGCAGTGCACCGTGCGCAGCAGCAGCTCCACCGGGTCGACCACCGGGCGCCACCGCTGCCCGTCCCAGACAGACGGCGAGCACCGGTTGTCGCCGGCGTTCAGGTCCAGGCGGACCAGAAAGCCGTCCTCGCGGTTCGGCAAGACCAGCCGGCGGTGCCGTTGCGTGAACACACCCTCTGGAGCCGCCGCCAACACGCGAAACACGGCGTTCTGACCCTGGTCCGTCAACGCGACCTCGACCCAGTGGTCCGGACTGATTGGCATTTCGCCGCCGCACAGGTGCAGCAGGCACTGGTGAGGGGCCGGGCCGTCACTGCGAACGCCCATTCGCGCCACCAGCGTGACGTCTTTGTACTTGGCCGAGTGAAGTTGCCACAGCCCGTTGTGCCCGACTGGACCGGAAGCTCGAATGACCAGCCGACCGCCCTCCACGCCAATCTTCGCCCGCTCGGGGTCGGACAACCACACCCGCCAGCGGTGCGTGTCGACCTTTTCGCCGTCGAACCCTTCGACCAGCAACGCGCCCCGCTGACGCAGACGCACCGCCACCACGCCGGTCTGAATGGCTCGCCCCTCGTCTGTTCGCTTTTCCTTTTCGCCGGCCGCGGCCGAGACGCCGGTTGCGGCGGACACGCAACTGAGCGTGACCAGCGCAGCCGCAACGGCCAGCCACCGTCTTTCGTGAGCAGCCTCTTGCACGGGCACGTCTCCTTCTGGCTCGACCTGCCGTTCTCTCGCCGGCCCACGTCCCGCGGCAGCGTCGTTTCGAAACGCCGAGGCAGGACGGCCGACCTGGCCGCTGGCACCCGGTTGCCAACACCAACCGGGACAACTAAAGTGGCGTAGCGCGAAGCAGACGGCAAGTCAGCGAGAGGTGGTCGGCCATTTCCGGCCGCGCGCTGGTCGTCCTCGCACGGCTCAAGCCCAGCCGACCTCCGCAGGAAAACTCCCCGAAAGTCGACCGCGAAGGCATGTCTGGACTGACCCATTTTGACGAGTCTGGGGCGAGCCGCATGGTGGACGTGGGCTCGAAGGAAGTGACGTTCCGTCAAGCACGGGCCGAAGCCTTCGTCCACATGCAGCCGGAGACGCTGCAACTGATTCAGGACCGCCGGGTGGCCAAGGGCGACGTGTTCGAAGTGGCCCGGCTGGCCGGAATTCTGGCCGCCAAGCAAACCGGGCACCTCATTCCTCTTTGTCACCCACTGGTGCTCGACAGCGTGAGCGTAGAATTCGAGTGCGTGGACCGCTCGACGGTTCGAATCGAGTCGACGGTGGCCACACACGGCCGAACGGGAGTCGAAATGGAGGCTCTGACGGCCGTGGCCGTGGCTGCCTTGACGGTCTACGACATGTGCAAGGCGGTGGACCGAGCCATGACCCTGGGGCCCATTCGCTTGCTCGAGAAGCGGGGGGGCCGCAGCGGACACTTTGTCCGGTCGGAGGTTTCCGGCGACTGGTCGTCGCCCGAGCGTTCCGCGGGCTCGTCGTCGGTCGAGAGTGCCGGCGGGGCCTCGACGGCCGAAAGGTCGGAGGAACGGTCCGCGTCGGAGGGCTCGGGCTGAGTGTCCGGCGACGCCGCTTCCCGCGGCTCGCCCTGTCCGTCGAACTGCCGCGGCGAGCTGCGAGTGGTCTCCACGCGAGCTACCAGCGGCCGTCGAGCGAACCGCGAGCGGCCGCCGAGAACGACCGACAACCGAAAACGGCCGCAACCCCGAACGGACACCGCCACAAACGCAAACGGACAGCGCAAACAACCGCAAGCGGACGGAGAAAACGACAGTGGGAACCGACCCCGTTCAGCAGCCGGAGCCGTTGTCGCTGCCGGTCGACCCGAGCGGAGCAGACGCGGTCGAGCTGGCGGCCGACGCCTACCGGCGAATTACGTCCGAACTGCAAAAGGTCATTGTCGGCCAGACGCAGGTCGTGGAGGAGCTGCTGATTGCCGTGCTGGCCGGCGGTCACTGTCTGCTGGTCGGCGTGCCGGGACTGGCGAAGACGTTGTTGGTGCGTTCGCTGGCCGAGACGCTCGGGCTTTCCTTCAACCGCATTCAATTCACGCCCGACCTCATGCCGGCCGACATTACCGGCACCGAGGTCATTCAAGAAGACCGCTCGACCTGCCAACTGGCGGTTCGTGTCGTCTAGGGTCCGACTGTTTCCCACCCCCCCCCGCC
>CAYSAG010000153.1:0-11977 GCA_964428935.1 uncultured Planctomycetaceae bacterium | reverse complement strand
GACGGCTCACCACCGACTCCCGTTACGCACTCGGCTGTGTTTTCTGGCGAAGCTGCCTCGCCAACCTTCTCGTCGACCGGCGAACCCAGAGCGCGTCCGGGCGCCGCGACCCGCTTGCCGACTCGGCCTTCGTCCGGCTCAGCCCGTCTCCTGCGTTCGACCTCTCCGTGCCCATGACGGGCGAACTCGACTCACTTCCGCCCGATCAGCCAACATCAATTCGTCCCGCGGCAGTAAGCAATTACCGTAGAACGCCTGCGTGCGGCAACTCGGCCCAGCGTGGACCTTGCCGAGGTCCCGGAAAATGGGCCGGCCGCAAGCGGCCGGGACGCATGCGGCTACTGCGTCAGGCGGCCGGAACAAGGACCACAACACCGGTTCCATAGGCGACGCAAAGACTGAGCGCATCCGGGGCGAAGCGTGGAGGGCGAAGTGACTTGGCTGGGGAGCGGGCGAATGGGGACGTGTCCGACCATCGATCGATGACTTCATGTTCTGGCGGACGAGAAGAGGAGCGAATCCACGGCACCGGCAAACCAGTCAGTGGCGAGCCGAGGGCTAGGGCCCGCGCGGAGGGCGGGTTGTCAGGTAGGTGAGGGTGAGCAGCAGGGCCAGCGTGGTGAGGCTCGCGGCCAAGCCGTGGCGAAGGCTTTTGGGGCGGTACGTCCACACGACCCGGTGGCGGCCGGGCGACAACCGAACCGCTCGGAAAAAACGGTCCACGCCGGAAAGCGGTTCAGTTCGAGAAAGCCCGGACGCTGGCAGCTGCTCAGCGGCGGAAACCGACGGCTGCGGCCGGCCGTCCACGGTGACCGTCCACCCGGGGTAGGCCAAGTCGGTCAAGACCAGCGTGGCCGGCTGCGGGGTTTGGACGTCGACGACCACCCGGTTGGCGTCGTACTGCACAATGCGAGCCGACGCCCCGGCAGGCCGGTCTCCGGCCCAATGCAAACGACCTCGACTGCCAGCCAGCCGGTACAGAAACACCGGCTCGACGCCGCGGGCCCAGACTCCGTTCAGGACCGGGTCGACGCCGGCCCACAGCAGCTCCAGCACGGGCGTCCCGTCGCGGCCCGGGCGAGTGGCGACGTCGGTGGTCGCGGAACCGTCCGTTCGCGTTGGCTTCGACGCCCGCGCGGTGGCCCTCGTGGACGCGGACCTGTCGGCCCGTCCACATTGCGCAGTCGGCTCGGACGGCCGCTCGGTGGACGACGGGCGACCGTCCGGCTGACGCGGGGGGGCTCGCCGCAGCACGCTCGAGCCCACCACCCGAAGCGGTCGGAAACTCAGCACGTGCGTCACGCCGGCGCGGTCGAGCCACCGGAGCTGGTCGGGGTCCAGAAGGCCGTCGGTGAAGAACTGGTCCGGGCGAGGCATTTGGGCTTCCGGGCGTTCGTACTCGGCCGGGCCGAACGTGAAATACACGGGCCAGCACGAGACACCCAAAACCGTCGGAAAGTTGGCTCCGGGAGCCAGCAGTCGCACCGGCTGCGGCTCCTTGGCCAGCGCCCGGGCCACGGGGCTTTGCTCGACGTGCCGAATGGGCGGGTCGTCCACCAGGTCGGTGTAGCCGACCAGTCGGCTGACCAGCCAGAAATCGGCGGTGCTGGCGGCCAAGACCGTGACGGCCAGCAGGAGCGGGCCGGCGGTCTTTCCGGACCCGCTCGCGCTCTCTGTCGTCGGTTTGGTCGTCGGCGCGACCGGCTCGGCTCGCGAGAGACGGACGGGCACTTTCCAAGCCAGCACGGCCAGCGGCACCAGCAGCAGTTGGCTGAGCAGGACCAGGTCGACCAGGGTGGCGGCGAAGCGCGAGCCGTCGAACAGCGGGTTCGGCACAGCGAGCTGCTCAGACAAAAGGACGGCGTCGCCGGTCAACCGCAGGCCGCTCCACGCCGTCAGCGCGGCCGCCAGGCACACGGCCACGGCCAACGGCGGTCGGCCCGGGCAACGGAGCAGGTCGTCCAGTCCGGCGGCCGCCAGCACGGCGACGGCCAACTGAACGGCGACGGTGTAGCGTCCCAGACCTTCGAAGAAGCTGAAGCCCGGCACGGCGCGGACCAACGGTGTCCACCAGCCGGTGGCCAGCGTCAGAAAGGCCACGGCCACCGTCAGCCACAGCAGACGCCAGCGGGTTCGGCGGCGCAGTCCGCCCGCCACGCCCACGGCTGCCAGGAGCAGCGGAAACAACCCAAAGTACAGGTGAGCCTCAACCTGGTTCGTCCGCACGCGGTGCCGTCTGGCCCAGCGGTTCAGCTCGGCGTCTCGGTCGACCAGCGGCGAGTACCACCGCCACGGAACGACCACTTGCTGCAAGTACCAGCCGGGAAGGACGCCAATGGCTGGGTCGTGCTGAGCCGACACGGAACGCCGCTGGCTGTGCTGTTTCAGCTCCCACGTCGGCCAGATTTGGACGGCCGCCAGGCCGAAACCGGCAGCGAGCGCCGCCGGGACGAGCGTTAGTTTCCCGAGCGGCCGGTCGAGCAGTCGACGGAGCGAGCTGTTCGGTTGGGGCGAGGTCGAGCCAGCTCGGTCCGTCGTCCGGTCGGGCGTCTGCGTCGCCCAGGCCGTTCGTCCAACCGCGTAAAGTCCGACCAGCAACAAGGTTACCCAGGCCAGGTGGAAGTGGCCGGCCAGAAGCTGGAGAGTCGTCGCGGCGGTCAGTCCCCAGGCAAAACGAAGACGACCGCTGGCGAGCAGTCGCTCGACGCACCACACCGACAGCGGCAACCAGGCTCCCCCAATGACCGCCCATTCGACACAACTCCGCGGCGGAAACCACCCGTACGTGTAGACCAGCGCGGCCAGCAGCGAGGCGACCGTCGAGAGCCTGAGTGAGCGAACGTACAACGCCGCGAAAAGGAAGGCCAGCGTGTAATGCAGCAGGTGGTTCAGACTGTAGGCCGTGTTGACGTCGAACAGGCAGTAGAGCAAGACCGTGGGCGGGTAGAAGGCGCCCGTTTGGCTTTCGGCTACCAACGGGTAGCCGAAGCCTGTCCGGTTGTTCCACAGTGGGAACTCGCCGGCTCGAAGGCGTTCGACGTAGAAGACTTTCTGCGGGAAGTAGTACGAGTAGACGTCGCCGCCGATGAGGCCGCCGCCGGTCCAGAGGGGTTTCCAGAAAACCAGCGTGGCGACCAGTGACGCGACAGCGACCGCCAGCCACCAGCGGGCTGCTGGTGTCGCCGTCGGGAGGTCCAGCCTCTGTGGCAAGCCTTCTGGCATTCCCGCTCCTTGGCGAAGTCAACCTATTGCGACATTCTCTTGTTGCTCGCTGCGCGCTTTGCTGCGCGGTACGTGAAAGAGGTGTCCGGAGGGCGACGTGGCGGCCTCCTCAAGCCCCAGACTGTTAATCTTTTCTGGTTTGCCAATTTTGACAGAGGCGCGAAAATGTCGCTTTTTCGGGGGCCCAGGCTCTCGACCGGCTGGCTCGGTCCAGTATACTCCAAAGTTCTTCTGTGCTCATTTCCTCGGCTTTTTTGGGGTGTGAGCGAAGGGAAGAGCGTCACGAGGGCGGCGGGCGCCCGGTCTGGGGTGCGAGTCGGGTGGCCCACGGCACCGGCCGTTCGCTCGGCATTTCTCAGCGGGACAGGAGGCAAGGGTAGACCGGATGGCGGACAACAAGACTCTGCACGACAAGCTTTGGGAGCTGGCGCGGAATCTGTGGTGGAGTTGGCAGCCGGAGGTGACCAGCATTTTTCGTGAAATCGACCCGGCGCTGTGGTCGGAGATTGGTCACAACCCGATTGAGCTGCTGCGGCACTACACGCCGCAGAAGCTGGAGGAGCGGGCGCGGGAGCTGGTGCTGCACTCGCGGGTCAACTGGGCCTACCGTCGCTGGCGGGAGTACATGGAGTCGGACGACACGTGGGGAGCGACTCACGCCGGCATTTTGGGAAACCGGGTGGCGGCTTACTTTTCGGCCGAGTTTGGACTGCACGAGTCGCTGCCGATTTACTCCGGCGGCTTGGGGGTCCTGGCAGGCGACCATTTGAAGAGTGCGTCCGACCTGGGTGTTCCGCTGGTCGGTGTGGGACTGTTCTACAGCGAGGGGTACTTTGCTCAAAGGATTCGGGCGGACGGGTGGCAGGAAGAGCTGCCGGCCGAGGTGGACGTGGAGAAGCTGCCTTTGGAGCCGGCTCGAGGCAAGGACGGCGAACCGGTGGTCGTGTCGGTTCGGACTCGCAACGACACGATTTTCGCTCGCGTCTGGCGTGTCAACGTGGGCCGCGTCGTGCTGTTCTTGCTCGACACGAACATTCCACAGAACAGTGAAGAAGACCGCAAACTGACGGCTCGGCTCTACGGCGGAGACGCTCGAACCCGAATCCGTCAGGAAATCATTTTGGGCATTGGCGGCATTCGAGCCTTGCACGCACTGGGCATTCTGCCCAGCGTCATTCACATGAACGAAGGTCACTCGGCCTTTGCGCCGTTAGAAATCATGCGAATCCGCATCAAGGAGGACGGCTTGCCATTCGACCAGGCACTGCGAGAGACGGCGGCCATGTGCGTCTTCACGACGCACACGCCGGTGGCGGCGGGCCACGACTTTTTCGATCCGGCGTTGGTCGAGGAGCACGTGGGGCCGTTGGCGGACGAGCTGGGGTTGGACCACGACACGCTGATTGGCCTGGGGCGGGTCGACCCGCAACGGCGGGACGAGCCGTTTTGCATGACCGTGTTGGCGTTCAAAGTCAGTCGACGGGCGAACGCCGTTTCGTCACTGCACGGTGTGGTGACTCGCCGCATGTGGAGCTGTTTGTGGCCGTGGCAGCGAGAGGAAGAGATTCCCATTGGCCACATTACCAACGGCGTCCACGTGCCCACCTGGCTGGCCGCTCAAATGCGAGTGCTCTACGACCGCGTTCTGCCGCCGAAGTGGTACTTGCGAACCGGCGAGCCGGAAGTGTGGGCCGACTTCGAGCGGGTGACGCCGGGCGAGCTGTGGGAGATTCACCAGTCGTTGAAGACCCGGCTCATCGTCTACGCCCGAGCTCGGTTGGTCGAGCAGGCGGAACGGCGTGGGGCGTCGCAGGAGCAGTTGGCGGCGTTGAGCAACGCGCTGGACCCGCACGCACTGGTCATTGGGTTTGCTCGTCGCATGGTCGCCTACAAGCGGGCAGATTTGGTCTTCCGCGACATGGACGCCTTTGCCGAAATCGTCAACAACAGCGAGCGGCCGGTCCAAATCATTTACGCTGGCAAGGCGCACCCGGCCGACGAAGAGGGCAAGCGGATTCTGCAGCGAGTTTTCCAGTTGACGCAGCACCCAGACTTTTTCGGCAAGGTCGTCTTCCTGGAGGACTACGACATCAACCTGGCTCGGCACTTGGTGCAAGGAGTCGACTTGTGGTTGAACAACCCGCGTCGGCCTTTGGAGGCGTCGGGCACGAGCGGCCAGAAGGTGGTGCTCAACGGCGGCCTGAACTGCTCCATTCTGGACGGCTGGTGGGCCGAAGCCTATGACGGCTCCAACGGCTTCGCCATTGGAAACGGTCTGACCCACGCCAACCAGGAGATTCAAGACGACCGCGACAACCGGGCGCTGATTCAAGTCCTGCGGGACGAAGTCATTCCGCTCTACTACGACCGGGACGCCGACGACCTGCCGCAAGGCTGGATCAGACGGATGAAACGAGCGGTCCGGACGCTGGGGTGGCGGTTCAACGCCGACCGAATGGTCATGGACTACGTGCGGCACTGCTACGTTCCGGCGGCCGGCGGGCTCTCGTGTGACATGAGCCGCGTTCCGTAGGGACGGCTCGCTTGGAAGCGGTAGGAGGCGGGGCGGAACAGGGCAGAAAGACGCTCGACCGTCGTGCGGCCGGAACCCGGTCGCCGACTTGCGACCGAAGCCCACTACGCCCGGGCCGGTTCTCTCTCCGGGTACTTGATTCGTCCGTGGTAGATCCCGATCAGCGACTTGGTGAGCGACTCTTCGATGGCTCGCACTTCGGTCAGCGTGAGCGTGCTTTCGTCGAGCTGACCGTCCTGCAGGCGGCTCATGACAATGTCGTGGACCAGGTTCTCGATTCGTTTCGGGGTGGGGTCGGACAGCGTTCGGCTGGCACTTTCCACGGCGTCGGCCAGCAGCAGAATGGCCGTCTCTTTCGACTGCGGTTTCGGCCCGGGGTAGCGGAAGCGGGATTCTTCGGCGTCTGTCTTGTGGTCCGGCTGACGGTCGGCCTGCTTGGTCGCCTCGTGGAAGAAGTACTGCACCAGTGTCGTCCCCTGGTGCTGCTCAATGAAGTCAATAATCTTGGGCGGCAGGTTGTACTGCTTGGCCAGGTCGACGCCGTCTTTGACGTGTCCGATGATGATCAGCGTGCTCATGGCGGGAGCCAGTTTGTCGTGTCGGCTTTCGCCTCCCTCCAGGTTGTTCTCGATGAAGTACTCGGGTTTGAGCAGCTTGCCGATGTCGTGGAAGTAGGCCCCGACCCGCACCAGCAGCCCGTTCGCGCCGATGGCCTCCGCCGCTGCTTCGCCGATGGTCCCGACCGCGACGGAGTGGTTGTACGTCCCGGGAGCCCGTCGCACCAGTTCCTGTAACAACGGGTGCGAAATGTTGCACAGCTCCAGCAGGCTGATGTCCGTCACCACGCCGAAGGCCCGCTCGATGAACGGAAGGCTTCCAGCAACCAGGTAGCCGGCGACCAAACACCAACCCAGTTCGCGCAGGGCGGTGGTCCACGTGGACCACTGAAGCAACGTGTCTTTCAGCGAGAGGCTGTGCAAAGTCACGTTGCCGCAGTAGACCAAGGCGAACACCAACCCGGCCAGGAACCCGGCGCGAATGAGCGTCGAGCGGGAGGAGACACGCGGCAGGCACAGAATGGCGGTGGCCGAAGCAGCGGTCAGCAGAAGGAAATGCTCCAAACTGCCCACCGTCGACAAGGTCAGCAGCAGAGCCAGCACGATGGTGGTGATTGTGGCGACGACCTGGTCGTAAGCCACGGCCAGCACCATGACGGCCGAGAGCAGGGGGAGCACCTCTGCTCGCCAAGGGTCGATCGAGGCCCAGCGTCCCAGCGTGACGGTCAGCAAGACGGTCAGCAGGTAGACCGACAGCTCGCCCGGGCTGTTGACCAGCTTCGACTGGGTGCGAGCCAGAAAGTAGCCGGCGAAGGCCGTCAAGGCCGCCAACAGGGCGAACGCCACGACGACTCGAACCAGCCGGTTCTGAATGGACCGCTGCGACTCGACCGCTTCGTGCTCGGCCATCAACAGCTGCAGCCGTTCTTCGTCGATCGTCTCGCCCGGCGCGACGAGTCGCTGTCCTTGTTCGAACACGTCGTACACCGGCGGGGCCGTCTCGCCCCGTTCGTACCGAGCCCGTTCCGTTTCGACGCGGTCGATTTGTCGAAAGGTGACCCGCGCCTGCACTCCATGCTCCGGCCGGTCGCCCAAGCGGAAGCGAAACGGAGCGTGCCACGCTTCGGTCACCAGAATGACGCCCACAATCGTCAGCAGAGCCAGCAGAATGCGCAGGACGAGGCTGCGGTTGCGGAGCGACTCTCGCAAACGGCCTCCCCACGTCATGGACGCCCCGATTTCGGCCGCCCGCGACAGGCGAGTTTTCTTCTGCGTCTTGGCGCCAAAAATGGCCATGGTCCGTCTTGCACCCGAGGTACAGAACGAGGCCGCAGAAGGAGCGAGTGAGGAGAGCGTCCTGCGAAAGAGTGCCTGAACAGCGCGACCACGGGCCGACGCTGCACTCAGCCCGAACGCTCAGCGGCCGTCGCGCGACTTCTTGCTCGACTTGCGCTCGTACGCCTCGACAATCTCTCCCACAAGCGGGTGGCGAACAATGTCGGCCTTTTGCAGCTTCACCACGGCGACGCCGTCAATCGAAGCCAAACGGTTGATGGCGTCGGTCAGACCGCACTGCACGTGAGCGGCCAGGTCCACCTGAGTGACGTCGCCGGTCACGACAATCTTGGAATCGACCCCCATTCGGGTCAGAAACATCTTCATTTGCGTGACCGTCGTGTTCTGACCTTCGTCCAAAATCATGAAGGTGTTGTTCAGCGTGCGGCCTCGCATGAACGCCAGCGGCACGATTTCAATGACGTCGTTGTCCATGTACCGCCGCACCTGTTCGTAGCTCAGCATTTCGCTGAGCGCGTCGAGCAAGGGCCGCAGGTAGGGGTTGACTTTCGCGAAAATGTCGCCCGGAAGAAAGCCTAGCTTCTCGCCCGCCTCCACCGCCGGCCGCACCAGCACAATTTTTCGCACTTGCTGGCGACGCAGCGCGTGCAAAGCCATGGCCACGGCCAAGTAGGTCTTTCCCGAACCGGCCGGGCCAATACAGAACACCAGCGAGTTTTCTCGGACCGCCCGGACGTAGCGACGTTGCCCGGCCGTCAACGGTCGCACGCTCTTGGCCGACTCGAACAGGTCGATCTTCTCGACGTCGTCTTCCTCCGCGCGGCCCACGAAATCTCCCAATACCCGCTGAAATTCGGACTCGCGCAGGTACCCCTGTCGTTCGATGATCGTCCGCAGCTCCTCGACGATCTGCCGCCCCAGCTCGATCTGGTCTTCGCTGCCGTGGAGCCGAACTTCGTCGCCGCGGAGAACCACCTCGACGCCGATCGAGTCCCGCAGACGCCGAACGTACGTGTCGTGAGCACCGAACAGAAAGCGAATCTGCTGCGGATTGGCGAACGAAATCGTTGCCTGTGACATGCAGCCTTTTTTGTGGAGAGTCGAAACGTGTCCGCCCCGCTTCCACCTGAACCGACGCGGACCTGACGGTGAGCTGACTTCCCAGGCGCCGGCCAGCGCGCCCATCCCACTGACTCGCTCTTGCCCCAGCCCACCAAAGGGCAAGCCGCACGGTGCGCTATTCTACTACGCCGCCTGACGGCTGGAAAGATTCGGCCCGGTGAGGCGACAGCTCGGCGGGAGCGACTTTTGGGCTCCCGGCTCGGGCTCCCGTCGACGCACCCGCTCCAGCTGACCAGCTTTGGTCGAGTCGTTCCTGCCAGTGGCCGCGGCCAGACGGACCGGACCGGTGCAGTCCCTTCCGTGCCAGGCCGTGCGGCCGGCTGCGGTCTTCCGCCGTTTCTCGGCCGCGTCCCAGACGTCAAGCTGCGGGAAGCTTGCGGCTTGGGAGGACGGTAAGGGTTGTGTCGGTCGTACACAAGATTGCAACTCTGCCGGTTCGACGAAAGTACCGAGGCCGGTTGCTACAGCGTGCGACCCCTCGCTGGCTGGCGCCCGACAGCCAACCCTCGGAATCCGCAGCCGCACAATCACCCGCTTGCGGCCGATTGGCACAGTCAGCCACTGGCAATCCTCGTACCCTCGACGACGTTCGGTCGACGCGGCACCACGCCAGCGTAACCGGTCGGCTCGTGCTGGCGGAGAGCAAGAGCCGCCTGTCGCTTCGAGAGCTGGGTGGCCACGTGCCGCTCGCTGCGAAGCTCGAACCGGTGGTGGTACAATCAGGTCGCGGACATGCTGCTCTTTCCCTTACCGGGATCTTTCGTTCGTCGAGCCAGACGACCTCGGAAAGGGGCGGCTTGTCCCATTGCCTTTCGACACCGCATGCGACTCAGCGAGAACCGAAAATACTACTCATGATTGCCCGCCTTGCGCTTTCGACTCTGCTGCTGTCCGTGGTCGCTGTCTGGGGATGGACGTTCGTCGTGGTCAAGGACGCCGTCGAGGTCTACCGCGTGGTGTCTTTCCTGGCGGTGCGGTTCCTGATCGGCGCTGCGTGTCTCGCGCCGTTCTGCGCTGGCCGGATCAACGTCCGCACGCTCCGCTGCGGAGCCCTGATCGGAACCGTCCTCGGCGCGGCCTTCCTTCTCCAAACGCTGGGCTTGCAGCGGAGCACGGCGACCAACACCGGTCTGATTACCGGGCTGTGCGTGGTTGCCGCCCCTGTGGCCAACCGACTGCTTTTCGGCGTCCGCATGAAATGGGTGCTCTGGGCGGCGGTCGGCGTGAGCCTGGTGGGAGTGGCCCTGCTCGCTGGGGCAGCGCCTCGCCCGATGGCCGCGGGCGATTGGATCACGTTGCACGCCGCCGCAGCGTTCGGACTGCACGTGGCGCTGCTGGATCGCTACGCAAAGCACCACCACGCGACGGTGCTGGCCTTCGGACAACTGGTCGGCGCCACCGTTGTACTTGCCGGGTCTTGGGCGGTTCTGGCGGTGGTGCGACCATCGGTTGTGTCGCTGGAGTGGCCGCCAGCCGAAGTCTGGCCCGCCCTGTTGATTACGGGCGTGCTGGCCACGGCCGTCGCATTCTTTGTCCAGACTTTCGTCCAGAGACGGCTTTCGGCCGTCGAGACGGCTGTCATCATTGTGCTGGAGCCGATCTTCGCCGCGGCCTTCGGGTACTTGCTCCACGGCGACCGGCTTGCGCCAGTTCAACTGCTGGGAGCCTTGTTGATGGTGCTGGCCGTGTTCGTGGCCGAGCTGTACCCGTTGCTACAACGAGAACCGGGCCATTAGCCGGTCTGCCAGCGGCTCCCGGCCGAGCGCGCCCCGGTCGGCTCACAAATCCGCACGGGTGGAGGCTGTGGCTGAGGTGCGGAAGTTGGGTCGGTTGGGTGAGAAAACGGCGTTGAGCGGGCGGTGTCGCCAGAACTGAGGGGGTTCGCGCCGACCGAAACGGGCTGGTTGCGCGGAGTGTCGCGGGCAAGGTGGCCGAGGTGGGCTGGACGGCGCAGAGTGGTGTCCTTGTGAGTGGGGCCCATTTACGAGCGAGAGGTTTTGAGGTCTGTTGCCGTTCTCCGCTCGAGAGACTTCGGAAGCGGTCGGCGGAGGCGGGAGCAAAGTCGAATGCCAGGGATGTGAGCAAGATTTTGGAAACGCACGTTTACCATCGGGGGGAGCGAATGCTATGATGGACTTCTAGTGAGTCCGGGGCGTTTGGTCCGAAACGGACGGCGTCGGTTTTCCCGACATGGTCTGGCCGCTTTAGCGGAGAGCGTGGCAGCTCGGACTCGCAAGCCAATGCACCGTCAAAGCGGTGGAACGTCTCAGCGGCTCTGTGAGGCAGGCGGCCGAGCGCGGACCTGTGTGGGAAAGAAGGAAGTCAACCAGCCAAGTCAATGGGGGATGCGAGGTGGTGCAAGACTCCAAACTGCAACAGTGGGAAGCAGAGGCCCCGAAAGAAGTGAAGCGGAAGATCAAGACGCTTCGCACAGGCCGAGCGGTCGCCAAGCGCAGAGCAGCAGAGGCTCTAGAGCGACTCGGGTGGCGAGCAAGAGGGGCCATGCTGGCCTTGTTCGACGCCCTCAACGATGAAGACGCGGGTGTTCGAGAAGCCGCCATCTCGGCGCTTTCGAAAATCGGCGACCCGTGCGCTGTCGAGCCGCTGTCCGCTTTGCTGAAAGACGAGGTGCCGGACGTCCGGAGGGCAGCTGCCGAAGCGCTTGGAGAGATCGGCGACGGACCTGCGGTTGAGCCCCTTGCTTCCGCATTGAAAGACGAGGAACAGGGGGTTCGGCGGGCAGCCGCGCACGCACTTCGGGAGTTCCCTACCTCGCCAGCCGTCGAGCCGCTCATCGCGGCGCTAAAGGACGACGATTGGTACGTCCGCCGCGAAGCTGCTTCTGCACTGTCCCGGATGGGTGACCGACGGGCCGTTGAGCCACTGATTGCTGCGTTGGAGGACGAAGAGCTGGAAGTTCGCGAGGCGGCCGTCATCGCGCTCGGGGAGCTTGGTGACCGGCGCGCGGTCGAGCCATTGATCTCTGTGCTGCAGGACAGTGACCAGGACTGGGACGTCCGGGAACTGGCGGCCTGCGCCGCCTCCGCGTTGGGTGAAATTGGGGACCCGCGTGCCGTCGAGCCGCTCGTGGCGGCGCTCGAAGACGAATTCTGCATGGTTCAAGTCGAGGCCGCCGCGGCGCTGGAGAAAATTGGCGATCGACGCGCTGTCGAGCCCTTGATCTCAGTGTTGAAAAACGACGACGAACACCCGGACGTTCGGTTATGTGCCGCCTGCGCGCTGGGTG